>CANJQC010000054.1 GCA_947476295.1 Planctomycetaceae bacterium | reverse complement strand
AACTGATACGCTTTTTTGTCCGCCTGAGCCCGCGGACTGTGCATGGCAGGACCTTTGCCACTGTTGAGCATCCGGAAATGAATCCCGGTGGCATCAATCACGCGGCCCATTTCGCCGCCGAGCGCATCGATTTCGCGGACAATCTGGCCCTTGGCAATTCCTCCGATCGCCGGATTGCAGCTCATCTGCGCGACCGTGTCGCAATTCATCGTCAGTAGCGCTGTCTTTGCGCCGATCCTCGCTGCAGCGAGGGCCGCTTCAGTACCCGCATGACCTGCGCCAACAACGACGACATCAAAATCATAAACACACTTGAACGACATACTTAAACTTTCAGGTGTTCTTATGTAGGATGGACATTCATGTCCGTCGTCAGTTGAGCGGACATAGCAGCACAATACTGGCTGGTTCGCGAATGATTTTCGACGGCAAACTCGGACATGAATGTCCAAGCTACAGAAATCGCGTTCGACCCGGAGAGTCTTTGGACACAGCTAACGAATCTGTCCATTCAACAAAATAATCGTATTCTACAGGACAGCGTTACAAAGAAAGATCAGACACATGAGTTCTTTCAGAATTTCGCCATGCTGCCCGGGCTTTCGCTGCTGCTCAACAAATATCCTTGCCGTTCCTGCCGGAGAAACTTTACATGTTTGGTATCGATCATCGCAACCGCCTTTGGTCTGGACTTGGATTCGCCTTCTGCCTTTTGTTGATCAACTTCCGGAGTCTATCTAAGCTGAGTGCGGAAGAATTCAACTATGACGAATCGAAAGTGCCTCCGTATACACTGCCGGAACTCTTGAAGTGCGAAGACGGCACGTTGGTCGATTCTATCGATGTCTGGAATACGAAGCGCCGGCCAGAAATCCTGCGCATGTTCGAAGAGCATGTGTTCGGGACTTTGCCAGCGGGAAAAATTCCTCTCCGCACGAAAATTCGGTCATCCGTACCGGATGCACTGGAGGGCAGGGCACTGCGTCGGGAAGTCACGGTTTATTTTTCTGATGACGACCACGGGCCGCAGATGGATTTGCTGATCTATACGCCTGCCGGAGCCACCGAGCCAGTCCCTGCGTTTATGGGTTACAACTTTGACGGGAACCACATGCTCGAGAAAGATCCTCGCATTCACCTGACGGAATCATGGGTTCTCAACAGGAAGGAACTGGGGATTGAAGACCACAAGGCAAGGGATGCCTCGCGCAGCGGATCGGCCAGTCGCTGGTCCGTTCCGGAGATCGTCGGCCGTGGTTATGGACTTGTCACGATCTACTATGGTGATGTGGATCCGGACTTCGATGATGGATTCCAGAATGGGATTCATGCATTGTTTGGAAAAGGTGATTCACCGCGTGCTGCGAATGCGGGCGGTTCGATCAGTGCGTGGGCGTGGGGTTTAAGTCGCGCGCTGGATGTGCTTGAATCGGACAGCACGATCAATGCCAAGAAAGTTGCCGTTTTCGGGCATTCGCGGTTGGGCAAAACGTCGCTCTGGACGGGTGCGACAGATCAGCGATTTGCCATGGTGATCGCCAATGAATCCGGGTGCGGCGGCGCGGCACTGGACAAACGAATATTCGGCGAAACTGTCAGTCGGATCAATACGGCGTTCCCTCACTGGTTCTGTATCAATCATCGCAAGTACAACAACAACGAAGCGGAAATGCCTGTGGACAATCACATGCTTATTGCGCTCAGTGCACCACGACCGGTGTATGTGGCAAGTGCTGAGGAAGACAGATGGGCAGATCCCTACGGCGAATATCTGTCCCTCTATCATGCTGGTCCGGCCTTTCGATTGTTCGGCAGGCAAGTCTTCGAATCGGACCAGATGCCCGCGGTCAACTCACCTGTGCAGGCTGATGTCGCGTATCATATTCGAACTGGTGCGCATGACGTGACGGAATACGACTGGGAGCAGTACCTGAAGTTTGCTGACACACATCTTCGGTAGGATTATCCAGCAGAATCGAAAAGAAAATCAGAGCCGCGAACCCTTACTCGAGGAATTCATATTCGTGTTTTCAAGCCACATTCACCGCACCGTTAGGTACGTTGTTTTCTCAGTTATAGTCGCAGGCTGCCTGGCAACAGATGCGTGCGCCCAGCCTGTTAAGTCGCCTGAAGTGCACGCCGACGGTCGAGTCACGCTGCGGTTGCGAGCGGCGAAGGCCGCCGAGGTCGATGTGTCGCTTGACGGGAAAAAGATACCGATGGTCATGAATGCGGACGGAGTCTGGGAAGGCACCAGTGAACCGCTGGTGCCTCAGATCTACGACTATACCTTTGTCGTGGACGGCACGGCGATGAATGATCCGTCGAATCGTCTGATGAAGAAATGGCTGACCATCGTGAGCATGGTCGAAATCCCCGGAACGCCTCCGCGATTAACTGAGTTTGCAGATGTTCCTCATGGCACGATTCATCGCATGATCTATCCGTCGGTCAGTGTCGGTCATTCGCGGCCCGTGATGATCTACACGCCTCCCGGATATGATTCTGCCAACGCCAGGAAGTATCCCCTAGTGCTGCTGTTGCACGGTTACGGAGACAATGAAATTGCGTGGATCGACGGCGGTCGCGCTCACAACATCGCTGACAACCTGATCGCAGCCGGTCGCATTGAGCCAGTCGTGATCGTCATGCCGGATGGTCATCCGGAGCCACTTGATATTCGCGATCGTCCGAAAAACTATTTTGAAGTCAACCAAGAACTGCTTGAAAAGGATATCACGCACGATCTGCTGCCGTTTGTCGAACAGAACCACAACGTTCGAACCGATGCGGCTGGCCGGTCGATTGTTGGCCTGTCGATGGGCGGCGGACATGCTCTGAATACGGGACTCAGGCATATCGCCATGTTCTCGTCGATCGGCGCGTTCAGTGCTGCAACGCCGGAGTTGAGTACCGAAGATTTGTTGCTGCGCTATCCGTCGCTGTCCGGCCCTGAGCCCGCTGCAAACAAACTAAAGCATCTCTGGATTCCGGTTGGCGACAAGGATGAAAGCACGGTGAAAAAGAACGACTTCTTTGTCGAACAACTTCGAACCGCCGGTGTGAAGCATGAATATTTTAAAACCGAAGGCGGACACGAATGGAGACTCTGGCGAGATTTTCTGCCGAAGTTTCTTGAGAAGGTTGTCGGCAAATGACTTCAGCGGTTTCGGCACCTGCAATGGCAGGGCTGGTTGCATCTGTTCACGCGACGATCCGTCAGTGCCGCCTTGCGCCACTGCACTGGAATATTCTTGGCAGGCTCATGAAGCTTCCCTTCTGCCGCGCGAATTCATAAAGTGCGTCCGACGTCGCCCCGAGATTTTCGGATGTATCGAGCCCGCTCTTGAGCGCGGCTTCTGCAATCGCGTCGAAGGTAATCGCCGCAATGAGCTTCACCTCGCCAGAAATGCCGGAAGGCTGGACAATGCCGACAATTACATCCGAGAAGCCCGCCGATTGAAGGAGGCTGGGCAACCGCGGCCCGATGCACGGATCGCATTCACGAGCCCTTGCGGTTTGGCAATACAGCTCAACATACCTGTCATAGGCGGCTGAAGGCGGATGGCAGATGTGCCCGCCAAAATCGATGTCCTCCACGGCCAGCATGCCGCCCGGCTTGAGCTGGCCGTAAAATCGGCTCAGGGCTGCTGCGGGATCGCGAAGGTGGGTCAGGACAAAGCGAACATAGATGAAATCATACCGGTCATCCGTCTGGGGGCGCGACGTGACGTCCTCGGCCCTGAAGTCGATATTTGAAATTCCGAGACTTTCTACTTCCTGTTGTGCGAGCAATATCTTCGAAGCATCAAAGTCGATGCCGGTCACATGCCCCTGTGGCACCATGCGGCTCAGCGCAAGGGTGACGTCACCGCCACCGCACCCCACATCTAGGCATCGTGCGTCAGCAGCAAGCGGAACACTCTTCAGGAGTTCAAGCGTGGTTGGCCACATGACACGGGCCAAGATCCGCAGTCGCTCCCGGCCTTCAATTCCACCGCGAATCAAGTAGCTGTCAGATGTCGGCATTGGCGCTCTTCACCCATGATTGACGTTGGTGTTTGCTGGGCAGCTACAGAGCCTTTAGTAAGTGCATGATCTGTAAACGCACCTAGGCATTCTGTGTTGCTTGGACCCACATCCACCGGATGACCGGCTGATTGAGATCAAGTTTCGAGGAAATTTGCAACTTTGGCAAGATCGAACCCCAGCAAATGGCAGCACCGGTCCGCCAAGCCGTTGATGTTAGCCCGTTGCTCACCGGGAAGGTTAATTTCGCTTTCATCAGGGCGTAGTCCTCCCTTGGTTTTCGCTGGAACGCATGACAACCGGGCCGCTCACACCACCGCAGGATCGGGCGGCTCGCCGGTGATCGAGAGGATATTGCTCACAGCTCGTTACACTTTTTAGTTGTTGTTCGGCGACAGTCGAATTAGAATTCGGCGGCGGTGCAAATTGGGACTATGACGAGTGTTGAGAATCCGTGCGCGGCATGGGCTTCACGATATCGCACTGATAGTCGAAGAACTTCCGTTCTTTGATCACGTTAGCAACAGGTTCCGGCACCATTTTTTCCCAATCGGGGTCGCAGTTGCTGATTTTTCTGAGTACTTCGCGGGACAAAATACTGAGGCAGTCGGCATTGTAGTTGTCAAGGTGATTAATACCGCCCCGGTCAAGGAGGTAGCCGTACAACTTCTGTAGTTCCGGCTTGATCTCCAGATTGTCGCAAGTCACAAGCTTTCCTGTGGTCTGATCCAGTAACGGGTAACAGTAGATCTTAAGATCGTTCTTAAAGAGCCGTCCGAAGGATTCAAGGATACCTCCGTCAAGTGTCGAGTAGTATTTCTCGTCAAACAGTTCGCGCAGGCTGCCCGCTCCCAATGTGATGGCGATGCGTTCTTTTGTATAGCGCGCAAGGTAGGCTGCCAGTCGGTAGTATTCGAAGTAGTCAGAAATGAGCACCGTCATTCCGCAGGCCGCCATCACATCCGCACGCGCGAGGAAGTCACGGCGATCGATTTCTCCTTCGGCTTTCAGGTTGCGCATCGTGATTTCCATGATCTGAGCGACGTCTTTTCCCTGCACGTCAGGCAGTTCACTGAATTTTTCGTGCGCACAGCGAAGCATATCGACGTTGACGTTGCAGACCGGTCGAAAGCTGCCGCGTTCGACAAGAATTGGTTTGCGATAAAGAAATTCCGAAGGCTGAAGCACTTCACCGTTCGCCGCGAACATCGCCGCTCCGCTCAAGCCGAGTTCCACCAGTTTCAGACTCATCAGGCGGTTATCGATTCGCCGGAATGCGATGCCGGCAAACTCGATCATATCGATCTCAATCCTTGACGTGGATAGTCCGTCCAGCAAAGAATCGACAAGCTGTTCCGGTTCATGATTCAGCGAGAAAGCGCCGTAAATCAGATTCACGCCGACAATCCCAAGCGCTTCCTGTTGCAGAGCCGCTTCAGTGTCCAGCATCCGGACGTGAATGATAATCTGGCTGTCCTCATCCCTGGGATGTGCCTGAAACTTGATACCCATCCATCCGTGGCATTCCGAACCGCCCTTGTAACCGCGGGCAGCAACAGTGTCGGCAAAAGCGAAGAAAGTGCTGCTGTCACCGCGAACATCGCGCAGACGGTCGAGGTTGAGTTGATGCTCATAATTCAACATCGCCTGCAATCGTTCGCGGCACACGTATCGACCGGCCCGACCGTAAATGGCGTCACTGACTTTCATGTCGTAGGCCGACATGCTCTTGGCGATTGTCCCGGCTCCGCCTCCCACCCGAAAAAACCACCGCACTACTTCCTGACCCGCTCCGATTTCGGCAAACGTTCCGTATCGACGCGGGTCCAGGTTGACCGTTAGTGCTTTCTGGTGGGTATCCATGTTGTCTTTCGACCGTGTTTCCGACAAATATGTTTGCATGCTGCCCCTTCCGAAATCAGTTTTCGACGAACTCACGCCGACACCTGGCCCGATCGGTGAATATCTTTGCATGTTGCACCTTTGATATCAATTTTCTGACCAGGAGTTCCGTTGACTCTTGTTGAAGTTTCCCGCGCGGGGCGGCAATTTGTGTGCCATCGGGAATACCACCAGCGAGCACACGGGAATCATCACTAAATGAATGACCACGATCGACGTTCATCCAGCGGGAACAGAGGTGCTGATCGGCAAAGTACTACTTACGAAAGATCCACTCTGAACGGTCCTCCAATCCTGCTGCAGGGAATCAGACCGCATTCCAGAATGCTGAGCGATATCATGGACGTCCGTGCACGAGCCGCAGCATTGCGGATCGATTTTTGTGCAATGAGTGATGATGTTTGAGGTACCGTTCGTCTTTGTGAAACTACTCAAACACTGGAGGTTGGCCAGTCGACTCCAGAATGGACATCCAAAAGTCGCCGCTGGGAGCGAGCAGATCGTGCGCGGTGCATCTCTCAATTCTCAGATCTCAGAGTGGCCGGCTTTGAATCGCCTTTTACTGGCTGGTTTTTGGCGATCAACGACACCGCTAACGCGAGTGTCGTCCCATCGCTATGAAGCCACCGCATTTCGCAGCGTTTCTCTGCATGGTCGCAACTTCATTCCTGTTTGGGTGGCAGTGGCTCGAACGACGGGCCATAACATGCGGCCTGTAAAACATGGCGGCAGGATGTGATTTATGTCTATATTCAAGAGCTGTTGGGCATGTTCGTAGAACGGCCACTTCGAATCTGGGAAGCCGCAAAGTGGCGAATTGCTGAGCTCCCCGTTGTTGGGACCTTTCAGGGATCTGCCTTGCCTGGCGGAAACTGATTGCTATACTGCTCAACTCGCCAACGCACGCGGTCCGCGCTAGTGTAGCTCAATTGGCAGAGCTCCGGTTTTGTAAACCGGTGGTTGTGGGTTCAAGTCCCTCCGCTAGCTTCTGCGAACGAATTGATCTGTTTTTCTCAAGATTTCGACGTTTTATTGGGGAGAATTTTTGAGAAGGTGATCAGGTCGGTAAAATAAAAAAGGGGGGAGTACCCGAGTGGCCAAAGGGGCCAGACTGTAAATCTGGTGGCGTAAGCCTTCACAGGTTCGAATCCTGTTTCCCCCATTTCCCACTAGTGGGACTTCTGTTTAAGGGATCTTATGTGCTGGTTGCTTTGTTGATGCTTTGGGGGGTAACCGGCATTCCGGATTTATGCAGTAATAAAAACCACTTGCAAAAATTTTGGCCAAATAATGCGGGCGTAGTTCAATGGTAGAATTCCAGCCTTCCAAGCTGGCTGTGTGGGTTCGATTCCCATCGCCCGCTCTGTGCGTTCTGGGGGCAGCTTGATCGCGGAGATTGCTGCTGTAGCTCAGTTGGTAGAGTACGTCCTTGGTAAGGACGGGGTCAAGGGTTCAAGTCCCTTCAGCAGCTTTTCTGCTCTTGGTTGAGTTGTAAGTTAGGGTGTTAGTTGAATCTTGTGAGTGATGTGTGGGTGTCTCGCGTGGGGATGCCGAGTTGTTCTTTTTGAGCTGATTTTGCTGGGCTGCGAGTAGTGACCTGGCGCAGACTGATCTGGAGTTGGGGTAATGGCAAAGGGTACCTTTGAGCGAACGAAGCCGCACGTCAATGTGGGCACTATCGGTCATATCGACCATGGTAAGACAACGACGACAGCGGCAATCCTCGCAGTTCAGGCTGCCAAGGGTTTGGCGACGGTTAAGGCCTATGCGGACATTGCAAAAGGTGGCACTGTGCGCGACGCCACGAAGACCGTGACAATCGCAGCAAGCCATGTGGAATACGAAACTCC
Source organism: Planctomycetaceae bacterium (assembly GCA_947476295.1). GTDB lineage: Bacteria > Planctomycetota > Planctomycetia > Planctomycetales > Planctomycetaceae > SXXK01. The sequence continues at coordinate 25,594 of CANJQC010000054.1, read as the reverse complement.
CAATCGCCACTACGCGCACATTGACTGTCCGGGGCACGCGGACTATATCAAAAACATGATCACCGGTGCTGCTCAGATGGATGGTGCTATTCTGGTGGTGTCTGCCGCTGACGGCCCGATGCCTCAGACCCGGGAGCATATTCTGCTTGCTCGCCAAGTGGGTGTCCCAGCTCTGGTTGTATTTCTGAACAAATGCGACCTCGTGGATGACTTGGAGTTGTTGGACCTCGTTGAAATGGAAGTCCGTGAGTTGCTGACTAAGTATGGATTCCCTGGCGACGACATCAAATTGGTTAAGGGTAATGCGCGTGGGGCTTTGGATAATCCGGCAGACGAAAAGTTCAGCGCCTGCATCACCAACCTGATGGAAGCTCTGGATAGTTCAATTCCAGAGCCGAAGCGGGCGATTGACAAGCCGTTCATGATGGCAGTGGAGGATGTGTTCTCGATCGAAGGTCGCGGAACGGTGGCTACCGGTCGAATTGAGGCCGGGGTGGTCAAGGTCGGCGAAAAGATCCAGATCATTGGTCTGCGTGACACGCAGGAAACGACGGTGACCGGCGTTGAAATGTTTCAAAAAACTCTGGATCAGGGGATTGCTGGCGACAACGTTGGCCTGCTGCTGCGGGGATTGAAAAAGGAAGATATTCAGCGTGGGCAGGTGCTGGCTGCAAATAATTCGATTAAGCCGCACACGGTATTCGAAGCCGAGGTTTACGTCCTGAGCAAAGAAGAGGGTGGTCGTCATACGCCGTTCTTCACGGGCTATCGTCCTCAGTTCTACTTCCGCACGACGGACGTGACTGGTTCAACCAAGTTGCTGGGTGGTGCTGAAATGTGTATGCCTGGTGACAATGTGAAGGTTGAAGTGGAACTTGGTAAGCCGATCGCGATGGAAGAGCAGAGCCGTTTCGCTATTCGCGAAGGTGGTAAGACGGTTGGGTCCGGTGTTGTGACCAAGATTCTGAAGTAGTCTTTAGTGTTGATGAATTCCGGCTGCCTGCCGGCGGTTGTGTCGGTAGGCAGTGTCACAGGGTGAGCCACATTGGTTCCTGGGTTCATAATTTCTGGTAAGAAGGTTTTTTGTCATGCGTGAGTATGTGTGGCTTGAATGCACGGAGTCCGGGCAGCGGAACTACCGAGTGATCAAGGAAACTCGCGGGACGGAGCGGCTGGAGCTGATGAAGTATTGCCCCAAACTCCGGAAGCATACGCTTCATAAAGAGTCGCGCAAGAAGTAAATCGATGTATTTGTCGCGGATTGAACGGGTGTAGCTCAATTGGCAGAGCACCGGATTCCAAATCCGGCGGTTGGGGGTTCGACTCCCTCCGCCCGTGCTTTGGTGTTGGCTGTCATCGTACGTTGTTCGTGGGTTTTCGTTTCGTGATCGGGTCAAGTTTTTTATTGAGCGTCAGATGTCGAGTAAGAGTGCAGGTGCCTCACTGCTGCCAGAGCTGTTCCGATTTGGCATATACAAGTCGAATCAGGGGCGGATGGTACGTCAGTTTACGTTTTTCGCAGTTGTTATTCTCGCGGCGTTCGGGTGTATAACCCTCGCAAACGGGCCGCTCATGCAGTCTGTAAAAGGCGTACAGGTTGGCGTCCCCTTTGCCGCTTGGATTTTTTGCTGTTGGGTGGCTTTCCGAATCGTAAACTTTCCTCGGTTTGCGGATTTTCTGGTTTCCGTTGAATCCGAATTGGAGAAAGTGACGTGGCCTAGTCGGCAGGAAGTGCTTCAGGCAACCGTCGTTGTGCTGTGTACCATGTTTTTTCTGGGGTTGTTCCTGTTCTTGATCGATTTGATCTGGACCTGGTTGTTCAGCGTCATTGGATTTACGGAATACAGCGTAAAGACGTAATGATTGTTTAATCGCCTGCAACTTTTCAAACGGTTCGACCCAGCGGTTGCAATTTCTCTTTCCGTTTATCAGAATACTCGGTTTCAATTTTACGTCGGGATTGTTCAGGAGGTTCGTCTTCATGGCCATAGACGCAGTGAATGCTAGTTCTGCGGCCAGCGATATGCTCTGGTTTGTTCTGAAGGTACAGACAAACCGCGAGCGAACCATTCGTGAGGCTTTGCTGAAAAAAGTAAAGCTGGAAGGCTTGGAGGAGTTCTTTGGCGATATTGTGATTCCTTCTGAGAAGGTTGTTGATACTCGTGGTGGGGCGCCAAAAGAGCAGGATCGTAAGTTGTTCCCGGGTTACATCATGATTCAGATGGTGCTGAATGATGACACTTGGTATCTGGTTCGGGATACTGGTGGTGTGGGGGACTTCGCGGGTGCGGCTGGCAAGCCGATGCCGATGGAGCAGCACGAGGTTGATCGAATGTTGGGGCGTGCAGAACAGCACGCGTCAGCAGTTCCCAAGGTGAAAATTCATTTTTCATCTGGTGATGTGGTTAAGATTCGCGAGGGAACTTTCGAGAACTTCGAGGGTACCGTCGAGGGTGTGGATGAGCATAATGGGAAGGTTTCGGTCCTTATTGAGATCTTCGGTCGATCGACGCCGGTTGAGTTGGATCACTGGCAGGTCGAGTCTGTCTGATTGTTGCAGTATGTTGCGCAATTTTTTGTGGTATTGTTTACGAGTTGGGTTGATCGGTCATGGGTAAAAAGCGTGCTGTTACAGCTCAGATCAAGGTGCAGGTGACAGGGGGGCAGGCGACGCCTGCTCCGCCTGTTGGTACTGCGCTGGGTCCGCATGGTGTCAACATTGGGCAGTTTGTTCAGCAGTTCAATGAAAGAACTCGCGATATGATGGGCGTCACGATTCCGTGCGTCATCACGGTTTACAACGATCGCACGTTTGAGTTTGTATTGAAGAGTCCTCCGGCTGCGGTGCTGCTGAAGAAAGTTGCGGGAATTGCTAAGGGGTCGGGAAATCCGCTGAGGACAAAAGTTGGCAGTGTGACCACAATTCAGCTTGAGCAAATCGCAAAACAGAAGTACGAAGATTTGAACGCATCCTCGCTTGAGCAGGCTCGCAAGATGATTGCCGGTACCGCTCGTAGTATGGGAATTGAAGTCATTGACTAAAGTTTTGCGATGTGTGGATTGGTATTTTGTATTTAGTCCAAGTTGACAGATTCGGGTGGGAAAAATGGCAAATCAGTCGAAGCGAATGAAGGCTTTGTCTCGGAAGGCGGCTGAACTCGGCGTGATGGATTTGCCGCGCGCGGTTAAAGCTCTCAAGGCTCTTGAGGGGGATTTGCCAAAGGCAATTAAGCGTATTCGTTTCGATCAGACGGTGGAGATTGCCGTGCGGTTGGGCGTTGATCCTCGTCAGGCTGATCAGATCGTGCGTGGTTCCATTGTTCTTCCGCACGGGATTGGGAAGTCACAACGGGTGATTGTGTTTGCCCAGGGTGAAAACGTAAAGATTGCGCAGACGGCCGGCGCGGATATTGTCGGCGGCAAGGAGTTGGCTGACAAAATTAAAGACGGCTGGCTGGAGTTTGACGTGGCGATCGCGACCCCCGACATGATGGGTGTTGTGGGTCCGCTGGGTCGAGTGCTTGGGCCGCGTGGTTTGATGCCGAGTCCGCGTGCCGGGACCGTTACTCAGGATGTTGCGACCGCTGTGCGTGAATACAAGGCGGGTAAAGTTGAGTTTCGAGTGGATAACGGGTCGAACGTTCATTGTGTTGTCGGCCGGATGTCATTCGATGCGGATAAGCTAACCGAGAATATCGAGTCGCTGCTAAGTTTTATTCGCAGTTTGAAGCCGAATGCTTCAAAAGGCGTTTATGTTCGCGGGGTGGTGGTTTCGGCAACAATGATGCCCGCAATTCTGGTGGCCGTCTAGGGCGCAGATTGCTGGTTGTGGCTTTAGTGAGTTTGTTCTTGCGGTGAGTTTGCAGTAATGGGTCGTCACGTTAAAGACATGGTCATTTCTGATATCCAATTGCGGATTGGAGATACCAAGGATTTCATCATCGTCGATTGCTCGAAGATGGATGCCATTACAGCGAATCGCTGGCGGCTGGGGCTTCGCAAGGTTCAGATCACAGCGCTGACCGTAAAGAATTCCATCGCGGTTAACGCGCTGAAGAAAAAGGGCATCGAAGGGCTGGAAGCAATTCTGGCTGGCCCGTCGACTCTAGTGTGGGGAGGCGACGATATCGTTGCGTTGTCCAAGGCTGTGGCTGGCTACGCGAGAGAGATTCAAAAGCTTGAAATCAAGGGTGGCAGCGTCGAGGGCCAGTTGCTGAATGCCGCTGCTGTAGATAGTCTCAGCAAAAGTGCTGGTCGAATCGAGACGATAGGTCAGATAGCAGGATTAATGCTGGCTCCCGGAGGGCAGTTGGCTGGATGTCTGCAGAGTTCAGGTGGTCAGTTGGCTGGCCAGTTGAAGACGTTGTCTGAGAGAGAAACTTCTGAGTGATTCAGCGGCTTGGTGTTCTGCTGATGTGATTTGTTGTAAACGAAAAGCGTGTTACCGAAAGAGAAAGGTGTTCGCAATGTCTGCTGAAGCAGCCACTGAATTTGACAGCAAGACGAAAGAGCTTGGCGATAAGATTGTCGGTTTGACCCTGTTGGAGGCCAAGCGAGTTGTAGATTACCTAAAGGAAGTTCACGGCATTGAGCCAGCAGGCGGCGGTGCGGTGATGATGATGGGGGGTGGAGCGGCCGCCGCTGAACCGGTCGCCGAGCAGACGGAATTCACCGTTGTGCTGACGGGTTTTGGCGAAAACAAGATCGCCGTGATCAAGGTTGTTCGCGCAATGACCGGTCTCGGTCTCAAGGAAGCAAAAGACCTTGTCGAAGGCGTTCCAAAGCATTTGAAGGAAGGTGTATCCAAGGAAGATGCAGAGAAGCTGAAGGCCGAAGTAGTTGCGGCCGGCGGTACTTGCGACATCAAGTAGTTGATATTCCTAACTCTGTGATAGAGCTTTTCGTTGGCACTGGCCGGGACGATCGTTGATCGTCCCCGGCGGTGGCAAATGCCAATGGTTTGGGTCGGTTTCCCCTTGGGCACTGATTCGCTAGTGAATGAAGGCTCGGCACTCTGTGTACAGCGAGCGTCCGACGTTCCTGAATCTGATGTGGATGGCTCAGAGAAGCAGGCAGCTGTCGAGTTAATCGACAGATGCCTTTCGTCGCGCGCCGTTTGGCCTTTCTGACGAGTTGCCATGATTTTGTGGTGATTGGCAACGAATTTGGCCGAAGTTTTGCGGTTTTTTGCCGGGGCTTGTGCCGGCATTTTTTTAATCAGTTGAGTTTATTGACCGCGAGTTTTTTTTAGACTCGCGTCTTGCGATCTCTTCAGCGAAGGCAGGGCTCCGTATGCCGATTCCGTCTGTTCGTACTATCGATCAGGACGAAGTTCGAAACTTCGGAAAAATTAACGCCGAGTACGAGATTTCCGGTCTGACATTGATTCAGACGGCTTCGTATGCTCGATTTTTGCAAGCCGATCGCTCGTCACGTGATCGCTTGGATATTGGGCTGGAAGCCATTCTGCGTGAAGTGTTCCCAATCGAAAGTTACGACTCGCAGTTTCGCTTGGAGTACATTCGGTACGAGCTTGGCAAGCCGAGGTACACACCCGAGGAGTGCCGGCAGCTTCGCTTGACCTACGGAATGCCGTTCCGTGTATGGTTGCGGCTGGTCAAAGAGCAGCCGGTTGAGGAAGAAGTGTATCTTGGCGACATACCGATCATGGTCGGCGGTGGGGAGTTCATCATTAACGGTGCTGAACGTGTCGTCGTCAGTCAGCTGCATCGTTCACCGGGTGTGGACTTCGTGATGGCCGAAGAGACGGCCAGCAGTGATCGCAAGACGCAGTCATGCCGCATTATTCCGGAACGCGGTAGCTGGATCGAATTGCTCGTCAGCAAGCGCGAAGCTATCGGCGTGAGGATCGATCAGAGCGGCAAGTTTTCCGCCGTGACACTCCTGCGTGCAATGTCGAAGGAATATTCGTCGGACGCCGAGATTATTCGCCTGTTCTATGCAACTGAGACAATAAAGATCACGGCGAAGACAGTCGCGAAGGAACTTGAAGGGAAATACTCCGTCGATAACGTCGTCTTCCCGGAGAAGCACGAACGCGCCGGTGAACTGGTCGTGGATGCCGGTTATGAGATCAGTGAGTTGGTGTCAGAAGAGCTGATCACCTGCGGCGTGAAGAGCGTCGAGGTTGTGAAAGACTCTACCGATCTGTTGATGCTTAAGACTCTGGCAGAGGACGGTACGTCAACGCATGAAGAGGCGCTGCTGAAGATTTATCAGCGACTGCGCCCGGGGAATCCGCCGAATTTGGACAAGGCCAGCGATCTGTTTAATGAAAAATTCTTCGATGTGAATCGCTATCGGCTGGGTCGCGTTGGCCGCTTCCGCATAAATCGTAAGTTTTCACAGGATATCTCCGACGAGGAGATGACCTTGAAGCCGGAAGACTTTATCAATGCGATCAAGTACATTGTCCGCCTCCGGATTGGTGACAATACGGCACAGATCGACGACATCGACAATCTCGGTAACCGTCGCCTGCGGACCATTGATGAATTGGCTGCGGATGAAATCCGCAAAGGGTTCCTGAAACTTCGTCGTACTGTTCAGGAGCGTATGAGCCTGAAAGAAGTGGATGCAATGACGCCCCGAACGCTGATCAATCCAAAGAGCGTGTCTGCGGCCATCGATTACTTCTACGGGCGTAGTGAACTCTCACAAGTCGTTGACCAGACAAACCCACTGTCAATGCTCACGCACGAACGGCGTTTAAGTGCTCTTGGCCCGGGCGGTTTGAATCGCAAACGTGCGGGATTTGAGGTCCGCGACGTGCATATTTCGCACTACGGGCGAATTTGTCCGATTGAGACGCCGGAAGGCACGAACATAGGCTTGATTTCCAGTCTGAGTATCTACGCTCGCGTTGATGACTATGGCTTCCTGATTTCACCGTATCGCGTGGTGAAGAACGCAAAAGTTACGGACGAAGTTGTCTGGCTGCGTGCTGACGAGGAAGCGTCCGGGATGGTGTGTCCGGCGGATACACTTGTCGAAAATGGCATGATTGCTGAAGAGCGCGTGCTGGCTCGAACGAAGAGCGACGTGGTGTGGATCGATCGCAGTGAGGTTCAGTTCATCGACGTCGCGCCGTGTCAGATGGTCGGAGTTTCAGCTGGCTTGATTCCGTTCCTTGAACACGACGACGCGAACCGGGCTCTGATGGGTTCAAACATGCAGCGTCAGGCTGTGCCGCTTTTGATATCAGAACGTCCGATCGTCGGCACGGGAATGGAGCAGTATGTGGCTCAGAATTCAGGAATGGTGCTACGGGCCGAGAAGTCCGGCAAAGTGACCTTCGTCGATGCCTGCAATATCGAAATCGATGGACGTCGCTATCCGCTTCGTAAGTTCACGCGTCTGAACGAGCGCACCTGTTTGAACCAAAAGCCGATCGTGAAGATGGGTGAACGCGTCAAGGCTGGACAGATCCTTTGTGACAGTGCGGCCACTAAAGATGGCTCACTTGCGCTTGGTCGCAACGTGTTGGTCGCTTTCATGTCATGGGAAGGCTACAACTTTGAAGACGCCATTATTCTTTCGGAACGACTGGTAAAAGAAGACGTTTACACGTCTATCCATCTTGATGAGTTCGATGTGGAGATTCGTGAGACGAAGCTGGGGCGTGAAGAGTTCACGCGTGATATCCCGAACGTCAGCGAAAGGGCACTGCGTCATCTGGACGAGACCGGTGTCGTTAAAGTCGGAACTCGCGTCAATCCGGGTGATATTCTGGTTGGTAAGGTTTCGCCGAAGGCGAAGTCGGAACTGACGCCGGAGGAAAAACTGTTGCACGCGATCTTCGGACGTGCTGGCGAAGATGTGAAGAACGAGAGCCTTGAAGTTCCGAGCGGTGTCGGTGGAATCGTGATTCACACCGAGAAATTCTCGCGACGTATGAGTCTATCAGAGATCGAGCGCAAGCGGTTTGAAGACGAGCTGAAGAAAGTCGAAAAGGAAAATGAAGTCGCAATTGCTGCGGCCTTCAGGATATTCCTTGTCGAACTGGAAGCCGCTCTGGAGCAGCCGGTGACGGATGCGGATGGTCGTCAGTTGGCTAGGCTGGATGATCCTAAGGCCGTCGCCGATTATGCTCGTCGATTTCATACGCACTTCGAAGACATGGACATTCGCAGCCCGCAGAAGAAAACAGCTGCTCGGAAAGTGGTGCGTGAAGGCTGGGTGCTGGTGGAAGACGTGATCGATCGCGAAGATCATCGTCTGAACAGCATGAAGCGGGGCGATGAATTGCCAAGCGGTGTGTTGCAGATGGTCAAGGTCTACGTCGCGTCCAAGCGACAGATTTCTGTTGGCGATAAGATGGCTGGGCGTCACGGGAACAAAGGGGTGATTTCCAAGGTGCTGCCGATTGAGGACATGCCTTTCCTCGAAGACGGCACGCCTGTGGACATCATTCTGAACCCGCTGGGAGTTCCAAGTCGTATGAATGTCGGTCAGATTCTGGAAACTCACTTGGGTTGGGCGGCGGGCAAGCTGGGCTATCGAGCCATCTGTCCGGTGTTCGACGGTGCCACGGAAGAAGAAGTGCGAGCAGCGATGGAGGAAGCTGGACTGCCTGAAGACGGAAAGGCATATTTGCACGATGGCCGCACCGGTGAGCGTCAGGAGCAGCGAACGACCGTGGGCTTCATCTATATGCTCAAACTGCACCACCTTGTCGATGACAAAGTGCATGCACGTGCGACGGGGCCGTACTCGCTTATTACGCAGCAGCCGCTGGGTGGCAAGGCTCGCTTCGGTGGTCAGCGCTTTGGAGAAATGGAAGTGTGGGCACTGGAGGCCTACGGAGCGGCCTACATTCTTCAGGAACTGCTGACGGTGAAGAGCGACGACGTCGAAGGCCGTACGAAGATTTATGAAAGCATGGTCAAGGGCGAGAACACCTTGGAAGCCGGCACGCCGGCCAGCTTTGACGTGTTGAACAACGAAATTCGTGGTCTGTGTCTGAACCTGCAGCTTGAGAAATCTGTCCACTGAAGAATGCCAACCCCAACACCACTCCGCCTGCCGGGGTGGTTTAACGGCGTCTTCGCCACTTCCATCCGTATTGACGAAACTTCAATCCGGATTGACTTAGTGCAGACGCCATCAGGCCACATGGAGAAATCCGGTGGCGATGTCAAAATTGTTTCCAGATCCAAAGAGCGAGCGCCGAGCCGGATTTTCCGGCTCGGACACTGTTTTTTGAACCTCCACTTTGAGGAGATTCGTGAGTGAGTGTCACCGAAGGTACATTTGATCGAGTCAACGACTATGCATCTGTGAAAATCAGTCTTGCAAGTCCACACGATATACGCAGCTGGTCTTTCGGCGAAGTCAAGAAGCCGGAAACGATCAATTATCGAACTTACCGGCCCGAACGGGATGGCTTGTTCTGTGAGCGTATTTTCGGACCTGAAAAGGACTGGGAATGTGCGTGCGGCAAGTACCGCGGTATGAAATACAAAGGCATGATTTGCGACCGTTGCGGAGTGAAGGTTACTCACAGCCGTGTCCGTCGGAAGCGCATGGGCCATATTGAGCTGGCGGCGCCAGTTGTTCATATCTGGTTCTTCAAGTCGATGCCCAGCCGTTTGGGGGCGTTGCTGAACATGAAGACGACCTCACTGGAAAAGGTAATCTACTTTCAGGACTATGTCGTCATTGAGCCGGGTGACACTCCGCTGAAGCAGTGTCAGATGCTTACGGAGGAAGAAGCCCGTCAGGCACGTCGCGATTACGGAGAAGGCACGTTTGAGATCGGAATGGGTGCTGAAGCGATCAAGAAGTTACTGGCATCAATGCGTCTGGCGGAACTGTCCGGCGAATTGCGCACAGAATTGGCGAAGACCGGTAGCCAGCAGAAGATCAAGGATCTCATCAAGCGTCTAAAAATCGTTGAGGCTCTGCGTGACAGCGAGAACAAACCGGAGTGGATGGTGCTGGATGTGATTCCCGTGATTCCGCCTGACCTGCGTCCGCTGGTTCTGCTGGATTCTGGTAATTTCGCAACCAGCGACCTGAACGACCTGTATCGCCGTATCATCAACCGAAATAACCGATTGAAGAAGCTTGTTGACCTCAACGCTCCTGAGGTTATCGTCCGCAACGAAAAGCGCATGCTGCAACAGTCGGTCGATGCTTTGTTTGACAACAACCGTTGCAAGCGTCCTGTGCTTGGCTCGTCCAATCGTCCCCTCAAGTCTTTGACCGACATGATCAAAGGCAAGCAGGGACGATTCCGCGAAAACCTGCTTGGTAAGCGAGTAGACTATTCTGCTCGAAGCGTGATTGTCGTCGGTCCGGAACTGAAGCTGCATCAGTGTGGTCTGCCGAAGAAGATCGCGTTGGAACTCTTCCAGCCGTTTGTAATTCGCCGCCTGAAGGATCTGGGTCACGCAGACACGATCAAGAGTGCGAAGCGGATGCTTGAGCGTCGCGATGAGGATGTGTGGGACATCCTTGATGATGTCATTCGCAACCATCCTGTGCTGCTGAACCGTGCTCCGACCCTTCACCGAATCGGCATTCAGGCGTTTGAGCCAATACTGGTGGAAGGGAACGCCATTCGCCTGCATCCGCTGGTCTGCAGGGGATTCAACGCAGATTTCGACGGCGATCAGATGGCTGTGCATCTTCCGCTGTCGATGGAAGCGCAGATCGAAGCCACAACTCTGATGATGTCGACCCATAACATCTTTAGCCCGGCAAATGGCTCGCCGATCATCAGCGCGTCGCAGGACATCGTGATGGGCTGTTATTACCTGACGCTTCTGCGATCCGATCGTCCGGGCGAAGGGATGGTGTTCGCATCCTCTGAAGAAGTCTTTATGGCGTTCCAGCTTGGCAAGGTCACTCGTCACGCTAGGATCCGCCTGAGGATGCCGCGTGGTAAGCGGGTGAAGGGTGATGGAGCTGAGACCTATCGTCCGGGCGGACTTGTGGAGACGTCGCCAGGTCGCGTGATGTTCAATGATATCCTGCCGAAGAAGATGTCGTACTATAACCAGACGCTGGCCAGCAAGGATCTGGCACGCGTAATCTCAGACTGTTACTTGGAACTTGGTCGTCGTGAAACGATTGAGCTGCTGGACCGGATGAAGAGCTGCGGATTTCGTGCTTCAACGGAGAGTGGACTGTCGTTCGGTGTGAGTGACCTCAAGACGGCTCCGAACAAACAAGAGGTGATCGGGAAATCTGAGAAAGACGTCCTCAAACAGCAAAAGCTATTCGAACGTGGCGTGATCACAGACCAGGAACGTTACAACAAAGTGCTCGACATCTGGACGCACGCTCGTGAAGAGATCACGAAGTCCATGATGGAACAACTCAAGGAAGATATTCGAGAGTCCGGTGCCTACGTCAACCCGATTTACCTCATGGCAAATTCGGGGGCTCGAGGCGGCGTCGGCCAAATTCAGCAGTTGGCGGGGATGCGCGGTTTGATGGCCAAGCCGAGCGGAGAAATCATTGAAACGCCTATCAAGTCGAACTTCCGCGAAGGGCTTTCGGTGCTGGAATACTTCAGTTCGACGCACGGTGCCCGCAAAGGTCTGGCGGATACGGCTCTGAAAACCGCTGACAGCGGTTACTTGACTCGTAAGCTGGCGGACGTCTGTCAGAATATGGTCATCACGATGCACGACTGCAAGACGACCAAAGGTCTGACGCGTGGCGTTGTGTACAGGGGTGAAAAAGTTGAAGTAGGTCTGGCCGACGCGATTCGAGGTCGCGTGAGCCGTACCAATATCGTCAATTTGATCACGGAAGAACCGATTGTGAAAGAGGGTGAATTGATCACCGTCGAGAAGGCTCGCAAGATCGAGGAAATGGGACTGGAACGCATTCAGGTGCGCAGTCCGATGACCTGCGAATGTACGCTGGGTCTGTGTCAGTTGTGTTATGGGATGGACTTGTCGATGGGCGACCTTGTCGAACTCGGCATGGCGGTCGGTATCATTGCGGCACAGAGTATCGGTGAACCCGGAACTCAGTTGACAATGCGTACGTTCCACATCGGTGGCGTGGCGTCAAAGGACGTTGAAACCAGTGAGCTGTTCGCAAAACGCGGCGGTCAGGTGCGATTCACTCGTATTCGCAGTGTGATCAACGCCGAAGGTGGTCAGGTGGTGCTGGGTCGAAATGGTGAGATCAGCATCGTGGACGATCGTGGACGCGAAGTGGAAAAGCAGCGTGTGCCGAATGGTGCAGTGCTGCAGGTAAAAGAAAACCAAGCCGTCAGTTCGGGCGACGTTCTCTGCACTTGGGACCCTCACTCTATTCCAATTATCGCTCAGGTTGGTGGACGTGTTCGTCTGGACGATTGCGTCGAAGGCCAGTCGATTCGTACGGAGAAAGAACAGTCCGGAACTATGCGGCGTACGATTACCGAACATAAAACAGGTCTGCATCCGCAGGTCGTCGTGGAAGACGGTGCTGGAAAAATTCTGGACTTCTACTATCTGCCGGAAGGTGCGAGTCTGGATGTCGAAGAAGGCGGGCAGATTTCAGCCGGTACGGTTGTGGCCAAGACGCCCCGTGAATCCACCGGGACGCAGGACATCACGGGCGGGCTGCCTCGCGTAACGGAACTGTTTGAAGTTCGAAAGCCAAAGGATCCGGCGGTTGTGGCGGAGATCGATGGCGAAGTCGAATTTCCACCGGAGAAGAAACGCGGCAAGCGAATTGTGCTTGTTAAAGGTGCGGACGGTACTGACGTGGAGCATGTCATCCCGCATGGGAAAGATCTGCAGGTGCATCCGGGCGACATGGTCAAGGCCGGTGATGCTCTGGTGCGTGGCCCGCTGGTTCCACAGGACATTCTGCGCGTCAGCGGTCCGGAAGAAGTGCAGCAGTATTTGTTGCATGAAATCCAGAACGTCTATCGCGCTCAGCGCGTGGAAATCGATGACAAGCACATCGAAATCGTAATCGCTCAGATGCTTCGCAAAGTCCGAGTGGACAGTGTGGGTGATACCGATCTGCTGCCAGGGCTGTTGATCGATAAGTTTGAACTGAAGAAGATCAACGATGGTCTGGAATCAATGGGAAAAGTCACCGATGCAGGCGGGTCGGACTTCGAGATTGGTGATCGCGTTCAGTTGACCGATATTGACGCGGTCAATCAGGAAGTCAGCAAGCCGATCAAGCACACGACGCTGAAGCGGGCGAAAGCCAGTCCACAGCTGCTGGGAATTACGAAGGCTGCGGTATCGAGCGAAAGCTTTATCTCCGCAGCCAGCTTCCAGGAAACGACAAAGGTTCTGACCGAAGCTGCTTTGGGTGGCAAGGTCGATAACTTGGTCGGATTGAAGGAAAATGTAATTCTGGGGCATCTAATTCCGGCCGGAACCGGGTTCCATCTGCACCAGGAAGCTCAAGTGCGAATTCATGATTCCGCATTGCGGGAACAGGAAGAGCAAAAAATGCGAATGGCGGCTGCTCGCAAGGATCTGATGGGGAATTCGGAGTTACAGGCACGGCGGATTGATCCCGATCGTCCTTCAGCTCCTTCACTGGCGGATCTGAGCCCCGATGAATTAATGTGATATGTGAATTTGAGTGATCGTTGATATGCAAGGTTGACGATCGGGGAAAACGCGGATAGAGTGCTGCGTTTTCCGCATTTCCGGGGACACTTAATTTTACCGTCCTTAGTCTTGACTTTCAGCATTTTGTCTGGCGAACTATGCCCACGATCAATCAACTTATTCGGAAACCCCGAAAACAACAGCGTACCAAGTCAAAAACACCCGTGCTTGAGGGATGTCCTCAGAAGCGTGGGGTGTGTTTGCAGGTGAAGACTGTCACCCCGAAGAAGCCAAACTCAGCTCTGCGAAAGGTGGCGCGTGTTCGCCTGTCGAATAGCAAGGAAGTGACGGCCTACATTCCTGGCGAAGGTCACAACCTTCAGGAACACTCGATCGTACTTATTCGCGGTGGTCGTGTACGTGACCTTCCAGGTGTGCGATACAAGATCGTTCGCGGAGTACTCGATACGCTGGGCGTTTCCGATCGTCGTCAGGCTCGCAGTTGCTACGGAGCCAAGCGTCCTAAGGGTGGCGCTACTGCCGGCAAGAAATAGTCTGTTGTCCAGTCGCTCTGTCGGCTGGGATTTGCGGTTCTTATAACTCAGTCGTTCCGCCGACTGAAATTATGCGATTCATGTGATTGAGAGTTTCCATAGATGGTCAAGAAATTCACCGCCAGCCGCAAGCAATTGAAGCCCGACACTCGGTTTAACAATTTGCTGGTTTCGAAGTTTGTCAATTGTCTGATGTACGACGGCAAGAAGAGCGTCGCGTCAGGTGCGTTCTATCGGGCCATGGAAATTGTGCAGAAGCAACTGCCCAACGAAGATCCCCTCAATGTTTTTGTTACCGCTGTGGACAACGTGAAGCCTGCGATCGAAGTTCGATCCAAGCGCGTCGGTGGTGCGACCTATCAGGTACCAACCCCCGTCAGTTCACGCCGTCAGCAGGCTCTGTCGATCCGCTGGCTTTTGGAAGCCGTACGCGGCCGCAAAGGTCGCCCGGTTGATAAGTCACTCGCCGAAGAGCTGCTTGCAGCCTTCCGGCGCGAAGGTGCCGCGATGAACAAACGCGAAAACGTTCACCGCATGGCTGATGCAAACAAAGCATTCTCCCACTTCGCGTGGTAGCCCCCCACAATTTTGTCTTCAGTCAACTGGCGGCACCTTAGAATTGTTGGGCGAAAATTTCTGGAAATCCTGCTCGCATCGGCGCTTTACAAGATTCGTAAATCAGCTCTTGCCTTGGGTTATGACACGCAGAGCTGAGTCGTGCGGTGTGGAAGTTCCACCTGCGAGGCGTTTTGTCGCATCCAGTTGGTATCAAGTCGTCGGGGTGGCTTTCAGGATCTCAGTCAGTACCTTGGCTGGTCGGTTTGCGGTGATTAACTGAGGCTGACCGTTGTAATGGTAGATCACTTGCGTATGGTCCAGTCCGAAGAGTGACATCAGCGTTGCCTGATAGTCGTTGGGAGTCACGATGTTCTCGACCGCGCGGTGGCCAAAATCGTCGGTAGTGCCGTAGGCCATGCCTGCTTTGAAGCCACCGCCAGCCAGCCAGATACTGAACCCCTGACCGTTATGGTCTCGACCTGCCGCTGCAGGGTCACCCATGACCTGAGTTACTGGCAGTCGTCCAATCTCGCCGCCCCAGTGAACGATGGTGGAATCCAGAAGTCCTCGCTGCTTGAGGTCGGTCACCAACGCCGCTGCTGGCTTGTCAACTCGCTGACACACAGCCGGCAGTGACGTACGAATGCTGCTATGATGATCCCAAGGCTGACCGCCAAGGAACAGTTGCACAAACCGGACACCGCGTTCCACGAGCCGTCGAGCGATCAAACAGCGAGTGCCATATTCTCGAGTCGCGTCGTTGTCGAGCCCGTAAAGATTCTGAGTCGCCTGAGTTTCCTTGCTGATGTCCAGTGCCTCCGTGGCAGCTGTCTGCATTCTGGCCGCGAGTTCGTAGCTGGCGATACGAGCTTCCAAATCGTCGTCGCCGCCGCTTTTTCCCAAGTGCCTAGTGTTCAGCTTCTGAAGGAACGCCAGATTCTGTTGCTGCAGCGTGCCCTGAAGATGGGACGGTGCCGCGAGATTCAGAATGCGAGGTTCTTTAGGGCGAAGCACGGTTCCCTGAAACAATGGCGGCATAAATCCGTTCGACCAGTTGTTCACTCCGTCAACCGGATGTCCGCCGGGATCGGTGAGCACCATGTATGCCGGAAGATCCTGAGACTCCGTTCCCAGTGCGTACAGCAGCCACGACGCAAAATGCGGCCGACCGAGCACTGCCGGGATGCCGCTGTGAAAATAGCGAATCGACACTTCATGACCATTGGCACCGGTGTGCATGCTGCGAATCAGGCAGATGTCATCGACCATGGCGGCGGTGTGGGGAAGCAGTTCGGAAATCTCCGTTCCACACTCGCCATGCTTTCGAAACCGAAACGGACTGCCCAGAAGTTTCTTACTGGCCTGATTGACGAAGCTGAACTGGACTTCACCTGGATAGTCGGTGCCGGAAAACTTCGTTAGTTCCGGCTTAGGATCTGTCAAATCCATATGCGACGGGCCACCGTGCTGGAACAGCGAAATCATCGCTCTGGCCTGAGGCTGCACCTGCGGTGTGCGTGGTTTCAGATCAGTCACCGGTTTCTGCTTGATCAACGGTGGCACGGCTCGCGCCGCTTCCTGCTGCATTAGCCAGGCAAGCGCGACGGACCCGATGCCCATGGCGTTCTGTTCAAGGAAGGATCGACGTGAGAAAGGAAATGGAGTGTTCATGAGGCTGGGATTCGTGAGGAGGAAGGAAGGCGGGATGCTGAGTCTGTGCCATAGTCGCGGTTCGCTCTGCTTAGGACATAGAGCATGGTTCGCAGAGAAAATCATGACTATGCTATTTCTAGTTCACATACAAAAACTCATTCGATGTCAGCAGCACCTGGCAAAGGTTTGTCAGAGCTTGCCGGGATTCGGTGAGACCGGCAGGGATCCGGTGTCGGTGGGTTTGAAGGTAACCAATCTGGTCTGCAAGGAAGGCCATTGAAGTCACAAGTTCTTCGGGTTCCGGATTGCGACACCAAGCCAGTTGCCAGGCTCTTGTGACCTGGCCGACAAGAAGACCACGAGATTCCTGCGGACCATGGAATCCGGTGGCCGAGTCGAACGACTGCACCGTGCCGTCCGATGCAGTCAGGCTGACTATTGCCGACCACTGGAACGAATCCGAGGTGTGACTGCTCAGGCAGTCAATGATCAGGTCTATCGTATCGCCCGATTCAACAACAGTCGCTGAGACTGGACAGTCAACCTTTGAATTGAAACACGTCCACTCACCCAGCAAACCATTGCCCTGCTGAGCGGCTCGGCTGCTGACCACGCGGGCTCGAACACCGTCACCATTTGGACTGCCGTGTTGCAGTGCTCCGGAAATGGTCAGCGTTCCGGACTTCGGAGCTACCCACCGTCGAATCACAGCGCGGCCCGGCTGATCCGGATGGCCACCGCTTGCATGCAGAAGGACATAACCAAGTGTCGGGTCGGGCAAGGCCGAACCGGCCTGCCATTGCAACCCGGTGAAATGAGCCAACGGAGTAAATGATTCTGTCTGCTTTGATGTTTCATTGAACGTTCCGTAGCCGTACTGCCATGATTCGTGTGGCGGTGAGGGAAGAACAGGCAGACTGGCCAGTTGATCCTCCGGAATTGGAGTGGCTTCCGCACGACATCGATCTGCCAGCTTCGCCGCATGATTCAGAATAGAGCCGGAATTCATCAGCATCAGGGATTGCGTTGCCACTGTTGATACCGGGCGACGCTCGCAATTTACGGTCATGACCGGCGCGTCAAAGGCTTGCAGCATAGCAACTGGTTGTGATCGCCGGACCTTGACGTACATGCTTCGGCGAGTCTCATTGTCATCAATCACAATCTGGCCGGCGTCATCTTCGGCGATTGGAGCCGGAGTACCAAATTGTTGGGCGTTTAATCGCCCAGTCGCGGCAAGCATGCGGTCTCGCACCAGTTCCGCATCGAGACGAGTGATTGACTGACGCGAATAGAATCGATTGTCCGGATCCAGCGAATCATGCATGGCCACTCGCCGAGATGACTGACGCCATGCTGACGATGTTAGAATGATTCGATGCAGATGCTTGACGCTCCATCCGTTCTGCATGAACTCATCCGCCAGCCAGTCGAGCAGTTCCGGATGAGTCGGCGCGACGCCAAGGCGGCCGAAATCGGCTGGAGTCGGGACGAGGCCTTTCCCAAAGTGATGCAGCCAGATCCGGTTCGCGATGACGCGTGCCACCAGCGGATTATCACGACTGGTCAGCCATTTTGCGAATGCCAGACGACGCCCTGAAGTTGGTAGTGAAGGATCATCAACCGGGAATTCCATGCGAGCATCTTCCGAACAGGCGACAGTCAATGCGGCTGGCGGAACCACGGCCTGAGGCTGCTGAAATTCACCGCGATAAAACAGGTGCGTCTCCGGCAGGTGCCCGGCCGGTTCCGTCAGCACGGCAAGGAATTCTTCCGGAGGTCGCTTTCCATTCGCTTCGGCAATCCTTGCATCGTACTTCTTAAGATCTTCGGCAGCGTCCGGAAGGTATTGATACAACACGCCTGGAGAAATATTGACGCTTGGATTTTTCGCCAGCAGCTCCGCCTGCTCGGGTGTGCGCTTTCCGGTTTCTGTTTCGTACGCATGCTTCAGCGACGCCCGCAGTGGCTCGGCGTATTTCTGCAGCTCTTTTTCAAGAGCCTGTGCCATATATTCATTCTGCTTGGCCTCGCGTTCGGTGTTAATGGCATTCGCTTCGGCACTGGCTTCGGCCGCTTTCTGTCGATCGGCATCGGTGTACAGAGAAACTATTCGCTGTGAAGGAACTTGCCAGTTCTGCCAGTCCATTGCCGGCGCAAAGATGGCTCGCAGGGCGTAATAATCGGTTTGCGGAATCGGGTCATAGCGGTGATCGTGACACTGAGCGCAACCGACGCTGAGCCCCAGCAGTGACGTGCTGACGATTTTCAGCGTGTCTCCGATCATCTGATTTCGGCCTGCGGGATTGTCTTCGCCGCTGCCCGTTCCATCGGCTGCCGTGCGAAGGTAGCCAGTTGCAGAAAGGAGTTCGATTTGTTCGGCGGTGAGGTCGCCCTGCCGGGGTCCGGCGAGTTCATCACCAGCCAACTGTTCGGTGATGAATCGGTCAAACGGTTTGTCAGCGTTGAACGCTCGAATCACGTAATCACGGTACTTCCACGCCCAGGGTCGCTCGGGATCGCTGACGGTGTTTCCATCGGAATCCGCGTAGCCTGCGACATCCAGCCAATGCCTCGCCCAACGCTCACCGTAGTTGGGGGACGCCAACAGTGATTCAATAAGTCGAACGTACCAGTCTTCTGAAGGATCGTTGATCCACTGCAGAATCTGATCTGCCGATGGAGGCAACCCTGTCAAATCGAAGTGCGTTCGCAGGATCAATGTGTGACGATCGGTGTCATCAGCAAACGTCAGGCCTTCGGGCATGCGCGCCAGAATAAAGGCATCGATCGAATTCCTGACGCGGCTCTGAACATCATCGCGGACTGCAGGTTCGACCGGGCGATGAATGGGTTGAAACGACCAGAACGCCCGTTCTTCGGGAGTGATTCCAAGTCCCGGAGGAATGATCTCTGGTTCAGGTCGAGCTGTTTTGGCTCCACCAGCGATCCAGTGCGTGAGAGTGTCCATTTCCTGAGAAGTCAGTTTCACCTCACCGGGCGGCATTTCTCCTGAAAGGACTCGCTGGAGCAGCAGGCTCCCATCGACGTTGCCAGGAACTATCGCAGCTCCGGATTCGCCGCCGTGCTGCATCCGGCGAACCTGCCGCAAGTCGAGACCACCTTTCGGCTCGGCAGTCGCGCCATGACAATCAAAACAGTGGGCTCTTAAAATCGGACGGATATCGCGTTCAAACATCACCTCGTCAGCAAATGCTGACTCAGACTTCAGGAACGGCAAACCGGCAATCAGACAGATCCCTGCGAATCTGCGAACGGCGAAGTGAGTGAATACGCTCATTCGAATTTTCCACCATTACGAACGGAATCAACCATGTGCCCAAGTCAAAACGAGCCGAGACGCACTCTTTCATTCCCGGGAACACATCACAGGCCTAAAGACGTCTCTGAATTCGGCGGGACTCACTGATTCACAACAAACAGTCAATATGTCCCCGGCTCAGGGCGTTTCATTCATCCCCTGATGCATTCTCGCATCAAAGATTGATCAACGGAAGCGTGACACGACGCCCCGACCGGTCGCGTGATGGAAGGACGATGAAGGGCAGTCGCGATCGGGCGAAGGGACTGGGGCCGATGCTATCGTGTAAGTCTTTGGCCGTGGGGATTTGCTATAGAAAACACCGAGGACTCACGCTCAGTGGCACTCACTTTGCGGCCCAAAGCGTGAGTGATGATTGTTGGCACTTCACGTTCCGGCGAAAGACCTCTCGCCGACGCTTCGAGTTGGTGCGGCCAAGACCATCGTCCGTGCCATTGATCTACCGCTATGGCGCTCACAAGACCAGCACAGAGTAACTGCCATTGCATGCTGGCTGACGCTACATTGCCGCCTTCCGCCTCGGAAGGACCAACATGTTTCGCTATGCCCTCACCATATTTGTCAGTGCATTCCTGCTGTTTCAGGTGCAGCCGTTGATTGGTCGATTCATTCTGCCGTGGTTTGGCGGCGGGCCGTCGATCTGGACGAGTTGCATGTTGTTCTTTCAGATTCTGCTGTTGGGCGGATATCTGTACGCGCATCTGACCAGCATGAGATTGACGCCTCGGACGCAGGTGATGACACATCTCAGTCTGCTTGCGATGTCGCTCGTGTTTTTGCCGATCGCCCCGAGTGATGCCTGGAAGCCCGTGGCCGATCAGTCACCGTTGCTGCAGATTCTGCTCTTGCTGCTCGCTACGGTCGGTGGTCCGTACTTTATGCTTTCATCGACCGGGCCGTTGATGCAGAAGTGGTTCAGTCAGACCTCGCCCGGTCAATCGCCCTGGCGACTGTATGCACTGTCGAACATCGGATCGCTGCTGGCACTGTTGAGTTATCCGTTTGTGTTTGAACCGTGGCTGGCGCTGAAGCAGCAAGTTTGGTCGTGGTCAGTTGTGTATGGTGCGTATGTGGTGCTGGCGACGTGGTGCGGAATCCGCTATCTGCAGCATCAGGGTGTTGCAGCGGCGAAATCATTGTCGACTGACGAAAAAATGGACTCGGCGCCTGCGCCGTCAACGGTTGATGCCCGAACGATCGGCCCCGGCATAGGCAGTATGCTGCTGTGGCTCGGACTGGCGACCTGCAGTTCTGCGATGTTACTGGCGACGACGAATCAGTTGTGCATCGACGTGGCCACCGTTCCTTTCCTTTGGGTTTTGCCGCTGAGTCTTTATCTGATTTCGTTCATCATCTGCTTCGACAGCCCGCAGTGGTACGATCGTCGAGCTTACGGATTGTTGCTGCTGGCCTGCAGCCCGGTGGCGTGCTGGGTGGTCAATAAGGGAGCCGATGTCAATATCTCAAAGCAGGTGGCGATCTATGCGACGGTCCTGTTTGCCTGCTGCATGACGTGTCACGGAGAACTTGTCAGTTGCAAACCGCACGCGCGATATCTCACGCTCTTCTATGTGCTGATTTCGGCTGGTGGAGCATTGGGCGGCGTCTTTGTCGCCGTCGTTGCCCCCTACAGTTTTCAAGGCTATTGGGAATATCATATCGGGCTTGTGGCGTGCTGTGTCGTAACACTGATCGCTTGGTGTGCGCAACGCATCTGGTTGAGGACGCCGTCGGCTGCGTTCTGGATCTGGGCAATGATTGTGACAGCGAATGTCGCACTTATAGCGTGGTTTGTGTATTCGCCGCTGAAAGTCGCGATTGATGCGACCGACGAAACAATCGTCTTCGGCGTATACGGTTCGATTCACTTCGTCGGGCTCATTATAACAGGAGCCCTAGAACGGCGGGGGAAGTGGTTAATCGCCGCGTGGTTTGTACTCTCGGCGGTCCTGTGTGCGTGGTTCATAGGTTATGGAACGTGGCAGTTCTCCGGTGCGATGAACAAGGCGATCTATACCACTCTGGCAGCAATTGCGATCGCTTCTCCAATAGCAGCCGGAACTCTACTGGTGTTGAGCCGATTACTGACAAAGTCGCCTGCTCGTTTCTGCTCATTGGGGGCAATCTACATTGTTGCGGCAGGTATCTGCGGATGGTTGCTCGCCATGAAAGGCATGGAATCACAGCCGTTGTTTGATTCGATAAGCGCAAACATCCTGCTCGCGCTGTTGGCAACTGTTGTGGCCATGCCTTTCATTGCTGCGGTTCGATTGTTCCTTTTTGGGTTTTCACCTGAACAACCACATCGGCTTTACAGGCTCGGAGCCATCTATGTGATTTCCACCAGCATTTGTGGCATACTCATGCGGGCAGAATGGATACAAGACTGGCAGGGGATCTCATTCGCAACTACAACCGGCGCGGCCGTGCTGATGGAGTGGTCGGCCGACGGATTTCGAGGGAAAAATCAGTCATCGCTGGGATTCTGGTTCTGGGTTCCCGCCATCACCCTGATTCTGTTTCTGTCCAATCGACTGGCAGTGATCGTCAAACCAGACAACGTTGTGGACGATAATAAACAGACGGTCTACACATCTCGCAATTTCTACGGCGTGCTGCGAGTCCAGATGGAAGCATCTGACGAGGACGAAGATTTCATCGCGCCAAAGTATTCCCTGACGCATGGGCAAATTAAGCACGGATTTCAGTTCATTGACGAATACTGGAAGACTCAGCCGACCACATACTACGGTCGCCAAAGCGGTATCGGAATCGCGATTCAGATAAGTCGTGAACGACAGAAGCAAAGCGAGAAGCGGCCGTTGCGAGTCGGAGTGGTCGGGCTTGGAACCGGGACAATCGCGGCGTACGGTGAGAAAGGGGACACCTTCCGTTTCTACGATATCAATCCCGACGTCGTGGCGTTGTCAGACAGGTATTTCACGTATCTGCGTGATTCACCCGCCAGAACTGAAGTCGTCATTGGTGACGCAAGGATCGTGATGGAGCGCGAAATCGCAGCTGGACAAAGTCAGGAATTTGACATACTGGCGATCGATGCATTCAGCAGCGATGCGATTCCCGTGCATTTACTGACAAGCGAATGCGGTGACATCTATCGACAGCAACTGAAGCCCGGCGGGATTCTGGCGGTTCATATCTCGAACCGATTTCTGGATCTTAACCCCGTGTCACGCGGTCTGGCGGAACATCTGGGTTGGAGCGCATATCGCGTTTCGAATTCCGGTGATGTGCTTTCCGGTGTTTTCAGCTCCACCTGGATTCTGCTGACTTCTGATGAAGAACTCAGCAGCGATGCTGCGTTTCAGAAATCCGTGACACCGTGGAAGGGTGACGAGCAAATTCTGCACTGGACTGATGACTACTCAGGCCTGTGGCAGGTGCTGTCGTTGTAGTGTGCGGTGCCGATCATGGTGGGCCGGCGCGGCTTGTCAGCCGCTGGTCCCACCCTACAATCTGATGACTCGCGATATTCCTGACTGCCGACTTTTCCCATGCTGCATCTTCAATCCACATCATCCGTCCGCTGGCTTCGTCAGGTCGATCAACACCTGAACGAGATTCTGATCGATCATGCGCACTGTGAGCAAAAAGCGGCTTCGACAGCAATGGACCTGATGTTTGACTATGTCGAGCACGAAGACTTGTGTCGGGAGATGTCAGAAATCGTACGCGAGGAACTGGAACATTTTCAGCTTGTGCGCGATCTGCTGAAGCAGCGCAATGTAAGGTTTCGTCGGCTCAAGCCCGGCGCGTACGGTCGCAAGCTCAAGGAGCTTGTGCGTCGGCTGGAACCACATCGCGCGGTTGATCGATTGCTGGTTGGAGCTCTGATCGAAGCCCGCAGTTGCGAACGATTTGTCCTGCTCCGCGATCATCTGCAGGACGCCCAATTGAAGGAGTTCTACGGCAGCCTCTACGAGTCCGAAGCGCGGCATCATACAACGTATGTGCGACTGGCGAAAAATTTTGCCAGCGACGCGGACGTCAGCACTCGCCTTCAGGAGCTTGCCACGGTCGAAGCCGCCATTATTTCCGACGGCAGCGAGCTGCCGCGCGTCCACAGTTGAAGCACATCGACTTTTTGTATTCTATTGATTCACGGAATGCAGTTTGGCATCTCGTAGATCAACACTGCGTCTTGTTTCAGTCGGTCTCAGAATGTATCAATCTTTAAAGGACTTGAAATCATGGTCGGTATAATATCGTGTCAGGAATTTGCACCGCTCAGCAAGAAGGGTGGTTTCGACCTCATCGACGTGCGGACGCCGATGGAGTTTTACGAAGTCCATGCGGTTGGTTCCCTCAACGCACCTCTGGATACGCTGAATCCTGAACTGATCATGGCCTCACGCGGCATCCGCGCTCAGGAACCTCTGTATGTCATCTGCCGATCTGGAGGACGTTCGGCCCAGGCGTGCAATGCCTTCGTCAAGGCTGGCTTTAAAAACGTCATCAATATCGATGGCGGAACGCTCGCCTGGGTCGCCGCCGGTCTGCCCGTTAATCGCGGTACAAAGAAGATGATCTCGCTGGAACGTCAGGTCCGAATTGCCGCCGGGTTGCTGATCGTGGCAGGCACGATTCTGGCTGCAACGATCAGTCCCTGGTTCCTCGTCATCCCTGGCTTCGTAGGTGCCGGTCTGACATTCGCAGGCATGAGCAACACCTGCGGCATGGGAATGATTCTCGCCAAAATGCCATGGAACAAATCACTGAAAGTGCCGGATTGTTCAAGTGGCGGTTGCTGTTCGCCGTGAACCTTGAGAACAAAAACTGTGAAATCCTGCTTTCATGCGATAGAATCTCAGTAGTGCGGATTACGCCTTCTGCGAACGAGGAATCTGAAATGCCAGTTCACGATTGGACCCGTGTCATTGCCGGCACGTTTCATCATTTTCACCATGAATGGATTACATGCATCAGCCGTGCATTGAATTCCGGATTGTTGCCGTCGGAGTACTACGCGATGGCGGAACAAATTACCGGAGGACTGGGGCCGGATGTCGTGGCACTGGGCAATATTGATAGATCGGCAACCGATGACGATGACGCCAGCGATGGATTTGGAACACAAAGCGAAGGTGGTCTGGCGACTGCTCTGCCGCGAACGCGATTCACAGCCAAAGCCGAAGTCGAGGTCTATGCGGAGAAACGAAGCCGTGTTGTGATCCGCCATCGGAGCGGAGATGATGTCGTGGCAGTGATTGAGATTGTCTCACCGGGGAATAAGTCAACTCGATATGCCCTGCGTTCCTTTGTGGACAAAGCACGCGAGCTGCTTCGGGCAGGAATTCATTTACTGATCATTGATGTGATTCCTGCTGGCAGTCGCGATCCTCAGGGAATTCATGGAGCGATCTGGGATGAGATCGACGAAGATGATCAGCCGTTTGTCCTTCCGGCGGATGAACCCCTCACAATGGTGGCGTACACCGGCGGACTTGAAAGGCAGGCGTTTATTGAACCGGTGGCGGTGGGAAAACAATTGCCTGACATGCCGCTGTTTCTGCGACCTCCCCGGCATGTGATGGTTCCGCTGGAAGCAACTTATCAAGCAGCTTTCGCGGGCGTTCCTGAAAGATGGCGGCGCGAATTGTAGAAAATATTTTAGCTCTGGGCTGGCAAAAAAGGCCGTAAGGTTCGCGCTTTGGGTGAGCGACAACCGGTTTCGCAACTTACGAAAGCTCGGTGTCCAACGCGACCAAGCCGTGACTCATGGTCTCAGCAGCAAAGGCGCGTGGGTGATGTCGTCGAGCCAAGCCGTGCACGAAGCGCTGCCGATCGCGTACCTCACGCAGCAAGGATTGGTGAGTCTGTTAAGGCGAGCGGCAGAAAATGAATTACCTGCCGCGTGGGATTGCCGGTCGGATAAGGATATCGTATTTGGCGAGAGTTTCGGAGCGTTCGAGTCGTTT
>CANJQC010000053.1 GCA_947476295.1 Planctomycetaceae bacterium | reverse complement strand
ATTCCTGTCGCATTCCATCCGGCTTCCTGCAATCGAACAAGGTATTCACCCGTTGCGCAACCAATTTCTAATGCGCGCGGCCTTTCAGTCGCACAGTCGCGGCCCACTGCGTCCGCTGGCAACAATGCCGAAGGAAAGGGTACTGGCTGGCGCATGAAAAACCCTCCTTGGTTTTCCGTGAGAAGTCAACCAAGGAGGGCTTCCATATCATCGCCAGGAGCGGGCGTTTCAATCAATACCAACTCCGAAGAACGGCGGTTTATTAAAAATTCCCGTTCGCCTATAGATCAGGTTGCGCGCTGGACGGATCACGACAGTGCCATTCGTTGCTGCAACCGTTGAGCTTACTCATCCTTCGTCAGGGCTTGAAGGTTCAGTTGCGTATCAGAAAGCACCTGCCCCTGATCATTGATCAGAACAATTCTGCGAGCCCATCAGGTGTCTGCCAGTTCGACGAAGTTGTCAAAGGACGTTGTATTCGTGACCTTGCCGTCGTTCATAACTTCGTGTTTCAGCAGCACATGTCGAGCTGTGTCAATTGTGAAGCGTGCGACGTTCGTTGTGTCTTTCATCGTCAGATTCAACCGGACCTGATTCTCTCCTGCTCGTTCAATTGCGACGTTCCAGTTGGCGTACACGTGTTGCAACGGCGACAGTGAGAAATCGTTCAGACTCAACGGCGGCGATCTGAGTTCACTCGCCACTGAAGCACGGCGTCTGCCCAGACGGAATGCCCTTGAATAGACGATGCGTTCGTTCGCATCGCAGTAATTCATGAGCGTCTGCTCTCCGATATTTTTTCCTTGCGTGAGCCATGCCGTCGGAGAATACAGGACCTGATCAATGCTGCGACCGGAAGAACGGTTCCAGCGAGGGTGCAGTTGCTCTGTGTCGCGGAGCATGTCGATGCCGCCATCCCGAGCCTGCAGCGATTCGATCCGCAATAAGCTCTTCGCCAAAGCAATCGCTTCCGGCGACCAGCCTTCCGGATCCGCTGGAGGCTCAATGGGCTCGTGCGGAGGGCTGAGCACGGGAAACAGCGAATTGATCCAGAATATGTAGTCCGGCTGGGGATATCCGTAGCCGCCTTCGTAGTACTCGTTCCGCCTTCCGCCAATCGCGGCACTCAAACCTCCGCTGGTGTTTTTCTTCGCCTTACTCACATCAAAAATATCGCCCATTTAGAGGTTGATGTCGAAGGATTTGAATTCCGAGTCGCGCCTCTGCCATTGTTCCATTGATCCTTCGGTCTCTTGGAGCCCGACCAGCAGTTCGTCATCGGCCGCAAATTCTTCCAGCGCGTCTTTCCGATCTGATTCGCCGGATTTATCGCGTTGCCTGAAACTCTCTCGGCTGTCTGATTTGATGCGCGAGGCAAGCTCTGTGACGAGTTGTTCGTCGCCGTCGATGTCACGCAGAGAACCATTCAGTTCAGGCCCATTCAGTCCAAAGCCTCTGCCACCTCCACCCCCGAATCTGGCAGTCAATGAGACACCGTCGTTCATGAAGAAATAGTCTTCGCCAAGGCGACCGCCGGCGCTGCGCGAACCGGACACAGGATTAGCGCCCCGCGAAAGCGAAAATCTCCTCAGCTCATCAAGGCTCTGCACCTGCTGCTGAAGGACAGCGGCATCGCGGCCCAACCCGGCAAGATTGTTCAGAATCTATTGCCGCATTCCTAATCGCCAGTCGCCCGCTTGTTTTATTTGCTGTTGCAACAATTCAAAGTTGACATTGTCGCGACCATCGGCAAAGTATCGTGCGCCGCCGCGCATCTCAAACCGGCGCTGCACACCGAAGCGTTCACGATCTGCGCCATATGTGTCGGGCACGTCACGCTCTTCAGCGCCAGTGCCGAATTGACCGTGATCGTCAGCGACAATTCCCGCAACGGCGTTGTCCGCAGCAACTCACTTCGCAAACCATACGAGTACCGGTACCGGTTAGCCCGCAGAGGCAATACCTGCGTGTACACAATCTTGATTCGCTTTTCCGACCGCGCTTCAATTGGAAACACGCGAGCCTTAAAAATGTTGCCGCCAGTCCAGTCGAGCAGCCCTAGATCGCGTTTCTCACGAAGAATGGTTTCGTAGATTTCACGAGCCCGCTGCTTCTCCACGACGTCGGCTTCAATCAGATCGTTGCCGATCCACATGCCAAAACCGCTAATAAACGCATCCTGAGGCAGCGGAGAATGGAATACGCCTTCCAGTCGTCCGGGCGTGTGATTGACGAACGATTCTTCGATCGTCGTACGAGCAATCTGGTCGCGAATTTCGACACTCACCTTGTGATAGCCGACCGTCAGTGGCTCGTTGCGACCGTCGGGCAGAGTCCCGATCAATGAACCCAGTGATTCGTTATTCGACGTGCCCTCAAAGCCAGCTAACCACGGCGGCGCCTGAGCGACATCGACCAGTTTTTTGTCGCGGTCCACTCGCACCAGAAGTGTCTTGCCAATATCGACAAATCGTTTTTCCGTGCGTGGGCCCAGCAAGGAGAATCTCCACGACTCGTCAACGATATTCTCTGCTTCGGAGACATCGTTTGAACTGTGCCTGTATGCAACCGTGCCTCGACGGGTGAAATGCATTCGAGCAGCGTTCCTGGCCCAGGCGTTAATTCCGCGTCCGACGACAGTGTGACTTCGACCGCATTCGCCCCACGCAATTCTGTGCGAATTCAGTCACCCGGACGAAGCAGCGTCTCACGACAGATCGGAGTCCACCGTTTTGCCAGCATCGGTCGCAGTACAACAATTCCCTGAGCCTCGCTGATCTTGCCGATACGCCCGTCTTCCGTCAGTGATTTTGTCACAGCAAATTTTTCGTCAGCAATCTGCACATTCATCGACACCAGTCGCATTTCCGCCAGCGGAGGACCTGTGCGTTTGGTTCCCGATTTCCATGCTAAGATTTCTACCAGTTGCAGGCTTTTTGCATCGGCTGACGCTTCTATTTCCAAGTTGCCCTTTCCGGTCGGCAAAGCCACTCGATACACCAGACAGTCACGCCCATCGCGCGTGGCTTGTTCCACAAGTCGGGCGTCGAGCAGTC
This sequence comes from Planctomycetaceae bacterium, assembly GCA_947476295.1. Lineage (GTDB taxonomy): Bacteria > Planctomycetota > Planctomycetia > Planctomycetales > Planctomycetaceae > SXXK01. Next base: position 30,446 of record CANJQC010000053.1, on the reverse strand, counting down.
TCGACGCATCGGACACGCCCATATCCAGCAACCCGATCAGATCGATCTGCTGTTGCGGTCCAAGGAACTACGGAGAATCCAATTCCAAAGCGGTGTTTTCCGCTTCATCAATCTTCCACAATCGCGAGCCTGCCGCAATCTGATATCGCTGCGGTAACTCTTCCCATCGCACCAGGCCAGGGGCCCGCACCCAGACATCGGCCGACTGGCCCTCTTTGCTCACTTTAAGCTGCAGGGAACTCGCGCTGCGGAGTTCGCTGATCCGAGCCTACAAGTATTTCAAACGCCGCGCGGAACTCCCGACGCGCACGGGCCAGTTTGGATTTTGTGGCTTCAGACATTGGCGCAACTTTGGCCGCAGGTGTCGCATCTTTCTTGCAGAATCGATGAATTCCGGCGATCCAGCTTCGGCGTATGAAATTCTTCGAGATATCTCTCCGCAGCCAGCCATAAACCCGCATCGTCTGATGTCCGCTCAGAAGACGGCCTGCAAACTCTATGATTCAGAAGTCTTGTTTGTGGTGTCCGAAATCGCAAATGCACTGGTGGGCTGACGCCATACCGCTCACTAGGTCCCCCGCTTCATAAACTGTACATCTGATCAATTGTCCGGCAGTTTTAGCCGGACCCTGATCGGCAAAAGCTGCGAAATAATGGATCAGGCGGGCGTAGGTTGCCAGAGTGTCCGAGTTGGTGTTGACGCCATTTGCTGAATCCTCATGATTCCCTGAAGTTCCTCTCAAGCTGCGGCGACTCCTCTCTCCTCAACCCGATTTCTTCGGGAGTCGCAGCCTGAAACAAAAGGCTCAATCGAGCCACCTGTCAAACATCTCGCCCATTTCCACTCTCTCAGCAGGTGATCCTGTGAAGACGTTTTCTTCCTCGGCGATCGCAGCAATTTTTTTGCTGACAACGCAGCAAACCGCCCTCGCACAGGCCGGATATCCGTCGGCCTACACGAATGGTGGATACCAGAATTTCAATGCGTACCAGAACTCCAGCGGTAATCCGAACGGCAGCGGCTATCACTTAGGTGGCCAGCCTTCGCCATACGGCAGCTACCCAAGTGCTGCGTATCAGCATCCGAGCGGTGCGTATCAGCGATCGGTTGCGATGCAGCAGTCGGTCTACGAGCCGACGCTCACCGCGATGACGCTCTTTCAGGATGGCGCCGTTCCGGTACCTCCAGACGCTGGCGCGATTCCATCGGCAGGCACATTTCAGCCGTCCGATCCGGGCGTTGGTGTTCCGAATTCAGGTGGTCCGATTATTTCGTCACCAGATATGACTTTGCCACCTTACGATGACACAACAACGTGGAATGCGTTTGCTCCGCCGATCACATCTGACCCGTTCGTTGGTCAACCCGGCATGTCGCCTTATGGAGCTCCCAATCCTTATCAGCAGGGAATTCCTCCGCAGGGCGCGTATGCGTACGGAGCCAACCCTTGCAGTCCATATCGCTTCGGCTGGAGCAGTCGACTGGATGCTTCATGGTTGCCTAATGGCAACGTACACGGAGCGCCTGCCGGAGTCACTGGTGAGATGGATATCATTGGTGTCGATTACGACCTGACGAATACTGTGCAGGCATGTCCCGGCTGGATTCTGAACTGGACCCATCAGTTTGCCTGGCGCAACTGGAGCGGCCCAGGCGGCACGCTGGATCTGCCTGGCAACGTGTTTCGTTTCGGGAATGATCTGGAACTTGAAACACCGAAGTCTGGTCCTTACAGCGTTAGTCTCGGGGTCACTCCTTCGATCAACACCGATTTCAATTCCGGTGCGTTCAGCGAGGGATTTCAGCTGGATGGACGCGCCATTTTGTTCATGCAACTGGATCAGTTCTGGACGCTGGGGCTTGGTGCTCAATACTGGGATCGAGTGGACAACATTGTGATTCCGTGGGCCGGCCTGATCTATCGCGATGATTACTGGGAATGGCAGTTGATGTACCCTGAAGCTCGTGTGAGTCTGTTTCTGGGGAACGAAACGTACTGGTCGAAGTGGATTTATGTGCGAGCCGAATACCATGTCGAAGCGTATGGCGTGAACAACACCTATGCGGGTGTCAGCGCAGACAATCAGGTTCAGCTTGCCGACAAGCGTCTTCTGCTGGGTCTGAAGATGGACGCTGGTCTGTACAGCTGGATTATCGAAGGCGGATGGGTGTTTGATCGCGATGTTGATTTTGCCAACACGGTTCCCGGATTTAGCCTTGGGGACGGATTTATCGGACAGATTGGGTTGCGGTATTAACATGGACGCTCCGATCGCCATCATTCTGGCTGCCGGCAAGAGTACCCGGATGAAGTCCGAAGTACCGAAGGTGCTGCATCCTGTCTGCGGACGTTTGATGATCGACTATGTGCTGGATGCCGCACGGGCTGCCGGAGTCACAAAGTTGGTTGTGGTAGTTGGGCACAAAGCCGATCTGGTCCGCAAGTCACTGGCGCATCATCCTGACGTCACGTTCGCCGAACAGACAGAACAGAAGGGCACAGGCCATGCCGTGATGATGTGCGAAACATCGCTCACGGGACACAACGGTTCAGTGCTGATCCTTGCGGGTGATACGCCGCTGCTTCAGGGGGCATCTCTGAAAGCACTGCTGGACGCGCAGTCCGGTGAAAAGGCAGCGTGCGTGATCGGGACTGCGAATACGATCAACAACGAAGGCCTCGGTCGCGTCGTCCGCGATTCAGCCGGTGCGTTTGCGTGCATCGTGGAACACAAAGACGCCACGCCTCTGCAACGTCAGATCACGGAAATCAACACCGGCTGTTACGCCTTCAACACGCCACTGTTGCTGCAGTCATTGCGCAAGCTGCAGCCGAACAACGTGCAGTCGGAATACTATCTCACAGACTGTCCGAGAATTCTGATGGATGAAGGTCACAAAGTGGCTGCAAGTTGCAGTTTGACGCTTGAGGAAGCTCTGGGCGTTAACACACGCGTGCAGTTATCTGAAGTGCAGACCAGCATCCAGGCTCGTATCCTGACAGAGTTAATGCTGTCCGGTGTGACGATCGAAAACGCGGCACAGACAACGATCAATTTCGGCGCAAAAATCGGTCGCGATACTGTCGTGCGACCCTTTACAGTCATTGACGGCAACGTTGTGATCGGAGAAAACTGCGTCATCGAACCGTTCACGCATGTGACTGGACCATGCACCATTTCCGATGGTACATCGGTGAAATAAAACGCAGGAAACGCAGGGTGGGACCAGCGGCCACTTGCCGCGCCGGCCCGCCGTGATTGACAACCATGAACGCAGCACAAAAAAAACGAAGAATTGTTGCATCCGGTGCGTCACCTGTCTGGATTGTCGCATTGCTGGCTCTTGTTCCATGCCTGACTGCCGCCGTGTTTGGATCGCAAAACTCCAACGGGCCGCCATGTCTTGTGACAACAAGTCGACCGGCACTGGTGTTTTCTGAATATCTGGCCGACTACGGGCCTGCGCCAGTCCCTCAACAGCCGACTCTGACGCCCGTGTTTTATCTTCGAAACAATGGCTCTGAAAAAGTGCAGATCACGGGCATGGAGCCAAGTTGCGGCTGTCTTGCCCCGAATATCAGTGCGAATGAAATAGATCCCGGAGCGATCGAGAAACTGACACTGCCAATTCGATTAAGCAACGAGCCGTCCGGGTTTCGCGAATATACAGTCACGGTGTCTTATTTGGATCCGAAGCCGCGTCACGTCACTCTTGCAGTGAAAGCCGTGCTGCCGGAGAAGTCGCTGATCGTTGAACCGCGTGTGTTGATGGTGATGGGAGCAGTGAGTGCTGGTCAGCAGCACATCGTGACAGTGTCGGATTTTCGACCGAAATCTGCCGACAAGCCGATGAAAGTCACCGGCGTTTCGGGATCGTCGTCACTGTTCACGGCGGAGCTTGTCGGACAGTTCAATCGTGAAGGTGCGAGTCGCACCTCGGTATCCGTCCAGTTTCGCGAAAACGCGCCTGAGGGGAGGCATCGCGGAGTCATCAATATCGCCACCGATGACGCTGAGTTTCCGATGATTCAGGTTCCGGTCATGGTCGGTGACAGCAAACGAGATCCATCCGACGCAGTCCGAGTGTCACCAGAGACTGGTCGGATCGTGCTCAACACATCGGCCCCTGAAGAATCCGTCGGGATGGTGATCGCCTTTGATCTTCCGAGTCGCTGGAAGGTCACCCACTGCGACACGTTTCCACCGGATATCGTGGCCAAGTACGAATCTGTTCCCGGCACGGTTCCGGATCATCAGACCGTCAACGTGCAGCTATCGATCAGTGAACTTCCGGCGCGCGGCATTGAGCAGGCCGTGCTGACATTAAATGCCACAGACGGCGACGCAAGAGAAATGGTCACCGTGCCGATCAACCTGATCTGGAAGTAGGCTACTCGTCCTTCTTCGCCATATTCTTATACCGCTTCATAAACTTGCTCACCTTCGGCCCGACCACTGCCTTGCAGTAAGGGTTGCCGGGGTTTTGAGCGAAGTAGTCCTGGTGATAATCTTCGGCAGGATAGAAGACTTTCATTTCTTCCAGCGTGGTCACGATGGGGTCGTCGAAGTCGCCGGATTTGTCCAGTTCTGCGATCACTTTCTTCGCAGCTTCTTTCTGTTCTTCATCGTGAAAGAAGACCGCCGATCGATACTGGGTACCAACGTCCGCTCCCTGACGATTCTTTGTCGTGGGGTCGTGCGTGTGGAAGAAGACATCGAGCAGTTGTTCGAACTTGATTTCGTCCGGATTGTATTCAATGCGGATGACTTCGGCATGCCCGGTGAAACCTTCACTGACCTGCGCATAGGTTGGATTCCTGACCGAGCCTCCGGTATAGCCACTGACGACTTTTTCTACGCCTTTAAGCTTTAAAAAAACGGCTTCGGTACACCAGAAACAGCCACCGCCAAATGTTGCGACCTTGAGTTGCTTCTTCGCGGCGTCTTTTTGCGATGCGGTATCATCGGACTTCGGTTCTTTGTTCTGTGCAGCCTTTGTCTTATCATCCATCACAGACACCTTATGCCTTTCAAATTCTGAGTGCTTCGCCGAATTCAACTAACAAGTTGTACGCTGTCGGCGTTGGTTTTTCAAAAGCTTCTGTCAAAATGGTCTGACTTGACTGCGAACGTCGCGTTTCCATCGGGAGTCTTCCGCATGTGCGGACGCTATACTTTGAAAACACCAGCTCCCAGATTGCAGGAACTTTTCGGGCTCCAAGATCTCCCGCATTTTGTTCCCCGTTTTAACATTGCACCGACGCAGTCCGTGTTCACCGTTCGCGTGGCGGAGTCCGCAGCCGCCGTCCGAGAAGCCGTAATGCTCCGCTGGGGACTTATTCCGTTCTGGGCAAAGAAAAACTGTGCAATCCTGCGCCATTCTGACAATCAACGCCAACGCCGATCTGCAGTCGCTCCACGATCGAATGCCTGTGATCCTTCCTGTCGAAGCCTGGGGCGACTGGCTGAATCCATCGACCGACAAAGCAGCACTGCAAGCGTTGTTGAAGCCGTTTGAGAACGGACACCTGATTCGATCTGCGGTCTCAACCATCGTCAACCGTCCAATTGTCGATTCGCCGGAATGCGTTATGTAGACAGGATGGACATCCATGTCCGCCGGGTGTTCGAAAATCGTGCTTGAAGCAGTGGTTAATGTGCCTCACCAGCCTGGTGACAAAGCGACGCTGTCTGGCGAAGTCTCGGACAAAAATGTCTAGGCTGCAGAAACTCGCTCACGCCGCCGGCGTGGAGGCTAAACAATTGATGACTCATTCCTTATACTCGCGGCTCAATCATCAGCCTCACAATGCTTAGTGCAGAAATCATATGAACTGGTTGACTCAGAAAATTGCGTTTATTGGTACAGGGCAAATGGCAACAGCCTTGGCGGCTGGATTTGTCCGCGAGTTGCTCATGCTCGAGCAGATTAGCGGATACGATCCGATTGAAGCATCGCGTGCGGCTTTTGAGACGAAGGTCGGTGAAGGTGTGCGGCTGTTTGATTCCGCCACGGATGCCATCAAGGGAGCGACGATCGTCATTCTGGCCGTCAAGCCGCAGGTGATGAGCGATGCCATCAAACCATGGGCTGAATCCTTCACGCCCAACAGCAAATCAGCGCCGCTTGTCGTTTCAATTGCGGCCGGGATTCCCATCGCGCGGCTTGAGCAATGGTTGCCTAAGGGGACGCGCGTAATTCGTGTGATGCCGAATACACCGTGTCTGATCGGTCGGGGAGCCTGCGGCCTAGCGATTGGTTCTGCTGCGACTGGCGATGATGCAAAACTGATTAGTGAGTTGCTGACGACAGTGGGACTTGTGGAATCAGTGCCTGAACCACTTCTGGATGCAGTGACTGGTTTGAGCGGCAGTGGTCCGGCGTATGTGTTTCAGATCATAGAGGCGCTGAGTGACGGCGGCGTCAAAATGGGACTGCCTCGTGCGATCGCGACTCGACTGGCGGCACAGACACTCGCGGGTGCGGCGGAGATGCTGCTCAGCACCGGCCTGCATCCCGGTGTGCTGAAAGATTCGGTCACCAGTCCCGGCGGCACGACAATCGCCGGCCTGCACGCGATGGAACAGGGCGGAGTCCGCGCGGCGCTGATCGACGCGGTGGAAGCCGCTACGCTGCGTTCAGTGGTCCTTGGGACCATAGACTAAACCGCAAGGCTATATGTACACATTATTATTATTGATTTTCCGCAACCAATCGTTACAACACCGCAATGGCGCAATTGCATGTGGCGGAATTTTTATCGCTGCTCAAACACAGCGGGCTGTTGCCAGCTGCGCAATGGGACGCTGCGCAGAACGCTGCGAAACACCTGCACCAAGATCGTGCCGCTAAGCCGGACGCTGAAACCGTGGAAAGTCTTGCCACGGAATTGGTCACGCAGGGACTGTTGACGCAATGGCAAGCCAATCAGTTGCTCAAACGCCAGACTGGTTTCGTTCTGGGAAAATATCGTCTGCTGACACCGGTCGGCAAGGGCGGCATGGGACATGTGTTCAAAGCGCGGGACGTCAAAACCGGAGCTGTCGTCGCTATCAAGGTTATGTCTCGGAAGCTCACTGGAAATCAAACGCTCGTGAGCCGATTTCGCCGCGAGATCCGCGCATCTTCGTTGCTCAACAATCGCAATATCGTGCGCACGCTGGACGCAGGTCGCGTCGGCAAAGTCGATTTCATGGTGATGGAATATGTGAACGGCGATCAACTGGATCGAATTACGTCGCGAATCAGCGAGATTCCTGTCAGCGTCGCCTGCGACATCATTCGCCAGGCAGCCGTCGGCCTGCAACATGCCCATGGACAGAAGATGGTACATCGCGACATTAAACCGGGAAACCTGATGATCGACTGGTCGCCCGATGGCAAGGGCACTGTCAAGATCATGGACATGGGCTTGGTGCAACTGAGTGACGAAGGCGAAGAAAAAACTTCGGTCACTCGCGCAGGGCAGGTCATGGGAACTCCCGACTACATGTCACCCGAACAGGGCTGGGATACAGCCACGGTTGATGCTCGCAGTGATCTCTATAGTCTGGGATGCACGTTTTTTCGCTTGGTCACAGGACGTGTGCCGTTCCCTGGCGACAACCCGTTGCAGGTCCTCATGGCACGGTGTTCAAAAGACGCACCGTCAGCGAGAAAACATCGTCCCGAGATTCCTGAGGTTGTGGATGGCATCCTGCGACGGATGACGCTGCGTGATCCGAGTGCCCGATTTCAGACCGCCGCAGAGGTAATTAACGCACTTACGCCGTTTTGTAGTGAGTTGACTCAGGAATCTCTGCGAAAGGCCATGCTGGACGCCGGACTTAAAGACTCCTGTTTCGTGCTGGGAGTTGCCGGCAACGGCGAGATTGATACGCAGGACGCCGGCTACCGTCAGTTCCTGAAAGAAATGGATTCCGGCGCGCCTGTGGATCTGATGCTCACCACGAATGATGACCAGAATCAGGCTTTTAGTGTCACGCTTCCGGTCCTGCCGCAAGTCCGACAGCGAACAGCGATCCCGCTCGCGATCGGCGTCAGAAAATACCGCAGTGCGGAAACGATTGCAACGGTTTTCTGCTGCGCGGCCATCGCGATCATCTCTGTTTACCTGACTGCGAATCGCGACTCTTCTTCCGATCGAATGCCGAATCCCAGCCAACCTTACATTGCACAGAATCCCAACGCCAACATTCCGAAAATCAGATTGAAACCAGCGTATCCGGCCTCCGTGCGCGATGTAAGGGTCGTGAGGTATCAGCCGGAATTCGACGGTTCCGTTCCGAGCGGCATGGCCGCTGGCAGTCTGACGTTTCGCCTAGGAACAGGAGCGCCGGCAGCAGCGACAATTGATCCGTTAACAGGTCTGGTTGAATGGACGATTTCACAGTTTCAGTCGCCGGCGGAGTATGTTCTCCCGGTCGAGTGCATCTTTATGGACAAGGGCTCTGCCATCGTCGTTGCACAAACCACGTACCGTGTCACTGTGGAAGCCGGAATGACTCGGTGCTCGTTACCGCGCACACAGCCATTGAAATTCCTCACACAACAGGCAATTAAAGTTTCGATGGCTGCGTCGCCGCCGCTTGCTGAGGACAGTGGTCTGACGTATCGCCTAGGCAAAGATCAATGGCCGGGGATGTCGGTACATCCGGTCACAGGTTTGTTCGAATGGCTGACGTCCGACAACGATGCTGGCCGACATACGGTGACTGTGGAATTGTGCAACACACACACAGATGAAGTCCTGGCGACGGGCTTGCTCACGCTGATCGTCCGACCGATGCCGATTGCATTGTCTCTGCCAACGGTCGCAGAACAGAAGACGAAAGCTGGCGAAGCATTCGAATTGAAACTTTCCGATCGTCCCATTCCATTCATCGGGCGCGTCCTGCAGTTGCGAATCGCAGAAGGTTCGCCAGCCGGGATCGAGATCGATCCGCGATCCGCAACATTACGCTGGCAAGTGCCGAAAGATGCGAAAGGGCGATATGAAATCCGCCTGAAGGTTGAGCCTCTGTTGCAGGACGTTGAACTGGCTCCTGGCTCGAAGACAGACACAACAATTGTGGTTAACGTCGAACCGGCTGCTTAGTACCTGCTGTCCGTCGAGTTTTCGGGCAGAAGTTTCTACAATGCAAAGCTGTCCTGAGGAGCGACTGAAACCGATCATCGGTCAATGGCTCTCTTCAGGGGTGGTTGATTCAAGAACGGAAAGAGCGAGATCAAATCTTATGATTCGGACATTTCATTTGTTGGCAGTGCTGCCTTTGCTGGCGGCGGTGGTAGTTGCAGACGACACCTTCCTGACGGTCGAAGAGGCTGGCCCGGACTACGTCCTGCAAGGCGAATACGCAGGCGAAATCAAGACCGACAGCGGGAACGTTGCGCTCGGTCTACAGGTCATCGCCCTGGGGGATCACAAGTTCGACGCTGTGGCGTATCCAGGAGGATTGCCTGGTCATGGCTGGACGGGTGATGAAAAAATTCTGGCCCATGGTGAAACAATAGACAGCGAAACAAAAATCGTTGCCGAAGAACATGGCCATGCGATTCTGAAAGATGGCAAGGCCGTTTTGTATTCGAAAGATGGAACAGAAACGGGGACCTTGAAAAAGGTCGAACGTAAGAGTCCGACACTGGGTGCCAAAGCTCCAGAAGGTGCGATCGTGTTGTTTGACGGAACGTCTGCAGATCAGTTTGAAGGCGGCAAGATCACCATGAAAGATTTGCTGGCGGCGGATTGTGAGACGAAAGAAAAGTTCGGCGACTACAAAATGCACATTGAGTTTCGTACACCATTCAAGCCTGCGGCACGCGGTCAGGCACGTGGCAATAGTGGTGTCTATATTCAAGGCCGCTACGAATGCCAGGTACTAGATTCGTTTGGCCTGGAAGGTGAAAACAACGAGTGCGGCGGGATCTATCAGATTTCAAAACCCAAAGTAAACGCTTGCTTCCCTCCGCTCACATGGCAGACTTATGACATGGACTTCACGGCAGCTCGTTACGAGGGTGCCAAGAAAGTGAAGAACGCTCGTGTCACTATCAAGCACAACGGCATTGCTATTCATAACGATCTTGAGCTGACGCATGGGACGCCGGGGAAGAACCCGGAAGCGGATTCGCCTGACGTGATCTATCTTCAGGGCCATGGCAATCCCGTGGTGTACCGCAATATTTGGGTTGTCAAGAAGTAGCGGTTCCTGCAGTGTGGTCAATGTCTTTATTAGAACCCCTAACAAAACCTGCGTGATCTGCGGAGGTTTTTTTCAGGGGTTCTTAGCAGTTCAGGAATGACTTGAGGCATCTCAATGCAATCCAGGGTCATACGAAATCGCAATTGCTGGCGGTTGTTACCGATGATTCTGTCGCGACCTTTGCGATGGTGCCTGATCACAATTTTGGCAATGGCGTCGCAGTCTTCGGTATTTGCAGACGAACAGATTGATCCGCAGAAGTTGGAGGACGTGCTTCAATTCACTGCGGCAGATCGGATATTCTTCGAAACAAAAGTCCGCCCATTGCTCGCGGAGAATTGTTATGCGTGCCACGGTGACGACAAGCAGAAAGGCGGCTTGCGGCTGGATTCCCGTGAGGCGATCCTGACCGGTGGCGAATCCGGTGCGGCAATTGTCGCGGGAAACATCGACGACAGTTTGATGCTGCAGGCCGTGCGTTACGAATCGCATGAGATGCCTCCCGACAAGAAACTGCCGGATGAATCGATCGGCGTACTGGATGAATGGGTTCGGCGCGGCGCCCCGTGGGCGAAGGCTGGTGCTGCCGCCATGAAAAAGGCAGAACGTGGCTTCAGCAATGAAGAACGTGCCTGGTGGGCTCTGCAGCCCGTGAAAGCAGTCGCACCTCCTGTGGACGCCGAAGATCGCTGGAGTCGCAATGAGATCGATCGATTCATTCACGCCGGACTGGCGAAGCAGAATCTTCAGCCAGCGGCAGAAGCCGATCGAGCTGCCCTCATTCGGCGGTTGTCGTTTGACCTTATCGGTTTGCCACCGACGGCAGAAGAGGTTGCCAACTTTGTATCCGACATTAATCCTGGAGCTTACGACAAGCTGGTAGATCGCCTGCTCGCAAGTCCGCACTATGGTGAACGCTGGGCGCGGCACTGGCTGGACATTGTCCGTTACGCGGATTCCGATGGCTATCGAATCGATCACTACCGTCCGGACGCCTGGCGATTTCGTGATTATATCATTCGTTCGCTGAACAGTGACAAGCCTTGGGATCGCTTTGTGCAGGAACAACTGGCCGGGGATGAAATGTTTCCTGACAGCTCCGACGCATTGATTGCGACCGGCTACATGCGACACTGGATCTACGAATACAACAACCGCGACGTGCGGGGCCAGTGGGACATTATTCTGAATGAGATTACCGACACCACGGGAGACGTGTTCCTTGGCGTCGGACTGCAGTGCGCGCGATGTCACGACCATAAGTTTGATCCTGTTCTTCAAAAGGATTACTTCCGCCTGCGCGCATTCTTCGAAGCGATCGATCCCCAGGACAAATTCGTGGTGGCTGCAACAGCGGAACAGCAGTCGTTTGAATCGCAGCTGCTGGAATGGGAAACTCAGACTGTCGAGCTGAGAACTCAGATCGCGGAGCTTGAAGCACCGTACCGCAGCAAAGTCACACGGGACGCGATAGAAATATTTCCGATGGACATTCAGCACATACTGAACGCACCGGCGGAATCGCTGCCGCCGCTGGAACATCAGTTGCGCAATCTGGCGTGGCGTCAGGTGGATTACGAATATGATCGGCTTGATGACAAAATCAAAGGCGACAGGAAAGATCGCTTGCTCGAACTGCGTCGGAACATGGAGAAACACAACAGCGCGCGACCCGCGGCGCTTCCCACCGCGATGGTTGTGACGGATGTTGGCAGTCATGCTCCGCCAACGATCATTCCGAAACGTTTGACCGAAGTGGGACCAGGATATTTGAGCATTATCGATTCAGGCGACGCCGCGATTGATCCGCCTGACGCGAATAAAAAAACCACGGGGCGACGCTCGGCTCTGGCCAAATGGCTCACGCAGGCCGACAACCCGCTATCGACTCGCGTGATTGTTAACCGCATCTGGCAGGGACATTTCGGGCGAGGTTTGGCGCAGAATGCCAGCGATTTTGGAACGCTCGGCGGGTCGCCGTCGCATCCGGAACTGCTGGACTGGCTCACAGATCACTTTGTCAACAACGGATGGCAGCTAAAAGATCTGCATCGAATAATCGTGACGTCCGCGACGTACCGACAGTCGTCTCAACATCCTCAGCTGGCGGCGTATCAAATTGTGGATCCCGCGAACCGATTTTACTGGCGATTCAATACTCGGCGTCTGGACGCTGAACAGATTCGCGATGCCATTCTTGCAGTCACGGGGCAACTGGATCTGAAGGCGGGCGGCCCCGGAGTTCAATCTGATGTTCCGCGCCGATCGATCTACCTGCGAGTGATGCGAAACGAACGCGATGCGTTGCTGGATGTTTTTGATCTGCCGCTCTTCTTCACAAGTACGTCGTCTCGCGACACCACGACATCGCCCGTGCAGTCGTTGCAGTTATTCAACAGTCAGATCATGATGAACCACAGTCTAAAGTTTGCTGATCGCCTTGGACATTCAGCGACCGGGGATCCAGCAACGTCGGCCCCGGAGGAGTTGAGAAGAACGCGCGAGCGGCTGCAGTCCCTTTGGACATCCGCACTGGGACGCTGGCCTTCGGATGCAGAAGTTTTAGATGCGCAGCAGTTTATTGTTGAGCAGACTGAACGCATTGCTTCCGAACGCACGAGTATGGAACTTGCCGCAGTGCCGATCGGACGAATTCCGCACCGTGATGGTCAGGCGGTGATTATTGATCCAAATGAAAGACCGCTCAGACTGTCGGCTGATTCTGCTGAGTTGCGCCATGGGGCGACTTTTACGGTCGAGGCGTGTCTGCAGATACGTTCAGTTTACGAGTCTGGAGCTATCCGGACGATTGCCGCAAAATGGGACGAGAAAAAAGAGCAATCCGGCTGGTCGTTTGGTGTCACTGGCAAGGCATCGCGTCGCAAACCGCAGACGCTTGTGCTGCAACTGTTCGGGGACGCGGATGGGGAAGGTCTCCGCGAAGTCGCCTTGTTTTCGGATCAGCACGTGGAATTGAATACGCCGTACTTTGCTGCCGTGAGCGTGACTCCTGCGGCTTCCGGGCCGGATTCCGGAACGGCGACTTTTTACCTGAAAAACCTGGCAAATGACGACGAACTCATGCAGGTCGCGGCGATCAAGCACAGTATTTCTTCAGACGTCAGTAATTCGGTCCCGCTGAGTCTTGGATTCCGCACTGGTTCCAATGACAGCTTCTTTGATGGCCTGCTGGATGACGTTCGACTGTCTTCCACTGCGTTGCCCGTGCAACAACTGCTTTTGATTTCCGAGAAGCCTGTTTCCGAGACTCACGGCTTTTGGCAATTCGAACCAGTCCCTGGGATTCTTGAAGATTCGTCCGACCACGCACTGCGTCTGTCGGCGCAACAAGGCAGCAACACACCCGCGACGCCCGCTCATGCAGCGCTGGCCGATCTGTGCCATGTCATTCTGAACTCGAGCGAGTTCCTATACGTAAAGTAGCGTCAAGATCACTGGCAGAAGAAACTGGCAGCGGTGTTCCTGCTGCCAATTTTTTGTGTCAAACGGGTATTTTTACTTCCGGGCCTTGTCTTACTCATATCGCAATGCGTCGATCGGATCCAGGCGGCTGGCACGCCAGGCGGGGTAGAGTCCGAAGACTAGGCCGACGACGGCGGCAAACACCATCGCGACGACGCCGGCTGGGATCGAAACAAACACCGGCCAGTCGGCACCACTGCTGATCGAATTGATGAGTTTGGTAATACCGACGGATGCACCGATTCCCAGGGCCAAGCCGATCGCACCGCCGAAGCAGCTGAGTACCACTGATTCAATCAGGAATTGAATCATAATGTCCCGGCCTCGCGCGCCAACGGCCATACGAATGCCGATTTCCCGCGTGCGTTCCGTCACTGAGACCAGCATGATATTCATGATGCCGACTCCACCAACCAGCAGCGAAATCCCGGCGATCGATGCCAGGAGTGCCGTCATGATACCCGTGATCTTGCCGAATAGTTCCGAAAGCTGGGCACTCGTAACGACTTCAAAATCAGGTTTCTGACCAAGTGCAATACTGTGTCGATCTGTCAGCAACTGCAGAATCTCTGCTTTTGCTGTGTCGATCAGTTCCGGAGCCCGCGCACCGACAAGGATCGCATTGACATTGTTGAATGACGTTCCCTGCAGGCGTTTTTGAACGGTGGTATAAGGCATCAACATCACGTTATCCTGATCGTCCCCTGTGAGCGAAGCGCCCTTCTTTCCCAGCACACCAACCACGGTAAACGGGATGTTGCCGATCCGAAGCTGTTGCCCGATTGGATTGTCTGCCGGAAATAGTTCCCGTACGATCGTGTGCCCGATGACACATACGCAATTGCCCGCTCGTTCGTCACGTTCGGTGAAGAAACCACCAGCATCGATATCCCATGTGCGGACGCGCAGATAATCGACACCCACGCCCCACATTTCTTTGGGCTGCATGTTCGTGTTGCCGCGAACAACCGGTTTAACTCCGAAAACCAGTGGTGAATACGCCAGCACTGATTCGCATTCGCGTCCGATGGCCATCGCGTCTTCATTTGTGAGAGAAGGCAGATTTCCACTCTGCACGCCTCGACGCTTTTCAAACGACGGCTGAACCACGATAAAATTCGTTCCGATCGACTGCAACTGATCCTGCAGAAGTTGTCCTGCACTGCTGCCGATGGACACCATCGTTGTGACGGCGGAAATGCCGATCACGATGCCAAGCACCGTGAGCGTGGCACGCATTTTGTTTCGAAGCAACGCCCGGACGGCCACCGCGATCGTCAGCAGAAAACTCATGGAGCCCCCGGCGGTTTGACGCCCACGATCACTTCATCACCAGCCTTCAAATCGCCGCTGATGACATGCGTAAACTGGTAGTCACTGTCACCAATCTCGATGCGGATGCCACGCAGCTTGCCTGTCAAATTCCTAGATGCATCGGCTGTTGATGCTGATGAGCCAGTTGAACTGGTTTCCGATGTTTCTTTGTCAGTGGCGCTGAGACGGTCCGCCTGTGACTCCTGAATCCAGACAATGCGCCTGCTGGAAGCCACGGTGGCTTTGGCGATGTCATCCACCGGTGGCGTTTCAGAACTGGTCGCTGTATCTTCAGTCGTCTCCGGCGCAAGATGGAGTTCCAGCAGTTTTTTGTCCTCATCACGCACCAGTGTCGGGTCTGGAAAATATCGCAGTGCGGCATTTGGAACTTTGAGGATATCTTTGAGTTCACTAATCTGGAACGTCAGGTTAGCCGTCATTCCGGGCAACAGTTTCAGATCCGGGTTTGGGGTGGATACAATGACAGGGTACGTGACGACGTTCTGACTCATCGTAGAACTCAGCCGGATTTGTTCGATTGTCGCGCCGCTGAACACTCTTTCCGGATACGCATCCACAGAGAAATAGAGAGGTTGATTTGAATCCTTGGCATTGCGGATCAATCCAATGTCGGCTTCGTCAATGGAGGCATGGATGAGCATTTCTTCCCGCATTCTCGGCGCAACAATGAATAATTCCGGCGCTTGAAACTGCGCCGCCAGTGTCTGACCTTCATTGATCTTCTTGTCGATGACTGTTCCATCCACAGGCGACTTGATCTCGGTATAGTCCACATTCAGTTTGGAGTTAGCCAGAGTGGCTTTAGCCTGCATGACTGACGATTCAGCCATCAGCAATTGAGCTTCGAGTGACATGCGAGTAAAACGAAACTGATCCAGCTCAGATTGCGATATGAAGTCTTCATTCTCGGCCTTCAGTGCGGCGGATCGTTTCTCATCGTTACGCGCACGCTGCAGCTCTGCCTGCACTCGTGCCACATCGCCTGCGCGTGCTCCGAGCGCCGCCACATCGCGAGCTAATGCTGCTTCATAAATCCGAGGGTCGATCCTTGCCAGCAATTGACCGACTTTGACTTCGTCGTTGAAATCTACGAACAGCTCCTTGATCGGCCCGGATACGAAACTTCCAATGTGCACGAATAGAGTAGGCTGCACTTCACCGGTTGCATTGACCGTGATTCGCAAATCGCCCTGTTCCACGCTGGCTGTACGGAATCGCGGCCTGTTGCGTTCAGCCAGCCATGCCCGCCCCTGTACAAATCCGAAATAGCCCAGCACGCCAAGCACGGCGAAGATCACGACAACCTTGATTAAAGTTCGCATAGAGACAACGACCCAAACTACTTCGCACTCAATTCCGAAATCTTCAGTTCCACCGATCCCGAAGCGATCGGCAAGGCCGGTGACAGTGATCGACTGCCAAGCGGCACGACCACAGTGCCCATTTCTTCGAGCGGCGTTGGGGGCAGTTCTCTCGCCAGAACCGTTTCGACAAAGAACTGCAGCAGATCCCGAATCTGCTCGTCTTCAATATCGGCTACCAGCGCCTCGGCTTTTTGGCGAGACCTCTCAACATAGAATTCGGCTTTTTCGAAGACGTCACACGCTCGAAAAATCTCCCGCAATTGCTCAATATGCTTGTGGTTCGATGAACCGCCGGAAGTCTCGGCCAAGATTTCTTTCAGATTGGCCTTTTGCTGCTCATTCGCATCCTTCAGCGCCAACGCCAGCAGCACCGTTGGACGAAGCGCCAAGGCATCCTGACCTGCAACCAGCTTGTTATCCGTGTCGCCCTGCCAGTCTTTAAGGTCATTCAGGACCTGAAACGCAACGCCGACGTGACGACAGAATTGAGCGACCAAATCCGTCTTTGCCAGCGTATGATCGGCCATTCGCAACCCGGCATACAGAGCTGCTTCAAACGCAGGCGACGTTTTCAGTGAATAGATCTGCAACGCATCCAGCGGTGTCAGGTTCCAGTCCGGTGACTTCTGAAACGCCATCTCCGCGCCCTGGCCGTCGCACAGGCGGATGTGAGCAGTTGACATGCTGTTGAGAACATCGATCGCAATCTCGGGACTTAGATCACGAGCCGCATGAATCAAACGATAACCTAAGCCGATCAGATAGTCGCCGATGTTGATCGCATGACCGGCTCCGTGCTGTCGATGCAATGTTTCACGGCCATATCGATACTGATCATCGTCCTGAATATCGTCGTGAACCAATGACGCTTTGTGAAACGCTTCAATCGCCATCGCGACTCGCGCGACAGCATCGGGAATCTCAGGAGTTGCATCGCCAATTGTTAACGAGCCGCTTCCGGAAGCAGCGTGCCAGGCGGCCAGCGTGATGAACGGGCGAAAGCGTTTGCCACCTTTGCTGAGCCAGTCGTAGGCGATGTCCTCAGTGAATGCGACGGGCGACTGACGGCGAGATTCATCTTTCGTGCGAACTCGCGGCAGCAGGCGATCGAAGTCATATTCGAACATCCTGGCAGAGGCCCGCATCAACGGCACATAGCTGGTCGTTGGCTTCTCTGGCATTGGTTCGTACTTGTCGAGCACGTCCCAGACCCAGATATCGTCGAGCGTTGTGTTCAGGCAATCGCCTGAATGCAGCGGCACGGCATATGACGGAACGCCCGCGATCAGAACTTTGTCGATGGCTTTTTCGAGTACGTTCAAACAGGCAACTCCGAGAATGCCGTCGATATAGCCGGAGACGATAATCTTGAGAACGACCGGCGAGCCTTCCGCCACGAGTACCTTGTAACCTAGCTGTTCGGCTCGCACTTTATAGTCAGCAATCGAACACGCTCCGCAGCGCTCGCAGTCGAGACCGAACTGGGTGTATTCCGCCGGACAACCTGCGGCGTGCTTCAGACAATGTGGCAACAGCAGCATCCGGCGATTGAAAGGAATTGCGAGGAACTGCTGTTTCCAGAAAAAATTGCCGACCATGACCATCGAGAAGCCAAGGAATTTTTCCGGAAGTCCCATTTGGTCCAACAGCGCGCGACCGTGGTGTTCCAATTCATTGCGTGTAAACGCGCGGCAGCGGTCAAGCTGCCGAGCGTACTCTTCGGCGGCCGCTTTGACCTTTTCTCGCAGTTCCAGAGTTTCCGGGACAGCTTTCAGGTGCGTCGTGCTGCGGCGTTTGCCCTTCTTTCGCACTGGAGCCGGATCGTCGTCGTCCATCATTCGAGTTTCTTCCGGAAACTCAGAGCGCATGGTTTCGTCGTCAACGAAGTTTTTTTCAACAGGAGCAATTGTCACAGGTAAGATCTCCAAAAAGGAGCGATTTTCGGCAGGAGGTCGGTGGTGGGTCGTCTGTTTAACCCGTGGTCGCGGTCTAGGTTTTTCCGCAATCACGGAACAGACGGCCTGGTCAGCGAACACGGGTTAAACGATGCTGCGCTATCATCAAGTTTTTGAATTCTCACGCCAGCGGTTTAACCCCGCTGCCGCGAATATGATTGGGTAAAGATCCTCAAAATACCAGAGTCGGGCAAAATAGAAGCCAATCGGAGTTGGCCGATCCACTGTGCCTTTATTCACTCGCAATGCCAGCCACTGAGCCGCTCGGTCAATGGCATAGTTAAAAGCGGGGTCAGGCAATGCTGTACCATGCACCCCTTGGGGCGTTCCGGCAACGGTGCCTGACCCCATTTTTAACCCCGCCAAACTATCCAATGCCAGTCCAGTCTCTTCCACGGAACTTTCCAAACCGCGACGAGCCGACCAGCCTCCGTCGTCGTTTTGGTTGTCCAGAATCCAGCGCACGGCTTTATGACAGCAATCCGACGATTCTTCGCCTATCGTACCCAGAGCACGGACGACTCGCGACGTTCCATAGAGGGGATTTTCGTCGTCTTCGTTGAATTGATTGCCAAACCACAGCGGAAGCCACGTCCCGTCCGTTCTTTGAACGTTTTGAAGATACCGAATTCCGCGTCGCATTGACCGCTGGGTGCGGGTTTTCAACCCCGTTTCTGTCCCCGAAACCCGCTTTAGCCACAAATCGAGGGCTCGCAGGGCATGAGCAGTCAAATCGCAGGAACTCCGGTCAAACGGCAATGTTCCCCAACCCCGACAAAATGTCGGCCAGCCGCCATCGCGATTCTGCAAGTCCAGCAACCAGGTTGCCGCCGCACGCAGCGACGAGACTTCGTCCGATGAAAACGCTTCGTCCGGTTGCCGCAGATTCATCAACGCCAGCATCGCTCCGGGAGTGTCGTCAGCATCCGGAACGCCGCCCGGCAAATCCGTCCACGACCAACCGCCTGGCGCTGCGTGAGTATAGGGATGGATTTTGCGGTATTGCTGGTTAATCAGCCAATTGCGAATGGCGAGCGGCAGGGCGTCAGCCCTCCGAGTCCGTTCCTGATCGCTCGAACGGCTGACGCCCTGCCGCTCGCCGAGAGCATTGACACTGAGCGTAGTCACCCACGTCGTCAGACTCGTATCAATCGGCCAACTGCCGTCTTCGCGAACGGACGCTTCGATGAATTTCAAACAGCGCTGAGTCACCACATGATCGAACAAATCGCAGCCAAGCAGACTCATGCAGACAAAGCTGGTCAGAGGAGTCGCCTCAAGAAATCCTCCATTCGGCGGCTGGATAGATTCCAGGACTCTCAGCGAGGGTGCGATGGCGGCGCGGCGGATCAATCGCAGCACCGGATTCCAGTGACCCTGATGCTTGAAGATCACCTGACCAATTGCAATCAACGCCGGCAGTGCGTAACTGACGACCGGCATCTTTACTGCGGCATACAATTGATGCGGCACGCAGGCGAGTTCAAAGGGCAGCGGAATCACGTTCTTCCAATCCACAATCCCCGCCAGCGCGCAGTGAGTCAGAATGGGAACGGAGAACGTGCGATCCTTGCCGTAACGTTTAATGACAGCGTCAACACCACCGGCTTTTGCGATGTACGCCGCAGAGGATTCAATAACCGCGTTCCATTGCGCGGCGGCGCTAACTCGAAACACGGCGTGAGCCAGCATCGTCGTGGAGATATTGCTGATACTCAGAACCGTATCACCCCAGCCGCCGTCGGAGTTCTGATGTTCGTCCAGCCACTTCAATCCACCATCGATCAGTCTCTGCCATCGCAGCCGCTGAACATCGTCTCTCGTCGCCACGACAGCTTTATGCAGCGCCATCACAGCCGTCGCGGTCGAAAGCCCCGACGTCGATAACCGCCCGGTCCACCAGCCGTAGTCATTGCGTTTGGAAAGCAACATCGCATTGACGCGATCGGTTGCCAACAGGATTTCATGGTGCGAAATGGAGGGATGAGACATTGCACGCGGAGTATATACGGGCAGCGGCACATTCCAATCCGCTGGAGGGTGACTTTGCAGGGTCTGGACAACTGTCCCATGGTGGATGCGTAGTTGGTAAACGTCGTATCGGAATTCTTAAGAATTCCGCAGTCACTCGTCGCCGTCGTGTCCGTTATGTTAGACTGCGACGGCACGTTGCACACGTAGAATTCATTTTCAGGAACATGCCATGAACCGATTTCAATTCTGGTCCGGTCTCGCCTGTGGGATCGCCGTCGCTCTTGCTGTTTCTCATTTCGACACTCGTCAATCTGGATTGGCTGAAGATAAAAAGAAGGTCGACACGGAAACTGCCGCAAAGGAAGAACCAATGCTGTATGAACTTCGAACGTACTACACGCCGGAAGGAAAACTGGATGCACTCAATGCCCGTTTTCGGAATCACACCATGACGCTGTTCGAAAAGCACGGCATGAAGAACATCATGTACTGGACTCCTGTGGACAAGCCAAACACGCTGATCTACGTCATCGCTCACAAGGACAAAGCCAGC
Organism: Planctomycetaceae bacterium; assembly: GCA_947476295.1. Lineage (GTDB taxonomy): Bacteria > Planctomycetota > Planctomycetia > Planctomycetales > Planctomycetaceae > SXXK01. The sequence goes on along the minus strand of CANJQC010000053.1, from coordinate 9,576 downwards.
GCCGATGCGTCATGGAAGGCGTTTCGTGAAGATCCGGAATGGCAGAAAGTCGCCGAAGAAACTCAGCGCGATGGCAAGCTGGTCGAGAAAGTAGAGTCCGTGTACATGACGCCAACTGATTACTCGCCGCATAAGTGAACATCGACCGCCGTTTGGCCGTTGAATTCTTGTCCGGTGGGACTCGCGTGCGCAAAAGCAGGGGAATTGAGCCATGCAAAATGATCGATTTATTCCAGTCAATCAGGTGCGTTCGACTGTCCATCATGTGTCCGCAGCTATCTGATGCGAGAGGACTTCCAGCGATTCTGGACGTACTGCTCAGCCGGTTGGGCTGGATGCTCCCTTGACGGTTGGTGTACGCGAGACATGCGGAGCTGGATCGAACCTTTACAAGCGATGGCAGAGACTCTACGTAACCAACACGAACTGGTTCTGCACTGGTCCCGTGCAGATGGAGCGTTATCGTCGGGGGTTGTTGAGGGATTCAACCACAAATTAAAACTGAACTCCAGAAAATCCCTGCGGTTTCCGCACACAAAATGCCTGCGGAAACACGCTCTGAGGATATCTGCCATGCTGCAAACTATCATGCGTGAGATACCACCTATTCGTACACATGCCGCACGGTACGCAGTGATTGCGACCGTGTGGTATTGCTCTGCGGCGACATACGCTCAGTCGCCGGAGCGAGTCGACTTCAACCGCGACGTATTGCCGATCTTGTCGTCGAAGTGCTTCCATTGTCATGGGCCAGACGACCAATCTAGGCAGGCTGAATTGCGGTTGGATATTCGCGAAGGGGCACTTCGCGCAGACCGCCCGGTCATTGAACCGGGGAACGGCGGGCAGAGCGAGCTCGTGCAGCGGGTCAGTAGCCAGGACCCCAAGGAACGGATGCCTCCGGCGGATTCGAACCGAAAATTGAGCGCCCACGAAATCGAGTTACTCCGGCGTTGGGTGAACGAAGGTGCTGTCTGGGGTGGCCATTGGGCTTTCGAGACGCTGCGGCGCCCGGAGGTTCCTCGGGTTAACGACGGAGCCTGGCCTCGCAACGCGATTGATAACTTCGTCCTAGCACGACTGAAACACACAGCCCTACGACCTGCTGCCGAGGCGGCCAAACAAACACTGCTCCGCCGCGTGACACTCGACCTCACCGGCTTGCCTCCCACGCCGGACGAGGCAGCCGCGTTTCTAGCCGACGAGAAGGCCGATTCCTGGGATCGCGTGGTCGAGCGGCTGCTCGCATCGCCCCATTACGGTGAACGCTGGGGGAGACACTGGCTCGACGCCGCCCGCTATGCTGACAGCACAGGCTTCGAGACCGACGCGCCACGCTCGATATGGAAATATCGCGACTGGGTGATCGAGGCGATCAATGATGACGTGCCGTTCGACGAGTTCACCGTCAGGCAGCTTGCCGGTGATCTGCTGCCAGGTGCTTCGACCGCCGACCGGATCGCGACCGGGTTCTTGCTTAACGGGCCGCAGGATGGCGGCAGCGAACCGGCTCGACTTGACGCGGTGGTCGAACGAGTGAATACGATCGGAACCGTTTTTTTGGGTTTGACACTGGGCTGCGCCCAATGCCATGCACACAAATTCGATCCACTCAGCCAGCGCGAGTACTATGAAATGTTTGCATTTTTCAATGCGGCCGACGAATCGGTCCTGGAATTAGCCCCGCCCGATCAATTGGCCAGTCGCGATGCGCTGCGGGCGCACCTTGCGGCGCTCGTCTCCGAGCGCGATCTGTATGCGGCAAAATTCGCCGCTGGGACTGCGGTCAAAGATCCCGGCCACCAGGAGCGATCGCAGATGATCGACTTGCTGAAAACTCAGATTCCGCAACTCGACATGGCGCCGGTGCTTGTCACACCGGTGGCATCGCGTCCCACGACGACTTTTATACGCGGCGAGTACACCCAGCCGGGCGAGGCGGTGACACCTGACGTGCCCGATGTCCTGCCGCCTTTACCGACAGGGCAACGCACGCGGCTCGACTTTGCACGCTGGCTCATCTCGTCTCAGCAACCGCTTACGCCACGCGTCACCGTCAATCGCATCTGGCAGCGGTTTTTCGGGCAAGGTCTCGTCGAGACGGAGAATGATTTTGGTGTGCAGGGGGCGAGACCGTCGCATCCTGAATTGCTCGATTGGCTGGCCACTGAGTTTGTCAATGGGGGCTGGCGATTGAAGTCGCTGCATCGGCTGATCGTTGGCTCGGCCACATACCGCCAGTCGTCGGACCGCCAGGCTGACTTAGAAGAGATCGATCCGGAAAACCAGCTGCTCGCCAGACAGTCACGGCTTCGGCTCGAAGCGGAGGCCATCCGCGACTCGGCGTTGGCCGCAAGCGGCCTGTGGTCGCCGAAGCTCGGTGGACCGAGCGTATTTCCATATCAGCACGAGGGAGTTATGCTCGGCCGTGCCACGCCGGCGGAATGGATCGCGAGTCCCGGGGCCGACCGCTACCGCCGCAGCATGTACACGCACTATTGGCGGCTCACACCACATCCGTTCCTGCAAACGTTCGATGCTCCCGACTCGCTCACTGCCTGCACGCGTCGCCGGTCTTCCAACACGCCATTGCAGGCGCTCACGCTGCTGAACGATCCCACTTTTGCCGAGTGCGCCGAGGCGCTGGCGGGTCGCGTGATGCACGAAGCGTCGGACGGCGACGAGCGACTCGACCGAGCCTTCCGCCTGTGCCTCGGCCGCGCGCCCACGGCCGAAGAGCGGCCACCGCTGGCAAACGTGTTGGCCGCCGTCCGTATTCGCTTTGCCGCATCGAACACGGCGTCAGCCGTGGAATCGGTTGACCAGGCGGCCTGGACACAAGTTTGTCGAGTGCTGCTCAACCTCGATGAATTCGTGACCCGAGAATGACGACCTATAACCTGACTGCAAAATCACCACGACTCATGCAACTCGCCCGTCATGGCCCTGCCTGAGCTGCCGCGGAGGAACCGTCCGATGCCAACCAAAGCCATTCATTATCACCGCCGCCACTTCCTTGGCGAGGGCCTGTTCGGTCTTGCGGGGTTGGCGGGTCTCGCCAGCGCGCCGATTCTTGCTGGCGAACTTGATCCGTCACCGCTGACGCCGCGACCTCCGCACTTTCCAGCCAGAGCCAAACGAGTGATCTTCCTGTTCATGCTTGGCGGTCCGAGTCAGCTCGATCTCTTCGACGATAAGCCGAAGCTCCGCGAACTCGATGGCCGGCCGATCGGCGACGAGCACCTCGCAAGGATGAAATTCGCACAGATCACAGAGGAGCGGCCAAACCTCCTGGGGACGCATGTAAAATTCCGACGCTACGGCGACTCGGGTGCCGAGGTCTCAGATCTGCTGCCGCACACTGCGGGCGTTGTCGATGACCTGGCAATCGTCAAGACAGTGCAGACCGAGGAGATACCCCACCATCCGGCCGAAGTCTTCTGGCACACGGGGACGCGTCAGTTCGGCCGACCAAGCCTTGGCGCCTGGGTGAATTACGGCTTGGGCAGCGAATCTCGCGACCTGCCCGGTTACGTGGTGTTACAGTCGGGTATGCGGCCACGAACCAAGGGCTCGATTTACGCCGCAGGCTTTTTGTCGTCCGCCTACCAAGGCGTAGCGCTGCGCGACAGCGCTGATCCGATTTTGAACTTGTCACCCCCGACAAACTTTGCCGACGCGGACCAGGCGCAGGTAATCGACGCCGTTCGCAAACTCAATTCGATTCACCATCGGCTCACTGGCGACCCTGAAACCGTGGCTCGCAATGCCGCGTATGATCTGGCCGGGCGGCTGAGCAAAACGGCACCCGAGGCGATTGGCTTGCAGCACGAGACTGCAAGTACGCTGGCACGGTACGGGGTCGACCCCGTACAGCCCTCGTTCGCGCGAAACTGTCTTTTGGCTCGGCGGCTGATCGAACGAGGCGTGCGGTTCGTCCATCTGTGTCACGGCGACTGGGATCACCACAGCAATCTCGGCCAAGGTCTGAGCGCCATGTGCGGTCAGACCGATCGCGCCTGTGCGGCATTGCTCGCCGACCTAAAAGATCGTGGGCTGCTGGACGAGACTCTCGTCGTTTGGGGCGGCGAATTCGGCCGCACTGCCGTCGGTCAAAAGTCACCCACCGCGGGCATCGGCCGTGACCATCAGATTGCAGCGTTCACCATGTGGCTGGCCGGCGGCGGCATCCGCGCCGGCCAGACCTTGGGTGAAACTGACGAATTGGGTTGCTTTCCTGTCACGTCACCCATTCATGTTCACGACATCCAGGCCACGCTCCTGCATCTGCTGGGGCTGGATCACAAGCGACTCACCTACCGTTTTCAAGGCCGTGACTTTCGGTTAACAGACGTTGGCGGCCATGTGGTGCAGGAACTCCTCGGCTGAACGACCTGTTGTCTCCGTAAGGGTGAATGCCGAAGCGACGCGATCCTCCACGCATTACGTTTCTCTTTGAGTTCCAGTCAAACGGCTGGCCGTTACTCTCTGATTAACCAAACCTCACCCACCTGACAACCGCGACCGCTGACAAGATTCCACTCAAGGTCGAGCAGACCATCCGCCGTAGCGGTTTGTGGGATACTGAATTCCACAGGCCAGACTGGCCTGGGTTGAGGTAGTGCCTTATGGATTTCATGGGCCCCGTCTGCGGTGAGTGTCATTGTGGCGTTGTAACGCCCCGAGTACGTGACACGGAGGCGGTATTGGGCTGTCGGATCCAGGTCTGCGTAATGCATCCGCAGCGGCGTTCCATACAATGTCTCCACAACGTCGTGCCACGACAGACGCTGGTCGCTCAGCGTATGACTTTTGTTGTCCATCGCCTGGCTGAAATCGATGCGAGGTGACGCGACTCCACCCGGATCTGCGGCCTGCAGCTTCTGACGCACCAGATGAGGCTGACTGCGGATGTTCCCAAGGTCATCGTAGAAGCCGCCGGGGCCGGGGTTCTCCCAGTTGACGATTTCCTGAATCATGGTCAGTTGCTGAGTCGGATTTTGTTCCGATTCGATCTGTCGGAAGCGGGCTTCAAGCCAGGTTCGTTCGTTCAGTGGCTGATCGAGATAGTCAAGCACAGCGCCACGCTCCGAATTGCTTGCAAGATACGGGGCTTCGGTACTCAGCTGAAAGCCGATGCTCTCCCGCAATTGCGAACCGAACGTCTCGACTTCGTGGCGCAGATTCGCGGCCGTAGCGTCGGACTCAGTTGCCAGTGCGGCGCGTGCGGTTGCCAATGCCGTTGGGATGCCCGTTTCAGCCGCATTCGCCAGAGCCGTGAGCGCCTTCTTTTCCTGCCTGTCCGCCGAAATCTGTCTGGCCCGAACATAGGCATCATACGTGGCCCGCATGGCATACATTTGCCATCGCCAGTTTCGACCATCCACCAGCAGCGACTTTTCCAACTCGCGCCAGAGTTGGAGTGTCTCCAGGATTGCAGCGTTTTCTTCCACCGGTCCCTGCCAGTTCGTCTCCAGTCCGATCAGCGCACGCATCCCCGTTTCTGCGGCATCGTCACCGAAAAAGACTTTACTATATTCCCTGACAATCTGCTCTGGCTTCGCATCTGGATCCCAGCCGCGCGCACTCCAGATAATCTTGTTCAGGTCGTCATGCGCTCCGTCGGAATAAGTGACAAAGCCGTCGGCCAATGGGGCGTAAAGATTGTGTGTGCTGGCCATCTCGAGGGGACGCGGGCAGACCGCCTCGCGGCCCAGCGTGTGAGCGAAGGCGCGGTCCCAGCTGGGAACGAGGTACTCACAGCGGACATTGTGGGTAATGTCGGGGTACCGCCGCATTTTGTACCGCGAAGGAGTGCGTCGTCGAGTTTCCTCCAGCGACATTTCCGTCCACGGTCCGTAAACAACTCCCTCCAGCCAGGTCGGCTGTTTTTCGTGTAGGTAGTTGAAGAAATACTCAAGTTCCTCGTGGGCAAAAGTCTGGTGCGAAATCCATAATGTTGCCTCGGGATGGACCTGATGCAGCTCTGAGGCGAGTTGTTCAAGCCACGGAATGAGCACCCGTGCATCGTTGCTGCCATCGTCACCACCCGGAACGAAAACCGCGTCGATGTGCTTCATGCTTTCGAAAAGCTGGCGGCGTTTACGCAGCCCTTCCTGCGCCAGATTCGGCAAAGTGAGGTCTTCGGTGGCTGGTATCCAGAGCCAGAAATCAAGCCCTAGGTCGGTAACGATCTCAGCCACCTTGACGTTCATCGTCCACGGGTCTTCCTTCATCAACAGACTGTCGCGTACGCCCTGCTCAAGCAATGGAATGAGTTCAATCGTATTGGTGCCGAAGAGTGCCAGATCTTCAATGTACGTGCGGTAGGTTTCGACATCCCATGCATCGTACGTGTTTGCAGTGTTGCGGTAACCGAGCTGGTGGCCTCGGATGGGATACCTGGGCGACGATGTGATCGCCAGGTTGTTTTCCACCTGAATGCTGCCTGGCCGCAAACTCAGCTCACGGATCAGCCGGCCTGCGCCAAAAAGTACACCACGCGGGTCAGCACCCCGGACATGCAACACCGAAACGCCACCGATGTTTCGGATCTGAATCGAATAGCCCTCTGCAGCCAGGCCCGAATCTGAAGACAGCTCCAGAGCGATCCCAGCCACTGGCTTCAGTTCGCTGGTCTGTAGAATCTGTATTTCAGAAATACCCGTGCGTTTGCCAATTTGCTCCGCGAGAAAGCGGGAAGCAACGGCAGGACTTCCAGGCAGCGACTGGATCACCGCTTTGCTGAGATCGATGGCTGATGCTTTATCTGTGACCAGTGTGAGCAGAGCGATTCCCAGAACAGCAAAGGCTGATCGCCATTCGTAAAGGTGCCTAGAATTCCGCAGTCCTTCTTCACTGCTGCTGCCGTTCCACATTATTTTCGAAGGCCACACTGGATTCGTTGACGGCATCATGATTTTTGCTTTGAAGTGGGCCGAGCAGGATGAAGTTACGGAGAACATCGCATTCCTGACAACGATGTCTCCATACGCACTTGTTAGCTTTTTACCGTTATATCCGCAAAAAAGACAGCAGCGTTCAGTGCGGCAAATTTTCCTGACTGGCGTACGAACTGGATCGGACTCTGATGCGTCAATAACGATGTGTGGTACGATGAGCCGTTAGCGTTGGGAGTTAATGCATACGAAACTAGGAGCAAAGGCCCGTTTGATGGAAGTTCGTGACAAGGTTATCGTGGTGACCGGAGGAGGCAGCGGCATCGGCAAGGCACTTTGTCAGCGATTCGCTGCTGAAGGTGCTCGCGCGGTCGTTGTCTCCGATTTGAACGAAACACTCGCCTACGAAGTCGCCACAAGTATCGGTGGCATGGCTGTCAAAACCGATGTCAGTGTTGAACACGATTTGCAGCATCTTGTAAAAGTCGCAACATCCGAACTGGGACCGATTGATCTCTTTTGTTCGAATGCCGGCATTATCCTGATGGGCGGTGCAGAAGCTCCGGATACAGAGTGGCAGCGTATCTGGGAAGTGAATGTGATGTCTCATGTTTATGCTGCACGCGCCGTATTGCCCGGCATGATTGCTCGTGGCGAGGGTTACCTGCTGCAGACTGCATCGGCAGCAGGACTGCTGACGCAACTCGGATCGGCTCCGTACTCGGTGACGAAGCACGCCGCAGTCGGGTTCGCGGAATGGTTATCTATTACGCATCGTGCAGACGGCATCAAGGTCTCGTGCCTGTGTCCTCAGGGAGTTCGCACGGATATGCTGTACCAGACAACCGGGGGCATCGCGGAACATATCCAGGAAACGGCACTCGAACCGGAAGATGTGGCTGAAGCTGTCATTGCGGGTCTGGCAACAGAACAGTTTTTGATCCTGCCGCACCCGGAGGTAGCCGAGTACTTTCGGCACAAGGCAAGTGACTATGATCGCTGGCTGCGTGGCATGCGGCGTCTGCAGGATCGGTTTGGAGAAAAACAATGAGTGTGCTGACTCTTGTGCGTCACGGTCAGGCGTCGTTTGATTCCGACGACTACGATCAGCTCTCTGATTTAGGCAAGCAACAAGCTCGCCTGTTGGGAAAACACTGGGCAGATCAGCGACTTTGTATCAACCGTGTTTATACCGGACCGCGAGTTCGGCAGAAACAAACGGCCGAACTCGCGGGAAACGACTATCAGCAGGCCGGTTTTGTCTGGCCTCAGCCGATCCTGCTGCAGGATCTGGACGAATACGATCTCAATGGACTTTTCAAATCTTTCGCTCCTCGACTGGCTGCTCAGAATTCTGACTTTGCTCAGTTACAGGAAGAATTCCGCTGCAGCGTCGGCCAGCAGAATCGCCTGCGCGATTTCCAGAAGATGTTCGAGTTGCTGTTGCATCACTGGCAAATCGCAGAGCCCACTGATGATGTCGAAAGTTGGCCGGCATTTCGCGGACGAGTGGAACGCGTCATTCGTCACGTCCAGGAACAATCAGAACAAGGATGTCGAGCTGTGATATTCTCGTCAGGCGGTTTTATTGGTGGCGTCGTCCAGCATGCACTGAACGTTTCGAACCAGACTGCCCTCGACTTAAATTGGCGAATCCGCAACAGCTCACTCACCGAATTCTTATTCACACGCGACCGTTTCTCACTCGACAGCTTCAACATGATTCCGCATCTCAGCGACCCTGCAATGTGGACCTGGCGATGAAACGAAGCGGCTGCTTTCTCTGCTCTGAGTTATCTCTAATTCATTGATGGATGCTTCTCATGAATACCGATCTCAACAGCCCGGTGACCGTCCGTGCGGGGGAGGAGTTGCCTGTGGAACGGCTCGCTGACTACCTGCACCAGAACTTCCCCGACTCCGGAGCACAACTGACTGTCGAACAGTTTCCGGATGGATATTCAAACCTCACCTATTTGCTGCGACTGGGCACTAGGGAGTTGATACTTCGGCGACCACCATTTGGAAACCAGGTTGCCTCGGCGCATGACATGGGCCGTGAATTCCGGATGCTGTCGCGTCTCAGCGAGGTGTTTTCTGCCGCACCACGTCCGGAACTCTACTGCGACGATGAAAACATTATCGGCTCACCGTTTTATCTGATGGAGCGTCGTCACGGTCTGATCCTGAGAAAGAAACTGCCCCTAGGAAGGACGATTGATGCCGAGATGGCATGTCGCATGTCGTGCGCGCTGATCGACAATCTTGCAGCACTGCACGCGATTGATTATCAGGCTGCCGGATTGTCGGATATGGGCAAACCCGAAGGCTATGTTCAACGCCAGGTCACCGGCTGGACAAAACGTTATAGTCAGGCACAAACAGCCATCGTTCCCGCCATGGACAGCGTAGCGAAATGGCTGAATGAGCACATGCCGTCGGAAACTGGTGCCAGCGTCATTCATAACGACTACAAGTATGACAATGTCATGCTGGATGACACGGATCTTACCCATATCGTTGCAGTGCTTGACTGGGAAATGGCGACGATTGGAGACCCTCTGATGGATCTGGGAACATCGCTGGGATACTGGGTGCAGTCCACGGATCCGCTGGCGTTACAGCATGCGGCATTTGGTCCAACAGCGATTCCGGGCAGCTTGACTCGCCAGGAACT
>CANJQC010000052.1 GCA_947476295.1 Planctomycetaceae bacterium | reverse complement strand
GATGGTAAGCTGTTGCATTCCGTGACGCTGGCTCTTGATACGTTGTTCGGATTGTCTTTCAATAATGACGGAACATTGGTCTCCTTTGGTGCAGCGGACAATCGAGTGCGCGTTGTCAAAGTTGAAAATGCGGAAGTGACGATGCGCATGGATGCTCATTCTGACTGGGTTCAGGGGACGACGTTTTCTCTGGCAAACGACCATGTGATCAGCGTCAGTCGAGACATGTCGATGAAACTGACAATCGTGGCTACCGGGCAGTTTGTGGACAACATCACGAGCATCACGCCGGGAGCATTGAAGGGTGGACTTGTGGATGTGATTCGCCATCCGACGCTTGAACAGGTGCTCGCCGTCGGTTCCGACGGCGAACCACGTTTGTACAAGATTTTCCGTGAGAAGGCTCGCCAGATCGGCGACGACTTCAATCTCATCCGAGCGTACTCAAAACTGCCCGGACGACTGTGCGACCTAGATTTAAGTCCTTCCGGAAACAAGTTTGTCGTCGGATCCAGTACTGCAGTTTCCGGTGCGGCAAGAATCTATATGACGGAAGATGCGGCGAAATTTGTGGACATCCCTGATGTGACAGCTCCTGTTTTTTCCGTTAGCTTTCGTCCCGATGAAATGCAGGTTGCCGTGTCCGGATTCGATGGCATGATCAAATTGTGCAATGCCGAAACCGGTGCCGTTGAAAAGACTTTCCCGGCGGCCCCTTTGACTACCGCACCACCGTCCGTCGCGACGGTGGGCGAATAAATCGTTTCACCTGACTACTTCCCAACCAGACCATTCAATTCCCAACGAGACCACTCATGATGATACTCGTCAATCAAACTTGCCGCCTGGCCTTGTTTGCAGCAACCGGTCTGCTGGTCACCATGGCTTCCGCAGACGAACCGCAACCTGTGCCTGGCAACGCAGCGGCGACGGACCAGGGGGCTGACGCCGCCCCGCTCGCCAAAGAAAACGCGCCAGCTGAGACGGCCAATGCGGCAGTGCGAACTTATGTGCGACTGGAAGCTTACCCGCCTGAAGTCACGCTTTCGTCAATCCGCGATTCACGCCGCGTGATCGTCACGGGCATCACATCGGACGGCCAGAAGATCGATGTCAGCAGCATAGCAACCGTCACAACTGTGTCGCCGGTGTGCAGCGTCGATGCGGATGGTTATGTTGCTCCCCTCATGGCAGGTGAAGGGTCAATCGTTGTTGAAGCCGTGGGGCAAAAACTGGAAATCCCGATTCATGTGACGGCAGTGGACGCTGTTCCTGTCGACTTTATTCGCGATGTGAATCCGATTCTGAGCAAAGTCGGCTGTAATCAGGGCACATGTCACGGTTCGCAGGCAGGCAAGAACGGATTCAAACTTTCGCTGCGAGGATACGACTCCGTTTACGACTATCGAGCCTTCGTGGATGATATCTCCGGCCGCCGCTTTAATCGTTCTGAGCCATCCCAGAGTCTGATGCTGCTGAAGCCAACGCAGGGCGTACCACATGAAGGCGGATTCCTGTTCGACGAGCAGTCGCGTTATTACAAGGTACTGGAGCAATGGATCGCAGAAGGTTGTCAGTACAAACCTGATGCCGCACGAGTCGCGAACATCGCGATTTATCCGCCGACTCCCCTGCTGCAACTTCGCCATGATCAGCAGCAGTTGATTGTGATCGCAACCTATGCTGACGGCACGACGCGCGATGTGACTCGGGAAGCTGTGTTCGAAACGAGCAATTTCGAAGTCGCCACTGTTTCTAGGCAGGGACTGATCAAGGCTGTGCAACGAGGCGAAGCGGCGGCCTTGGTTCGGTTTGAAGGCAACTACGCTGCGGCACCTGTCTCCATTCTGGGCAACCGGGATGGATACGAATGGACGCCGTCGCCGGAACAGAATTTTATCGATGGCCTAGTGAACTCAAAACTACAGCGGATGAAACTTCTTCCGTCCGGCCCTGCCGACGATGCCGAGTTTTTCCGTCGCGTATCGCTGGATATTGCCGGTGTGCCGCCGACAATTGCAGAAGTCAATGCATTTCTGGCAGACACCGCGGAGCCAGTCGCCAAACGTGCTGCGATGATAGATCAATTGCTGTCACGTCCGGAATACGTGGAACACTGGACGCTCAAATGGAGTGATCTGCTGCTCAATCGTCGCAAGACGGTCACCGAACGTGGCGTCTGGGCGTTTCGCAACTGGATTCGCCAGGCCGTTGCCACCAACACGCCTTACGATCAATTTGCTGCTGAACTGATGACTGCCGGAGGCAGCGCGCTGGAAAATCCGGCAGCCAATTACTTCCGCATTGCCCGGGAACCAAAGCTGGTCATGGAAAACATGACGCAAGTCTTCCTTGGTACACGTTTCAGTTGCAATCAGTGCCACGACCATCCTTTTGAACGCTGGACTCAGAACCAGTACTACGAACTTGCCGCCTACTTTGCCGATGTCGGTCGCCGGGCTCTGCCGGATGGTGACGAATTCGTGTTCACGAACGCATCACCGGAAGCTGTGGTCAATCCATCAACCAATCAGGCAGCATCGCCAAAGTTTCCGTTTTCACATGCCGGTGCAGTCAATGCGGGTGCGCACCGACGTGAGCAGTTGTCTCAATGGCTGACGGCCAAAGAAAACCCATACTTCGCTCGCAGCATTGTCAATCGGTACTGGAGCTACTTCCTTGGCCGCGGCATCATCGATCCTGTCGATGATATCCGTGCCAGCAATCCGGCTTCCAATTCAGAACTGCTTGATGCGCTGACAAAAGACTTTACCGACAATGGCTATAATCTGAAGCGCCTCATCCGTCTTATCTGCACGTCTGCCACATATCAACGCAGCCTAGAAAGCAACAAGTGGAATGACGACGACACGATGAACTACTCGCACGCTGTGCCGCGACGGTTGTCAGCGGAACAGTTGTATGACGCCATCATTCAGGCCACTGGCGCCCCGCGCGCTCTTCCAGGAGTTCCAGCTGGGTTTCGGGCCTCAGAATTGCCGGACTCGCAGGTAGAGGTCGCTTTCTTGGATATGTTCGGACGCGCTCCACGTGAGTCACCCTGTGAATGCGAACGCACGAGTGACGTTAGTCTGGGGCAGACGTTGAACATGGTCAACGGCCCGACGATCGGAGATGCGATCGCTCATCCGGATGGCATTATTGCGAAAACGATCGCGGCGGGAGCGACGAACGAGCAATTGATCGAAACGATTTATCTTTCCACGCTCTGCAGAAAGCCATCGGCGGAAGAGTTGAGTCGCACGGTCGAGTACTTCAGCACGGTCGCCACACCGAAAGAGGCCACTGAAGATCTGACCTGGGCACTCATCAACAGCCCCGGATTTCTGTTCAATCGCTGAAAGTGACATTCGAGTCTGACACTTTTTTGAGTCCTTGGGAAATATCGTCTTCTTGACGTGCGGGCCAATTCGGTTATACTCTTGGTATGAAGACTGCCATTTCCATCCCAGATAAGGTCTTTGAGGAAGCAGAGCGATTGGCGGAGCGATTACAGACTTCGCGCAGTCAGCTCTACACCAGAGCTCTGGCCGAATTCGTTGCCCGGCACGACGACGACCAGGTCGCGGCGGCGATGAACACGGTGGTTGATGAGGTGGGGCCTGCGCTGAATGACTTCACCCGTGAGGCCGCGCGACAAACGCTGCGGCGAGTGGAATGGTAATCGCTCAGGGCGAAGTCTGGTGGGCTGACATCGGCGAGCCGATTGGTTCGGCACCCGGTTTCAGACGGCCTGTCGTCGTCGTCCAATGCGATGCGATGAATCGAAGTCGGATCGGAACGGTCGTTTGCGTTCCGTTGACGAGCAATCTCAAATGGGCGACAGCTCCTGGAAATGTACTTTTGAAGACGGGGGTAACTGGGCTGCCAAAAGATTCGGTTGCCAATGTCTCTCTGATAGTGGCATTGGACAAACAGCTGCTCACTGAACGCAGCGGCAAGCTTTCGAGCCAGCAATTGGAAGCCATTCTCAATGGAATCGATGTCGTTCTCGGACGCTGATTGAAGGACAAAGAGGTGTCAGGAACGAATGGCACTGTCAAGATATTGTAAGCGCGCAACGTGATCTCTCGAAGAAGGCAGAAAAGGGACAAGTCTCAAATCAATGAGACCCGACCGTTTTTGCCCCCTCCGGGAGTGCCGTACACCCGTCGCTTCTCCGACGGGATTCTGCAGTGTTGGAGATTTCCCAACGGCAAAACGCGGAGTTGAATATGGACAAGTCCTGAGATGGACGGCACTCTGTCCGCGCATATGGTATTGCTCCTTGAAAAACAAAACTATTGCCGCACGAATTGCCAATTCGTAGTCAAAGAAGCCTGAACCCGCACTTTGTTGACGTGGTGGCGACAGTTGACAGAATTCACGCAGGCTGTGAGCTGGAAATCCTTGATTTGTTGTGGAAATCTGGTTTGTCACGGCACGATTGGCGCGTGTGGAGGTGCTTGTTCCGCAGCGTTGGTCCCGCCAGGGACAATCGACAATAGCCCACCGTTTTAACGGTGGGTTTGCGCGAGCTGAAATCCGAAAGTCCCGTCAGGGACGAAAGATGTCCCCGTCAGCAACGACGATGACAAACGAATAAATGGGGTGGTTGTTGCCGCAACGGTTTGCCGCAACGTGGCACAATGTGAGAGCCTAGGGCATGGCCCTAGGAAACGCCAATATCAAATGTGGCAGCCCTAACGCGGTCTTCGCCCGCAACCCATAGTTGCCCGTCACTCCGTGGCGGGAAGACTCGCGTCGGAGACACGAGCAACAATTCTGTGATCCGCCTATCGGCTCCGCCAAAGCTGATTTATGGGGACGTTCAGCGACTCAACTGAAGCAGCGATGTCTTCGCGGAAGCGTTTGGCATCGAGCGGGTAGCCTTGAGTCGGCTTGAGTCCGGGGATGTGTTGTGCCCAAAAGTGATTGAACTGGTGCATCAGGACCTCTCGCGTGTACTTGGCAACCATCGACGCGAGAGCCACCGGGAGAAATTCTTCAGCCTTCGTGCGAAAACAAAAATCCATCGAACCCATGCGGTATCGGGATTTTTCACGTGATTCTTCCAAGCGAAACACAAACTGATCGTCAAAGTGCTGCGAGATCAATTCGTCGTACCGATTTCGCCCACCGTGCTTATCACAGACCACGAGGGTCGGTCTGTCGCTTAAATCTGCATCTGCGGCACACGAATCCGCAAGATCGCGCACCAATTGCAGCGTGGCATTCGACAGAACCACTCCTTTGGAATCTGCCAGCGTCACCAACTGGTTGAATTCTTCCGGAAACATAATTCTCGCCCGGATGCCAAGTAACTGAATCCCGCGAGCCTGTAATTCAGTATTCAGCGTCGTAACCCATTCGCTGATGTGATCGCCGCTCGAATCAACCGGCAGCCTCAGGCCGGGCATGGTGTTCCACGGTTCGGCCAGATAAGCGTCTGAAAACGGAACAGTCTGTGATACCATACTGATGCCACAACACAATTGATCGATAGACGAAGTGTTGACCTTGATGAGATTTAAGAACGCCAAAACCGCGACTTCCAGCGCTTCCAGACCTTTACCTGGTGAGAAAACTTTCTTCGAATCCGCCACAAACAATCGTTGATCACCACGTTCGGGCGTACACGTGAGGACGGACGTCAGTTCGTCCCATAGGTCCAGCGGTTCGACGCCATCGGGCAGATGCCATGCAGTCGCCACGACCGTGAGTGGCCCAAGATTCGGCCCATATCCAGCCTCATCTGTTCCAATCAAGATTCGACCGGTCATCGCAAGCCTCGTTTTTCTTCCTGGAGCATGACGGGATGGATTTCGTTAACGCCGGACTTATGAGCCACAGTGAAAATGCCACGGCTGGCCAGTTTGTGAATTAGTAGGGTGTGACAAGCGGCAGCGCAGGCACACCATGACCGTGTTTCGGTGTGACAAGCGGCAGCGCAGGCACACCATGACCGTGTTTCGGTGTGCCTGCGCGTTGCTTGTCACACCCTACAGCCTGCCCATGATCTATAACTGACCCACAGTGAAAATGCCGCGTTCACTTGCATCCGTTGCGAGAATCGAGTTCCATGCGGTCCAGAGTATCGATGGTTGTAACAGACGACGTCTGTCTTTGACACTTTGAGCACACCCATTACTTAACTTCCCACCCCGCTGAGGTTCCGCTATGAGTCAGTTTAATCGTCGCCGATTCCTTAAGTCATCCGCTGTCGCTGCATCCACTTTTATGGTCGCTCCTGCAATTGGCCGCGCCGGGACGTCGGCAAATGAAAAGCTGGGAGTCGCGGTTATCGGTGCGAACGGTCGTGGCGGTTCGCACATTGATGAATATCTGCAAGACGAACGCACAGAAATTCGCATCATCGTCGATGCGGACGAAGCGGTTGCCAATCGCCGTTGTGATGACATCGAAAAGAAGCAGGGAATGCGGCCCCAGGCTGTGATCGATATGCGTCGGGCGTTCGACGACAAGTCCATCGATTTCATCAGCACCGCCACTCCGAATCACTGGCACGCACTCACCGGTGTCTGGGCCATGCAGGCAGGCAAAGATGCCTACATTGAAAAGCCCGTCTGTCACAATGTCCATGAAGGCACGGCCCTGATCGCAGCCGCTCGCAAATACGGCCGAATGTGCCAGGTGGGAACGCAATGCCGATCCAGTAAAGCGATCATTGAGGCATTTGCCTTCATCCGTGCAGGCGGAATCGGTGAAGTCAATTTCGCCCGAGGCCTGTGCTACAAACGCCGCAAGAGCATCGGAGTAAAAGGCGACTACGCGATTCCTGCGAACGTGAATTTTGACCTGTGGAGCGGCCCGGCGTCGCTTACCGATCCGAAATGCACACGTGAGCGATTTCACTACGACTGGCACTGGCAGCGGCACTACGGAAATGGCGACCTCGGCAACCAGGGGCCTCATCAAACCGACGTCGCACGCTGGGGACTTGGGATCGACACGCATCCATCCACGATCTTCACCTACGGCGGACGCCTAGGATATCAGGCCGAACATAACGATCCAAACTATGTCGATGCGGGCGATACGGGCAATACGGAAGTTTCAATTTACGACTACGGCACCAAGTGCATCGTCTTTGAAACGCGCGGCCTGAGTGCCGATGACAGTGATGATGAAGAGTTAAACATCTTATTCCGCAGCACAAAGGACAACAAGATCGGGGTAGTATTCTACGGATCTGAAGGCTATCTGGTACAGGACCAATACAGCCACTGTTCGGTTTTCGACAAGGACAAGAACCTGATTCGCGAATTCAGCGGTGGTGGCGATCACTTTAAGAATTTTGTCTCTGCTGTGAAGTCACGCAAAGTGGAGGAACTAAATGCCGACGTTCGCGAGGGACACCTTTCCGCCGCGATCAGCCATCTTGGCAATATCTCATACTACATGGGCGAAGAAAATCGTTTGCCGGTGTCTGAGGTTTCTGCGTATCTCAGCGGCATTAAGAGTCTGGACGACAATCAGGCGACGCTGGATCGAACTGTCAAACATCTGGAAAAGAACGGCGTCGATCTGGGCAAGTACCGAATGTCGCTCGGGGCGTTCCTGGAATTTGATACCGAGAAAGAATTGTTCACAAACAACGATGCGGCAAATGCACAGTTGACGCGAGAGTATCGCGAACCTTATGTCTGCCCTGCGGCAGATAAAGTCTGATTTTAGTTTTGCTTACCTCGCGTCAAACAGGTTGCAAGTTGTATCACCGGATATTGCATGGAATCCAGATCGCGGTCCGGGTGGGTTGCAAGTCGGTTGCTGCGGTCGATATCCTGTGTGGATTGTTGTTTGAACTATTGTCATCAGGCTATTATGGGAAGGATTTGGATATATGTCGGACGTTCGAAAAGGTGCCGTAACGTTGAAGGGAAATCCTGTGGACCTTGCTGGCAGCGCGCTTGCCGCAGGCGCGAAAGCACCAGAGTTTTCGCTTCAGGACAATGGACTGGAAGAAGTGACTCTGGCCAGCAGTAAAGGCAGGATTCGCATCATCGCAACCATCCCGTCGCTCGACACACCTGTCTGTCACGCGGAAACCAGGAAGTTTAACGAACAGGCGGCTGCGCTTTCGAACGTAGAAATCCTTGTTGTCAGCATGGACTTGCCGTTTGGACAGAAACGCTGGTGTGGTGCGGAGAACGTTGACAAAGTGAAGACACTGAGCGCTCATCGCTGCACAAAGTTTGGCGAAGACTACGGCGTACTGATCAAAGGCGGCAAGCTCGATCGGTGTCTCTGCCGCGCTGTGTTCGTAATCGATGCCGATGGAACTGTGAAGTACGCAGAGTACTGCAAGGAAATCGCTGAGCATCCGAACTATGAGGCTGTGCTTGCGGCTGCGAAATAGTTGCATATACGCCGCAGGAATCCTATGAGCCCCAGCTATCAGGCACGCCGTACGAAGTTGCTGAGAGAAATGAGAAAGGCCAATGTCGATGGCCTGCTCATCAGTGGCTTAGCGAACGTGCGCTATCTTACGGGGTTCACGGGGGATTCGTCGTGGTTATTTTTGAATTCAGCCAACTGTATTCTGCTGAGCGACACGCGGTACGAAACGCAGTTGGCTGACGAATGCCCGAATTTAGACGTAGAAATTCGCGACTCGGGCAGCACGATCAATGAGCTGACAGCAAAGGTCGTCGCTAAGGCCAAATCGAAGCGAGTTGGCTTCGAAGCGCATCACACAACGGTCGCTCAGCATGGCTCGTTGGGTGAAAAAATCACTGCCGCCGTTCTGGTTGCCACAAGCGGACTTGTGGAACGTCTGCGTGAGGTGAAAGACAAATGGGAACTGGAACAGATTCGCGCTGCGATTGAGTACGCTCAGCGCGGCATCGGCGTTGTTCGAAGTTCGCTGCGTTCGGATCAGACAGAAACTGAGATCCGATATCTGCTCGAAGCCGCGATGCGAAGTTTTGGAGCGACCGGCCCGGGATTTGAACCGATTGTGGGTGTTGGTCCGACTGCTGCCCTGCCGCACGCTCATGCTGGCACGCGGTGCGTGGCCGAACATGCCGTGCTGCTGGTTGATTGGGGCGCGTCCACGGAATCGGGATACCGCAGTGACCTGACGCGGGTGTTCATCACAGGTAAGCCGACGAAGCAGATGGAACTGGTTTACAAAACGGTGCTCGCGGCTCAGCAGGCCGCGATCAAGGCCATTCGCCCCGGCGTCAAGTGTGTGGATGTCGATAGAATTGCCCGTGGCCTGATCGAGCGTGCTGGCTTTGGAAAGTATTTCGGCCATGGCCTTGGTCACGGTTTCGGTCTGGAGATCCACGAAGCGGTGCGCGTGAACCCTATTTCTGAGCGTGAATTTGAAACCGGAATGGTCGTGACCGTGGAACCGGGCATCTATTTGCCGGGGAAATTCGGCGTGCGAATCGAGGATGATGTTCTGGTCACAAGTGATGGAAACGAGGTTTTGTCGAATCTTGAGCGGGAATTCGATCAGGCAATTGTTCCAATCCTTGCATAAATCAGAGCATTTTACGATCCTGTGCTGACTCTTGTTTGACCCGTGCAGGACGTTGCAGGAAACGTTCAGAGGGAATTTTGAAATGGCGAAACCTGTGGAAAATGAAGAAAAAGGTGACTCTTTCGATCTGGACCGAATTCGAAAGCTTCTCCAGTTGATGAAAACTTTTGACGTCTCTGAGATCAATCTTCAGAACGATGACGAGTCATGGAAAATCCGTCGTGGCCCGCGCGTAGCGTACGCTCAGCCTGCGGTATCACAGGGATTTGCGATGCCGATGGCAGCGCCTGCGCCTGCCGCTGTCGCAGCAACAGCAGCACCGGCAACGCCTGCGGCAGTTCCGGCTGGCGTCACGATCAACGCGCCAACAGTGGGAACGTTCTATTCAGCGGCCAGCCCGGAAGACCCTCCGTTTGTTTCCGTCGGCACGGTGGTCAAATCAGACACCGTCATCTGCATGATTGAGGCGATGAAGGTGTTCAATCAGATTCAGGCAGAGAAGTCCGGTCGCATTGTTGAGATCCTTGTGGAGAACGGGGACGCTGTTGGTTTTGGTCAGCCACTGTTCCGGATCGAACCTGTTTAATTAACGGTTATCACATGTTTCAAAGAATTCTGGTTGCAAATCGCGGCGAAATCGCCCTTCGAATCATTCGCGCGTGCCGCGAACTCGGAATCGAAACGGTAGCCGTGTACAGCGAGGCCGATCGCGGATCTCATTATCTGCAATTGGCGGACGAAGCGTGGTGCATCGGACCGGCCCCGGCATCCGACAGCTATCTGCAGATCAACCGCATCATCAGCGCGGCGGAAATCGGCAATGTGCAGGCTGTCCATCCTGGCTACGGATTCCTTGCCGAAAACGCTCATTTCGCGGAAGTCTGCCGCAGCTGCAATATCGAATTCATCGGTCCACCCGTTCAGGCCATGCAGCAGCTCGGCGACAAAGTCAGTGCTCGTGAAATCGCTATGAAAGCCGGCGTGCCGTGCGTTCCTGGCAGCGACGGATTGGTTTCTGACGTTGATGAAGCCGTTAAGGTTGCCGATCGTATTGGCTATCCTGTACTAATCAAAGCGACTGCCGGCGGTGGTGGTAAAGGAATGCGTGTTGCGGGCAATGAGATTTCGCTTCGAGCCGGATTGCAGGCGGCTTCGGCCGAAGCGGAAAAGGCATTCAAAAACGCCGGTGTGTACATTGAAAAATACGTTGAACGTCCGCGTCACGTCGAAGTGCAGATTCTCGCCGACAATCACGGCAACGTCGTGCATCTGTTTGAACGCGACTGTTCAATGCAGCGACGTCACCAGAAGCTGATCGAAGAAAGCCCGGCTCCGAAGCTGCCGGAAGAAGTCCGCCAACGCATGTGCGATTGTGCCGTCAATCTGGTACGAGAATCCGGATACACAAATGCCGGCACCTGTGAATTCATTGTTGACAAGAATTACAACTTCTACTTCATCGAAGTTAATGCCCGAATTCAGGTGGAACATCCGGTGACGGAACTTGTCACAGGCATCGATCTGATCAAGCAGCAAATTCTGATTGCTGCGGGAGAAAAACTGCCGTTTACGCAGGCCGACATTCGTCACACCGGGTGCGCGATCGAGCTGCGAGTCAACGCGGAAGATCCGGAGAACAATTTTCGTGGCAGCCCTGGGATGATCACTAAGCTGCGTCTTCCTGGTGGGCCAGGCGTTCGATTCGATTCGCATGTTTACGAAGGTTACACGATCAGTCCGTACTACGATTCCATGATCGGGAAACTGATCGTCCATAAACCAACTCGCGACGAAGCCATTCAGTGCATGCGTCGCTGTCTGCGTGAATTTGTCATTGAAGGCATCGCGACGACGCTGCCACTGGCAAAACGCATGTTCAATCATGCCAATTTCGTAGATTTTTCAGTTGATACAACGTTTGTTGAACGAACGTTTTAGGGATCGACTTGAAAGCGATCGACTTGAAAGCGATCGGCCTTTTCGGTGACCATGGGTTCAACAATTCATATCTCAAATCTCATATTTCAAGTCCTCAAGGAATCGTCCTCATGTCCCACGGCATTAAACGCGTTGCACTGTTGTTCGCAGGCGGTCCGGCTCCAGGAGCAAATGCGGTCATATCTACGTGTGCGATTTCTTTTATTCGCCAAGGAATCGAGGTCGTCGGCATTCGGTACGGCTATTCGAACCTGATGGAATATTCACCGGCGAGTCCGCTGGTGGAAGGCGTGCATTACAAAAATTTGACGGAGATGTCACTGCGACGAACTCGCAGCAAAGAAGGGATCATCATCGGCACGGCTCGCGCCAATCCGGGCAAGCATATTACGGCTCCGGAGCATCTGGAAGATCCGGAGAAGGCCGCTCCGATGAAGCGCGTCTACGAGGCCCTGCGATCCATTGATGTCGATGCGCTGGTGTCTATCGGCGGGGACGACACACTCAAGACCGCGAACAAGCTCAAGATGTACCAGGACCGATTACCGAGCGAACTCAAACGGATGCCGATCGTGCATGTGCCGAAGACGATCGACAACGACTACATGGGTATCGACTTTACGTTCGGATACTTTACTGCGGTTGAAACGCTTGGTACGGAGATCCGCAATCTGCACGCCGATGCTGAAGCCGCTCGAGCCTACTTCATTGTCGAAAGTATGGGCCGCAGTGCAGGCTGGCTGGCTTATGGTGCCGCGATCGCTGGCGAAGCGAATATGGTGTTGAGTATCGAAGACATCGACGAAAGATACCTGTCGTCTGAATCGACGCCGAAACGCAAAGTGATGGACACCGAAAAAGTGATCCAGAGAATTGTGAAGATGATGCGACATCGTCAGGAGAAGGAAGGCAAGGAGTACGGTGTTGTCGTCCTAGCAGAAGGCCTGGCCGAGTTTCTCTCCGATGATATTCTGAAAGATATCCCTCGTGACGACCACGGACATATCTCTGTCGCAAGCGTGGATTTGGGAAAAATGTTTGCAAAAAAGGTTTCAGCGGAATTCCAGCGGCAGACCGGCGTCAAGCGCAAAGTGACCGGATTGCAACTGGGCTACGAATGCCGCTGCGCTCGCCCACATGCCTTCGACGTGATGCTCGGAAGTCAGTTGGGGGTCGGAGCCTACAGAGCCTTGTGCGAAAAACAGCACAACGGGGTAATGGTGTCCGTGTCGGGTCAGTTGGATCTGCATTATGTACCGTTCGAAAAGCTGGTAGATCCCAAAACCCTGATCACCGTTGTGCGCTTCATTCCACCCGGCGGCGATTTCCATAAGCTTGCTAGGTTCTTGGAGTCCAGCGCCAACGAGTAACGCGAAACTGGGTGACCGTTATTCCTCGAACGGTACAGCCTCCTGCATTCGGTCGCTGTGGATGATGTCCATCAGTGGGCTGCGGTCGGTTTCAGTTGGTGTCAAAGAAATCACAAGCTGACATTCAGCTGCGTCCAGCAGCGATTGAGCTCGCTCCGCCTGGCCCTGACGCATGGCCAAACGTGACGTCAGGATCAGGTCGCGACAGGCTGACTGAAATGCTTCGGCCTGCATATGTCTTTGATACGCCGTCGCCAGAAATTTCTCCGCTTGATCCATTTCGTCGGTCTGCGCGGCAACACAGGCCAGCACCGCGTGAAGATCGCCGATCAGCCGCAGTCGTTGGGGCGATTCTGATGCAGCAGCAGGTTCAAACACACGGCGATCTGCCTGATGAATCCACACCAGGCAAGACGCCATATCGTTCTTCAAGAGCGACTGAATTGCTAGAATCAGCCATTCGCGGCCGCAGAGTGCATACGGCTGAATTCGTCCGCCAGCAGAAGTGCGAGATCGTCTTGAAAAGTGCGCCTTCGCTGTCATTCCTGTCTGTTGTCCCAGCTCTTTCGATGCCGTCTGAAGACATCGCTCAGCACCGACGCCGTCACCATCTTCCATCCGTAAATGAACCAACAGCAGGAATGTCGGGATGCTGACGCTTGAATACTGTCCCGGTCGCCGAGCCGTATCGTCCAACAGGGCGAGTGCTTCCACTCGCTGATTCTGTTCCCAGAGTGCTCGAACTGGTCTCCAGAATGCCGCAAGCTCGGGCACCGGAGTGAAAAACGATACTTCCGCCGGGGATCGGAGGTTCTTACACAGAAGCCGACGGCCTGAAACCTGTGCCTTCGGCGCAAGTTTAGTGGCAGCAAAGTTTCTTGTTTTCACGACTGCACTTTTCGGTTTTCCAGAGTCAGGCAGGTCACCGTTTCGTGGTAGACGATTGCCAATGGACAACTCGACGTGCTTTATTCGTCAGCGAGATTTGACGGGAGAACGGAAAGCCTAGCGCCACACCACATCAGACGCAATGATGATTTTTCGCATTCTTCCTGTTTTGTGTATTATGACGATTCTCACAGCTCTCCTGGATCCCGCTACTTCCATTTTCCTGTTCCCCCAATTCTTCCATGCTGGACACAGCAGCACGACTGGGGTGTCTCTGGAGCTAATGTTGAGAGCGACTGCACCGCCACGGGATGAGCCGACGAACCCGAGGAGATCACTCCATGACTCCTGCAAAAACTTCTCAAGGCGAGCGGCTGGGCGTCAGCCCTGCGTTTCAGGCCCGGCGGGGCGACACATCCTCTGCCATTGGGCGTGAGCCGGTCCAGCTTCCTAAACATCTTGCCATCGGAACTCCAGAGCAGTGTCATACGAATGCCGTCACCTTGGCCGTTGATGACGACTCGTTGATTTACTGTGAAAGCTACGCTCTCTTCAAAGAAGCAAGCTTGCCAGTGATTCACGCTTGGGGCACAGACGGAAATGGCAACGCCATCGACAATACATGGCCGGAGCCGGGTGTCGCCTACGCAGGCGTGCCCTTCAGATCGTTGTTTGTGAATATGACGGCACTCAAGAATCGTGCAATCGTCAGCCTGCTGGATGACTATCAGAACAACTATCCGCTGCGAGGTGACTTGGGAGATCGGCCTGATGAATGGCTTGAACTTCGAGGGTGTGGGTTGATGAGATTGGCTGATTGACCGGGGGCGATAACGATGCAGCCTGAAGTTCTGAACGACAATTAATCAAGCGGTTTTGCAATGAAGAAAGCCGCCCCCCATCAGGAACGGCTTTCAGGGCACTTTGGTAATTTCTTACTGAACCTCTTTTGCCACTTTCACGATTTGGAGCAGTGCAATCGCCTTATCCAGTCCGCCGACCGAGTTGGCAAACGCAACAGCTTTGCGAATGTCACCCAGTCCCACACTGCCAGTTGCCGGATCTTCAACAGCCTTTGCCTTGCTTGGTTTCGACGGCGGCGTTTCGCTTGCAGGTGCTGCTGTCATTTCAGATTCAGGTGCTGCACTCAATTCGCTGGAGACTTCATCAACTGAGATGCCTGATTCTTCAGTTGGTTTTCGACTACTCGTGCTCTTCTTAGCCATCGTCTGTTTCTTGCTTATGTTTGTGTGGTGAATCGGGACGTTTTTTGTCTAAGTGCCACAGATCAAAAAATCTGCGGGGCGGGACTGTACCGGATTTGTGCCGAGGGTTCGACCCTGTTCTCGATTGCTCTCACCAGATCCGCTCCTTCGGAATTTCAATCACCCAGTCTTCCATGACAAATTTTGGAACGACTCGGAAACTGGCACGCCCATCCGCCCACAGAATAAAAACGCCCTGCAACGGCAGTCTGAAGGTAGCGACCATTCGGAGACATGGCAAGCCCGGCGACAGGTGCTGTCGACAGGTGCATTGTGTGCTTCGAATTTCAGCGGCTTGCTGTCCAGACTCACCAGCGACGCTGCCCAGACCGTTCCGTCGCCGTGATCATGCCCTCAAACAACTCCATGCCGCTGGTTTCAGTGCGGTCGTTAAGGCTTTTGCGTTTCAGAAGAGGAACAACCGTACCTAGGATGCCTATCTGCCCGAGAATCAGCGTGTTCGCATCTGCAGACACCGCTGTCGCAGACAAAGGCTGCAGAAGATCCGCACCGGTATATCCTGTTGCAGTCTGGAACTGCGTGGCAGCCGCGTCGGATGCAGGCGTTGCGACTGACTCGCCAACAGCGGCCGTCACCGAACGAATCTTGCCGGGGTCGTGGTTTCGTGAGTCGATTGAATTACAAACGAACTCTGGGCTAACGCACCTATCTTAAGAAATGATGAGGCTCAGCTCCCGGATCTTCATAAATCAGGAGAACCTGGCCTAGCTGATTCATCCGCACTTTCCGGCGTGGGCTCGCGTACGAAGCGATAGCCGGTGCCGCGAATCGAAAGCAGATGTTTGGGCGAGCTTGGATCCTGTTCAATCATCCGCCGCAGACGCATCACAAAATTGTCGATCGAACGACTGGAAATATCGGCGGAGTCTTTCCACACGTCCGACTGCAGCCGTGCTCGAGACAGGACGACACCATCGTGTTCCAGAAAATATCGCAAGAGCTCCTGCTCTCGCGTTGTCAGCGAGTGGACTTCATTGTTGCGACGCAGTTCAAACCGGCCAAAATCCACCGTCACATCACTGAACCGCACGATGTCTTCCGTCGGTCGCACGGCACGGCGCTCAAGAGTCCGCCGTCGCCTGTTGAGCAGATTGTTGACGCGACTCAACAGTTCCGGCAGCGAAAACGGCTTCGTCATATACTGATCAACACCGACATCAAACGCCTGCACTTTGTCTTCTGATAATGTCCGCGCGGTCAGGGCCATGATCGGAATCTCCGTGTCCAGCCGTCGCAGCGTGCGGCAGATTTCGTAGCCACTCATCTGCGGCAGCATCAGATCAAGGACGACCAGATCAATCGGCGGCTGAGCGGATTCATAGATTTCGAGGGCTGTTGGCCCATCACCGGCGACATCGACCTGATGACCTTCGCGTTCGAAGTTGAAACGCAGGCCGCGGGCGATGGAATCTTCGTCCTCCACAACCATGATTCTCACGAAGAATTCTCCTTTCCTGACAAAGCCAGCTCAGAGACACGTTGTCGACCTTCCCGATTTTCCGACTCCGGGATTTCTAATTGACGACCCGGCAATGTGACTTCAAACACACTGCCAGCTCCCGATTCCACGTCCATGACCGCAACGCTGCCTTTTAAGAAACCAACCAGCGTCCGCACAATGTAGAGTCCAAGTCCGGTGCCGGTCTTTGTTCTTTGTAGTTCGTCACTTCCCCGAAAAAACAGCTGAAAAATTCTGCGGCGGTTTTCGGCAGCGACGCCCGGTCCGTTGTCACGCACTCGGACCACAACGCGATCACGGCCACGGGCAAACGCATGGACCGTGACTCGGGGCGGATTACCGCCGTATTTGACTGCGTTGTCCAGCAGGTTGCCGAAAATCATCTCCAACAGCATGCGACGTGACGTGAGTGCCAACGGCGAGATCTCAAAGTGAAAAACTTCGGAGATCTCCCGCTTGTGGTGCAGGCATGCGGCTTCGGCACAGGATCGCAGCAGATCCTCCAGCTGCACGGTTTCAGGTTCCTTCTGATGCCCGATTGCATCGAGACGTGCCACTTCCAGCAACTGATTGATGAGTCCATCCAAGCGGGCCAGTTCGGAATTCATGGTGACATAGAATTCTTGGCGGTCTTTGGGTTCTGGTTCGCGCAGAATCAACGTGTCTAGGTACAAACGCAGGGCTGCAATAGGTGTTTTGAGTTCATGCGTGACGCTGTCCACGAAGTTGGACTGGCGTCGATTGAGCTGAATTTCCTTGATCGTCAGAAATGAATACAGTGACATGCCAAACAGACTGATTCCCAATGCCACCGATCCCAGGGTCAACGCCACCCACAGTTTTTCCCGACCCAGCAGCACAATCAACACGACCATGAGCGCAATGTTGGTGGTCATCAGGACCGCACTGCTCCAGATGGGCAGACTGAGATGTCGGCGTTTGCGTCGAAAGTTGGCCACGTTCATGCCCTAAATGGTGTTGAGTTCGTGAGCGGGATGGCTAGCCACCGGTCACTGATCCCGAACACGCAGCAAAATACCGGCAGCTGACGCCGCGCTGCTCACAGGCAGTATTGTACCAGTAATCGCCGCGAATCGTATGCTCAAGCTTTCTCCGATTTACGGAGCGACACCGGGCTGCGTGAATAGGACGCTGTTCAGCTTACTCTTCGAACGGCGAAACGGGTTGGGGTGGCCACCAGTCATCAATTTTGAGCAAACCCAATATGCGTTCACGCAGGGTCTGCATAATCGCATCCCCACCGCGTGATTTCTTTTGAGTCGGATCGATCATGATCGCTTCGCCGATCCGGAACTCGACCTGCCACGCCGGATACACAGTGACGTGGTCCGTGAGATCTTCTTCCAGCCTTTGGACAGTTTCGACGATGCGTTCCGGCGTCAGGGGGCCTTTGACTCCGTCGTCCAAATAACCATCCGGATACATCGACAGCGTCTGACCGTAGTAGCAGTCGGTGAGCTGTCTCCATCGAGACGTCCGCTCTTCGGGTGTCAGCGTGCCCTTGAGCAGGTCGGCCAAGATAACCGATCGCAGATCTTTCACACGTACGATCACATCGCCAACGCGGGCACCGCCCAGCCATTGCTTTTCAATGGGATGCAGCATTGCATTGATTAAGTTGGCGATCCTAGCACGGACTGTGCCGGATTGAGTCGCCCCCAGTACTTCAATTTCCCGCGCAGCAAGCAACGCCATCGCCAGTCGTCCGATGCGATCGATCGTTGACAGATGCTCCTGGGTCTTCCAGAACGTGCGTTGCTCCAGCTTCTCCAGCACTGGATCAGTCAACTGCGCCAGATCCGCCTGCAATCGATAGCGAATCCCGATGGGATGGATGACGACCTTCTTGTCGGGATGCGCTTCGGCCCGCTTCTTCGCAGCCACTCGGGCTATGAAAGAAACACCGTCCATCAGCGAATTCAGGCGATCGTTCGTGCGTGAGATCACGCCTTCCGGAAACACAACAAGCGGTCGTTCGGCATTCGTGACGATACGAACCGACGTATCCAGAGCCTGTCGGTCCATTCCTTCGCGATACACGCTGAATCCACCCAGGCGCCGAACCACAAAGGCTTCTAGGCGGCTCTGTTTGAAGATATGCCAACTGGCCATCGAAAAGACATGGCTGGGGATGGCTCGACACAGCATCCCGATGAGCATCGGGTCGGAATCGCGTGAATGATTAGGACACAGCAGAATTCCGTGCCCTGCCTTTATTGATTCGCGAACATGTTCCAGACCTTCATACGTACATTTGACAATTCCGTGGGTTTTTCGCAGATACGGTCGCAGCCAAAGCCGAAACATCCACGAAAACCATCGTCCGCGATACGGCGGTACAAATTTATACGGCTCTTCAACAACAACTTTATGCATCGCGCGGGAGTCATCTTTCAAGGCTGAAAAGCGTGGTTGTAATCATCCGGATGCAGAAAGACAAGTCTGGCAAACAATGGTGACTGCTAAACTTGCAGTTGAGTTGCCTCTCGACGAAAACGAGGTTTCCAAAGACTCGGAGATCCCTGAAAATCATGGGAGCCGCTGCGGGCTTGATTCCTGCACCAACAGATCATCATTCCGGCACCGCTTCAGGATGAGCCGGTCGAATGGCCAGATCGTACAGGCCGCCACCCAGCACCGCCCCCACGATCGGTGCGATAATATAGACTGTCAGCCATCCGAGATCGCTGAATCCTGGCCAGGCGATCGCCCCCCAACCTGCGAGGCTGGCAAATATGCGTGGCCCGAAATCACGGGCAGGATTGAAGCATGCCTGAGTCAACGGTGCGATGACCGAGATAAGCGCGCTGACCGTGAGACCAATAAACACAGGAGCCGTTCCGCTGGCGGGCGATCCGACGTTGCGTCCGTCAGTGACGGCGAACACGACGAAAGCCAGAATCATCGTTCCAAGAACTTCTGCCAGAAACGCGCGGCCTTGAGACATTCGCGATTTGAGTTCCACGTGAACTTCCGGCGAGTACGGTCCATCGCCAGCTCCAAGCACACCTGGTGCCGGATAGTATTCGCCGTAGCACATCGCCGTCATTTCACTTCCCGGCTGCCCGCGCACCACACCTTTGGATGCTTCCTTCGCTGTGATGTGCGGTTCGAACAGGATAAACAAAGCCGCCGCAGCGATGAATGCACCAGCCAGTTGAGCCCCGATGTAGGGCAGAACATGCGATTTTGGAAACTCACGCCACACCGCACTGGCGATGGTCATGGCCGGATTGATGTGCGCTCCGCTGACAGCACCCACCGTATAGATCGCCAGCATGATGGCCACACCCCAGACAATTGCCACCTGCCACAGCCCGCTCTGCGCTCCCGTCAATACGGCCGCATGAACCGCCCCGCAGCCGAAGAAAATCAACAAAAACGTCCCAACAAACTCAGCCACCATAGAGCGCTGAAGTGAAGCACCAGCCATGTCAGTCCCCAAGCAACCAGCCCGCGACGCAAGTAGTCGTAGTACGCCTGACTGCTTTATAGTATCCGCTGCGCTAAATGTTTAGCCATCGTCTCTGGTTCACAACTCTCAGGACTAGCCTCAATACAAAACAATCGCGCGGCCCGGGCTGGCGTGACAATCGCGAATGCGAGTTGGAGCGAACAGGAAGTAAGCCTTCTTTGGAACGCTGCCGACGTTATTGAGGAATTCGACTCCTACCATGTCGCTGCCACCGAGAGCCCAATACGTCATCAAAGCGCGGCGTGGATCGACTCCACCGAGATCTGGTGCATCGGTGGCGATGCAGCGGATACCTTTGCTGTGCAGATAGTGGATTGCCTCCGGGCCTGGCGCGGGCCAGCCCTCAGATTTTCCGGTGAGTGGATCCTGCCAGACGCCTTTGTCATCCGGTGCCGGCTTGAAGTGTTGGTCGATGTGTCCGGTGTGGAACAGAACGATCTGGCCACGGACGAATTCTCCGTGAGCCTTTTCATCAGCCTTCAGCAGATCGATGGTAATCTCTGGTGATGCTGGCCATGTGGACGGTTGTGTCGTGCCGACAAGATTTCGCACATCGACCACTCGCGCATCGCCGCAGGTCCAGTCGAGGGGCACTTTATCGGTCGTTCGGGAACTGAAACCCCGCTTGCCGTATTTGGATTCATAGTCAGCCAGCCAGCCTCGAACTTCAGGGGAATACTCGACTGCGGCACCTTCCGGTGGAAGAGCAAACGATGGCGTAATCAAATGAGTCCCCGCCGTCGCATCCATCAAATGAGTGTGATGCCACATGTCGAGGTCGGGAGAATACAGAAAATCGACCTTCACATAAACCTGTCGATGACGTCCGGCGAGCGAACCAAGATGCGTCACCGGCAGATTCATCGCCAGCGTTGGCGACAAATCGATGGCTCGCTTGTTGCGAGCGGACTCAATCAGTCTCGCCGGAAGATCTCCGCCGACCACAGCGAAGGCTCGTGTTTCAGAATACGGGCCATTCGCATGTTTCGGACCCAACATGCAGTAAAACGCACCGGTCGCAGGCAGTTGGCCAAGATTTGTCGCTCCCTCGGTCCAGATCATTCCATGCCGCAGGCCGGCATAGTGAGTCGGCTCAGCCAGATTCGGCATCGGCCCCATACTCGCGCTGTCAGTGCCGAGTGTCATCACGCCGCGAGTTGCCAGGAATTCCATCGTATCCGGATTAGGATCCGGATAGCCCGGTGCTTTACGATCCACGACATCTGCAATATAGCGATGGCCTGCCGGAAACGGACGATAATACGCATCGGTGTAATCGCTGCGGAACAGGACGACGTCGCCAAATTTCAAACGCCGATGCTGCTGTTCAAAGCGTTCGACGTGGGATGGCAGGACGAGCGGGCTGACACCATTTGGAGCCTTATCAAGCAGATCGCGTACATCGACAATGCAGGCTTCACCTCCAAACTGCCACGCTTCAATCTTATCGGTGTAGGCCAGGCCGAACGGACCTGACTTCTCACGGTTCAACTCCGGTCGCACGACGGAATGCGGCGGCACATCCAATTGCGTCCCCGTGTTTCCATCGATGAGCAACACGTCAATGTTGTACGGACTATTCGGCCCGACCACTTGTTCATGGACCAGTTTAAATCGAGGAAACGGATGTGCCGGCCACGACGCAGGGTACTCGGGCGCGACAAGCAGCGAGCAATCAACAAACCGCGTCGTCGCGTCGCCCTTTTCCTGAGCGACCAGATTGGTGCCAAAGAAACAGGCTGCACCGAGGAGTAGGCCGAAATAGAAGTTCTTGATTCGTCGAAGCTGCATCATGTCGATTCTGCCCGGTTAATAATGAATCTGGAGAGTGGATTGCAACAGGTGCGAACGGATTACGCATTATTCCAGATACGATTGCAACCATTCCGCCATGCATTCAAAGGATTCGGGTGACACACAATGGCCCTGATGATGATTCAGCAATCCCAGACGCATTGGCTGACCATAAAGCCGCCATGCAGGCAACGCGGCTTGCATGACCGGCCAACTGCGATCACCAACGAATCGAGCCGACCGATTCTTCCTTTTCAACTTCAATTGTCGGAGCGGTTGTGACGTCCTTCAGCCACGGCACGTCACCAGCATGAAGAACGGACCGTCCCATCATGAACGTAAGCAGTACAGCCGAATACCACAACTCCAACTGGAACAGGATGGAACGAACAGAGCGAGCAGGATTGGTCATGGCATTCACTTTCTTCTGAAAAAAATGAGCGAAACAGTCCTAGTGCGACCATCCAAAAGCGAGTACCAAGCCTGTTGGCCTCAGCGGGGCGATCTGCCTATTGCGCATTGAAACGAAGGTGAATTGGTGTTCGTGATAAGAGGTGGGCTGCTGCAGAATGCTGGTTGTCACACTAACACCGCAGGAAAGGACGCCCCTCATAGTTGGTTAAGGTATACGCTCGCCATGTTCGATGCGATTGTCCTGAGCAGCCGGAGTCGATACTTCCTCTGCCTTCTTCAAATTGCCGATGATCACATGACCACGCTGTGTCAAGTGAGTCGCAGTAGGCGGAGCGACTGAGCTATGCAGGCGATTTCGCTCCGCAGACTCACATTCCACGTCACGTGTGGGCGGAACGGAAAGCCACGCCGTCGGGCAGTCACCTCATGATAGATTAAACGATTGTGAGACAACCAGCAGATGCCGAACTGCCCTCTTGACACAACTTCGGGGCCGGACTACATCACGGATCAACTGAACGATTACCACTTTCCGGTCACCAGGGATTTCCATGAAAACATCTGCTATTCGCAGTCTCCGACAAAAGCTGGCGCGCGATGAATCGGTGTTTGGACTTTGGGTGACACTGGAATCGCCCAGTATCACAGAAATGGCGGTCGCACTGGGGCTCGATTGGGTGGTGATCGATGCGGAGCACGGGCATCTGGACTGGAAAGAAATCACCGAGCACATTCGGGCCACCGTGCGGAGTGACACGGTGGCGTTGGTGCGAATTGCGGAACTCAACGGTGGGCTGATCAAGCGTGCTCTCGACATCGGAGCCGATGGGATTGTGATCCCGTGGATTGAGACGGCGGAACAACTCAAGCAGGCGGTGGCTTATTCACGGTATCCAACAGAGGGCCTTCGAGGTATCGGTGCGGAACGTGCAACAGGCTGGGGACAATGCATTGCTGAACATACCGAAGAAGCCAACGATCATGTGCTTGTCGTGCCGATTATCGAATCTGTTCAGGCGGTTCGACAGGTGCCAATGATGTGTCAGGTCGATGGTGTTGAACTGATGTGGTTTGGCCCTGCCGACTTTTCTTCCACGGCCGGTTTTCGGGGACAGTGGGAAGGTCCGGGGGTCGCTGAGCAGATTCTGAGACTCAAGGACACCATTCGAGGAGCGGGCAAACATTGCGGTTTGCTGGCCACCAGTATCGACAACATTCACGAACGGCAGACGCAGGGATTCCGAGCCATCGGCGTCGGCACGGATACTGGATTTTTGCTTCGCTCACTCAAAGCGTCGCTTGCCGCCGTTGGCAGAGACCGACCAATACGCGCGTCGCTGACACCGGATTCTACAAAAACATCAACACAAGCACCGCTGCCACGACCACCGGAATCGATGCGGCCGGATCGTAATGAAGTCATGACTTCTGTCGGTCACGGCGCAATGAAGGAGATCGCTCCCGGAGTCCATTTTGAATGTCTGGTGGGAAGTCACAATCAGGCCAAACAACTCACGACGGGACTCGTCACGTTCGCTCCCGGCGCGGTCCTGCCTTATCACTTGCATGCGTTTACGGAGTCCGTGACGCTGCTGAGCGGAACGATGACGCTGGATATTGAAGGGAGAAGCTACTCGCTTAAAAAACTTGACAATGCAGTGATCCGTGCCGGTCAGGCTCATACATCACGCAACGTTTCGACGACAAAAAATGCTGTCCTGCACATCGCGATGGCCGTAGATACACCCAGTCGTACTCTGGTGGATAAATTCTTCTCGAAAAGATCGATGCCGGATGATTCAACCGGAGTTCCCGGTGCCGAACGAATCAACCGTTTTGCCACTGCGAAACGCAGTGCGGCAGGACCAAATACAGAATTTATCGACTGCTTCAACGCTGATCTGATGCCGGGACTTGAAATGAGTGGCGGTTACGGCTTGTTTCATCCAGGCGGCAGACTGCCGGCGCATGTGCATGACTTTGATGAATCAATTTGCATTGTCTCAGGAACGGCGATTTGCATTGTTGAAGGGCGAAGGTACTCCATGAGCGACTGTGCGACCGCTTTGCAGCCGCGGGGTCGAGTTCACTACTTTATCAATGAATCAAATGCGACGATGGAGATGTTGTGGGTTTACGCCGGCCCACGGCCCGAACGCATCATGGTCGATGAACGCTGCGCGACGGTGGAAGGAAACCCGTGGCGATGATAGAATCAACGCAGTCTGAGCACCAGTAGAACCTGCGTGGTCAGCGGTACGGCGATAGCCGTCCGTTTTTGAAGTTGCGCATTTTCTTAGGGCTGGAAGCCCGGCGCATCGTTAGCCGGTGGCGTGAGCCACCGGAATACGGAACATACAGTGATGCAGGCCTGAAGGGCCGACACAAGCGC
This sequence comes from Planctomycetaceae bacterium, assembly GCA_947476295.1. Lineage (GTDB taxonomy): Bacteria > Planctomycetota > Planctomycetia > Planctomycetales > Planctomycetaceae > SXXK01. The sequence goes on along the minus strand of CANJQC010000052.1, from coordinate 10,336 downwards.
CAGTGTGTCGGCCCTTCAGGCCTGAGATTTTTCATTCTTGTTGACCGGTGGCTCACGCCACCGGCATAGGATATGTCGGCCCTCCGGGCCTGAATCTCGCAACTTCAAAAATCACCGGCGTCGGTTGGTTGAATGAAGAAAGTATACAGCAGGGCAACAAGGCACTGGCCCCTGTCACTCATGGAACTGGTTACAAATGACACAACCTCCAACTTCCTTCCGAGTCGCTCTGACTGCGGACTTCTATGACGCCAGCGGTGCGACAAAATATCGCGACATTGGTTTAAGCCTGTTCGACGGGTATGATCGCATCGTGGCGAGTCCATTTACTAATCACCGTGCGGAGATAGATCCACAGCAACTGGCGGGGGTCAATGGGGTCATTGTGCTGACTCCGCGTGTGACGGTTCACAGCCTGATTCAGAGCGAAGATCTGCTCGCGGTTGGTCGCTTTGGCGTTGGCTTCGACAGCGTTGATGTGAAAGCCTGCACGGCGGCGGATGTGTTGCTCTTCATTACGGCCGGAGCGGTAGACCGCCCTGTGGCAGAAGCAACCGTCGGCTGGATGCTGGCTCTGACGCATCATCTTCGTATGAAAGATCGACTTGTCCGTGAAGCCAGATGGGACGAGCGAAGCCAGTACATGGGGACTGAGCTGCGTGATCGGACGCTGGGTGTGATCGGATTTGGCGGGATCGGCCAGGGACTGGTGCGGCTGCTATCAGGCTTCGGGATGAAACAACCGGTTGTGTTCGATCCTTTCGCGAATTCGGCCGTCATCAGTGAACTCGGTGTTCGGTCCGTGACGCTCGATGAATTGCTTGAGCAGGCGGACTTCGTTTCTCTCCATTGTCCGCTGAATGAACACACTCGCAACCTGATCGGGGCGCGCCAGCTTGGCCTGATGAAACCGACTGCGTATCTGATCAACACGGCTCGCGGCGGAATCATTGATGAAGCCGCATTGTTCGACGCCCTGACGTCACGCCAAATCGCGGGAGCTGCACTGGACTGTTTTCAAGTCGAACCGCTCACTGCACCGCCTGTATTTTCCGGGTTCGACAACGTACTGCTTGCTCCGCACTGCATCGCGTGGACGGATGAGATGTTTCGAGACATCGGTCGGGCTGCCTGTCAGGGCATGATCGATCTTGCATCTGGCCAGCGCCCGCGGGGAATCGTGAATCCCGATGTACTCAATCGCCCCGGCTTCGTTGAAAAATGGAAGCGATTGTGCAATGTTACAGGATAGTCTCCGTCCTCCCCCCACTACTGTTCGAAGGGTTTATCATGCTGAACTGTTCTTGGCCAGTCCGTTCGCTCTGCCGGTGCTCGCTCATCCTCCTAGGATTGCTGTACACTTGCAACGCATTGCCTGCACAGGAGCCGATCGTTCCGCCGGATGCAAAACTCGAAAAACTGTTCGAGTCAAAGGTGCTGACCGAAGGTGTGAGTGTTGCCCCTGACGGCATGGTGTACTTCAGCGAAATCACGTTCTCACACCTTTCTCGTGATAAGAATGGCGCCATTGATGCGGGATTCATCTGGAGGTTTGATCCGGCGACAAAGGAAACGTCAATTTTTCGATCTCCGAGTGGTATGTCGAACGGAATCAAATTCGATGCAGCGGGAAACATGATCGTCGCCGAAGGTGCGGACTACGGTGGGCGTCGAATCACTCGGACAGACATGAAGACGGGCAAGACACAAATCATTGCCGGTCTGTTTGAAGGACGACCACTCAATTCACCAAATGACATCACGATCGACAAGAAGGGCCGCATCTATTTCAGCGATCCGCGATATCTTGGTCACGAGCCCATCGATCAGCCTGTCGTCGGAGTGTACCGGATTGATACGGACGGCTCGCTGCACCGCATCATCACGGATGCAGGCAAGGCCAACGGCGTGTGCGTCTCACCGGACCAGAAGACGCTCTACGTTGTCAGCAACGAAAACGGCGGAACCGCCATTGATCGACTTACTGACCCCAACGCCAAAGAAGCTAAAAAAGTGAGCCTGCCACTAACGAAAGGCTTGATGGCGTTGTTGGCGTATGATCTTGCCGCCGACGGTACGGCAAAGTTTCGGAAGGTCCTTGTGGATTATGCGCCGTTCGCCGGACCGGATGGGTTAATCGTCGATAAGGATGGCAACCTGTATGTTGCCGTACGAGCGGAAAATCGTCCGGGGATTTGCGTGTATTCGCCGGAAGGAAAAGAGCTGGCATATATTCCAACCGAAGTTCCCACCAACGTCGGTTTCGGTCGCGGTAAAGACGCCAATCTGCTCTACATCACCGCTGGTGCCAGTTTGTATCGCATTCGTGTGAATCGAAGCGGCTATCATTTGTCGCCGCTGCCTGAATGAAATCGAATATCTGACTAAATTCGATCCAAAGCCGCAATTCCTGTAGCTTGAACATTCATGTCCGAGATTTTGGCCAGACGCCGTCGCATTTTTGAACAACAGTCAAGGTACAACGACGTTCGCTTCAACAGAGTTTCATGGCCATGCCACGGACATGAATGTCCATCCGACAGGAAATCGTTCCAATATGTCTCTCAATGCACCTGTTTTCGTCGGCTCTGGTCGCTTCACCTATCGCGCATGTGCCGACTGGGTTCAGCGACCGGCCGGATATTCGTGGCAGGAAGTTTCCGCGGTCGCAGTCGATTCATGCGACAACGTTTTCGTCTTTAATCGCGGCGATCATCCGGTCGCGGTGTTTGATCGGGAGGGGCGTTTCATTCGGTCCTGGGGCGAAGGCGTGTTCACAAGGGCTCACGGCATTACGATCGGCCCCGACGATGCGGTTTATTGCACAGATGATCTGGATCATACGATTCGCAAGTTCACGCCGGATGGAACGCTGATCTGGAAACTGGGAACCAGTGGACAGCCATCGGATACCGGTGCCACGAGCATCGATTACCGCACGATCACTCACTCTGGGCCACCGTTCTATTTTCCGACCAACGTGGCGCTGTCTCCGGAGGGTGATCTCTACGTGGCAGATGGATATGGAAACGCGCGCATTCACAAGTTTTCTGCAGATGGCAAGTTGCTGTTTTCTTGGGGCGAACCGGGATCAGACCCCGGACAGTTTCAGGTTCCGCACGGGATCGCCGTCGATCGAAACGGTACTGTCTATGTCGCCGATCGAGAGAACAGCAGGATTCAATGCTTCGCTCCCGACGGTAAATTTCTCAGTGAACGCACCGACGTTGTTCGTCCCTGTCAGGTCGCATTCGATGCGGTCGGAAACCTATTCGTTGCGGAACTTGGTTATCGTTCCGGGATGTGGCCGGGAACATTTCCGCCAACTCCTGACGCAACCGGAGGAAGAATCAGTATCTTTTCTCCCGATGGTGATTTGCTTGCACGCTGGGGTGGCGGCGACAATCCAACCGCTCCGGGCGACTTCTTTGCACCGCATGATATTCGGATTGATTCGCACGGTGACGTGTATGTTTCGGAAGTGGTTTGGTCCGCAGGAGCCAACCGGGGTCACGTTTCGCCGGACTGTCACACGCTGCAAAAGTTCGTTCTGCAATCCTCCTGAAGAAAGCGTCTCATGCGAGCCTGGCGATTCTATGGATTCGGCGATTTCCGCCTGGATGAAGTACCTGTCCCCGACCTCAAGCCGCGCCATGTTCTGGTGGAACCGCTGTGTGTTCAGCCCAGCGTGACAGAAGCTCAGTTGGCGTTCGGGATTCCGACTCTGGCCTATGATCGAGTCAAACGAAGGCTTGAGACTGAAGCTCCTGTGCAGCTTTTTGGGCACGAGTTCTGTGCCAGAATTGTGGAGGTGGGTGAGGGCGTCCGTGGATTCAAAGTCGGTGATCGCATTGCCGCAAGAGCGAAGTTACCATGCGAAAAATGCCCGCTGTGTCTCTCGGAACGAAGTTATCTCTGCCGCAAAGGTCCGGTGATAGGGTTCGACCTGCCGGGATGTTTTAGTGACATCGCGATCCTGCCGGAAATCTCACTGGTCAAGGTCGATGACAGTATTTCTGACAGCGAAGGAGCGTGCCTGCAGTCTCTGAGCGACAGCGTGGCTGCCGTCGAAACTGCTCAGTTGTGCATGGGTGATTCTGTCGTGATTTTTGGCCAAGGCAGTATGGGACTGGAATGCCTTCAGATAGCGCGTATCAGCGGAGCCGGAAGAATCATTACAGTGGACGTGCGAGACGAATCGTGTCGAATCTCAAAAGCACTTGGAGCCGATCATGCGCTGAATGCGCGCGAGTGCGACGTCGTCGCAGCGATTCATGATCTGACCGAAGGCAATGGTGCCGACATTGTATTTGAATGTGCGGGAGGAAGTCCGAAACAGGGCATGGCAGGGACGGAAACTGTGCGACAGGCCATTGACGCTGTTCGATCAGGCGGCAAACTCATCGGCGTTTCGTGGTTTGGTTCGCCGTTCGAAGTGAACATCGATCTTCTGCGCGAACGAAGTCTGCGATATCTGTTTCCGGACATCAGCACGCAGGCTCATCTGGAGCACACCGTGCGACTTGTGGCATCAGGCCGCGTTCAATTGCAATCGACGATCACCCATCAGCTCGACGGCCTCGAATCCGTCCCGCAGGCGTTTGAAATCACGGCGAACAAAGGGAAGTTTAAGGCCATCAATCCGGCGCAGGTGATGTTGAAACAGTAGCGGACGCCACACGTCCCCGGCGAGCGGTATGCGTCAGCTTGCCGGTACAATGCGATTCCTGTGTTTCGCGACTCGTTTTGAGCCTCGCTGTTTCTGTCGAAATAAAGTCGAGCTGTCCAAATAGACGGGCGCTGCTGAATTTGAGACACTGACGATAAAGGCGTCGTCTGTTTGACGATGGTCGCAAAAAGTCTCGCAAATTCGGCTGTTGATTATGGAATTGATTTTCGGGCAATCGTTTTTCAGGAGCTCTCCGCAATTGTTGCGGGTGGTGATCATCACGTTTTGCATGATCCCTTTCATGGCGGGTCCAACAGTCCTCGCCGTCCAGAATGGTGATGATGTTCGACAGCGTGAGTTGCTGAAGATGATTTCGGACGCGGAGCAGTCACTCGCTGGCAAGCAGTGGCTGCAGGCTGTCGAACAGTTTGATGCCGCATGGGAGCAGGCGTGTGAACGGGAAGATCCGCTGCTGACTGCATCCGGGACAGATGTCAATCAACTGGCGCCCGGACAAACGCAGCGACTGGCGGGAGGGCGCGCGCGACTGGAGGACCTGTTTCTTACAGCACCGCAGGAATTCACGAGGGAGTTTCGCGGTCAGTTCGAACAGGTCGCGGAGTCCAGAATTTCCGAAGCGATCTCCTCCGCTGATTTTGTGGCGCTTCGCCGCCTGACGCAACGATATGCGTTTTGTCCGGCGGCTCAGGAGGGTCTGCGGATTCTGGCGAGACAGTTGATCGATCGCGGCGATGATCTCGAGGCAGCGCTGCTGCTGAATCGTATGCTGCGCGTCACCGGCAGGAGAGCGAACAGTCCGGACTCAGCGGACGTGTCGCTTCAGATTTCCGTTTGCAACTGGCGCGCGGGACTGAACACCGACGCAATAGAATGCCTGACGGCCTTGCTGGCCATTGACCCACAACCGGTGGCACTGCAGAAACTGCCGGTCCCGGCATCGACTTCTCCGACTGACTTGCAGAATTGGTTTACAGCGCTGACGGGTGTTCCCGCTGTGGAGAGTTCTGAATGGACTCAGCCGGGCGGCAACTATCGCCGTTTCGCATCCCGATCTCGCGGTCCGGCACGGCTGGAGCAGACATGGGTCTCGGATTCACTTAAGGTCAACGATGTGCTGTATTCGGATCGTCTCAATCCCATTCTGCGGTCCCTCCGCGATCCCCTGATAAGTTTTTGTGAATTGCAGGAAGAGCAAAACAGTATCGTGGTACCTGCCGCGACGCCGTTGCGCATTGGCGAACTGGTAATCTTTCGGACTCCCTGCGGTATTCGTGCCGTCCGTGCGACCGATGGAGAAATCATCTGGGAGGTGACTCATCCGGACGGTCGCATCCGCGATGTGATTCAGGCCGTTGAAGATCAGGCACGCGAACAGCCTGAACCTGCTGACCCGAATAATCCCGAGGCTCCGGCCGCGATGCAGCGCAGTGCGGAAATGCAGACGATCACGTTGTCTTTGATTATGGCGACCAATCTGCGCAATCAGCTGGTGCGTACAAACACAACGGCTCAGCTTTCCGCATCCGCCACGACGCTGTTTGTGTGCGAGGACGCATCCGGCGCGACAGCAGACGATACGCACCAGATGATGTTTCGAACAGCCCCGAGGGACATTCCGCCGAACAATTTTATTCGCGCCTACGATCTGAAGACCGGACTTTTCAAATGGGAAGTTGGTGGCCAGACGCAATCTGTCGCCCAGCCCAAAGGGAAAGGCAATCTGCTGGCGGGGTTCTATTTTCTGGGCGCACCGCTGGTCGTGGGAAATCGAACGTACGTGCTGGCGGAAAGCAGCGAAGGCATTTTTCTGCTGCAGATTGCTGAACCTGCATTGACCGGTGCCGCCCCAGCCAATCCTCGCGTGGTGCGATCTCAGTTGCTGACACAGCCGCAGTTCAGTTTGAGTGATCATCCTGTGAGAAAACACGCAGGGCTTGTGCCATCATACGCTCATGGATTGCTGATCTGTCCGACTTGCGACGAACGTATCGTCGCGGTCACCGCTGAAGATAACGCGGTGCGCTGGGTGTTTCGTTATGCCGGAAACATTCGCCGGCAGGAACTGGGCGGTGACGCTCCCGTGTTGTTTGGCGGGCGCGATCCATGGGATTCTGGCCGTGTGGATCTGGATTCTCGCTGGACGGACTCGCTGCCTCGCATCGCCGGAAATAACGTGATCGTCACGCCTCGCGATTCGGATGAGTTGTTCTGTCTGGATCTGCAGACGGGACAGGAACGCTGGAAGCTGGGACGTAGTCAGTTTCACAGTATTGCCGCGATTGTCGATGACAAAATCATCCTGTGCGGTAACCGCGTTGTTCAGGCGTTTCGACTGGACAGCGGTCAGCCGCTTTGGAGTCAGCTGATTGTGGACGGAATTGTGTGCGGACTTCCGGCAACGGATGGTGCGTTGCTGCAGATACCGACGTCCGAACCATCGATCATCAGCTTTGATGTTCAGACAGGACGCAGACTGGTGACGCAGCGATTCCCGGATACCACCTACGATCAAGCAGAACTTTCCAGCATCAAAGCTCCGGGTAATCTGCTGATCATTGGCGATCAGGTGCTGTCGCAGAATCTGGATTCGATCCGAGCGTACTCACAGGGTTCAGGTGATCTGCGGCTAACGGATCAGGCAACGGAGCGATTGCTTCAGAAAGATTCACCTGCCGCGATCGCGCTGCTGGAGCAGGGATTGAATGACGCACCAATTCGTACGGCTTCGCGTGATCTGCTCATCGAAGTCCTGATGGAGTCTCTTCGCACCGAATTTGCGGTCAATCGGTCTTCGATCGGGCGCATTCGGGAACTTATCAGTGAGGCGGACGAAGAGCGTCCGATCGAAACGGTGCTGCATTTGATGCTGGGAATGAGTCTCCCCGATGCCGCGTTGCTGCCTGATCAACTGAATCATCGTTCGCAAAATCAATTGTCGGAACTGAGTCGGCTGATTGCTCAGGGGTTGAGCGAAAGCGACTCGATCAGCGTTCAGGATCTTGCCGACGCTCTGCGATCAATGCTGCCGGAAATGATTGCAGGTCAGACAGAAGCCACGGCGATTGGTTCACTGCGACGATTGAAATCGCTGACGATTGTTTCCGGAATTCACAATGCGCTGAAACGCCGTACTCTGGATGATCGCATGGCCATTCAGTCGCAATTAGGCGAAGCGGGTGTTGAGGCGTTGACGTTTGATCGAAGCAGCCAGTTGCAGTTTGTGCGGGATCTCGCCGCCTGCGGAATGCCGCAATTGGCTCTGCATGTGCTGCAATCCGTTGTATCGGAAGACAACGACCATAGTCGCGAACTTGTGCGAGATCAGATTTCCATTGAAGTCATGCGTACCGGGATGGACGATGGCTCATCATTGACAGCGTTGCTGGACGGTTGGCTGGCGACGGGTAATCTGGCGATGATCAGGACAATCCACGCTGAATTTTCAGCGCCCGATGCCGCCAGTCCGTTCAACAGTCTCAGGTTGGTGACGACCGAAGCAATGGCACACCAGGCCGTGTTTAAAAAGTGGTTCGACGCCCATCCGGAGGCGATCGCACCAGAAGATTCTGCATGGGGCATGACGGCAACTATCAATCAGTCTGATCATCGCACGGTGATGTCGCCTCGGAAACTGCCGAACAACATTCCGGATGAGGCGATTCCTTTGTACGGTTCTCCGGGCATTTTTTGCGGCTGGTCTTTTGTGGTGCTGATGAACGAACAAGCGGTCGCGGCATACGACGCTGAAGGTCGCATTCGCTGGACGTTTCCGGTTGCAGGTGCGGGTGAAGACCTGAGCGACAACCCACAGGCGGATTCGTATATCACCACTTGCGGACACATACTGCTCCTGAATCTGCACGGCTCCGTGTTCTCGCTGGATACCAGTCATCTGGTTGAACGGATGGACGGGAACAAACAGGTTATTGAACCAAGGATGTTATGGACGCAGGAATTCAGTTTACTGGCGGCAGATCCGGATGCCGATGACTATCGCAGCTTTCAGGAAGCCGCGGAGCGAGTTACACAATTCGCGCCGCAGTTGTCCGGCTACTATCCTGTCGCGCCTGTGACACCATCTTCAGTCGCCCTCATCGCCGGTCGTCGGCTGCTGGTTTATGACAGTGTGACCGGTCGCACATTGTGGCAACTGGACGGAATCGCCCGCGATGCTGCACTGTTGACAACCCGCGATGCGGTGCTGGTGCTGTCAGAAAGTTCCCGCCAGATTGATGCCCGCAGCTTAATTGACGGTACTCAGCTGCAGGTTTCGCCGATGCCGGATTGGTGGGGCGAAGCGATCACCAATGTCGGCTCGTCAGTGTCTGATTTCGAAATCGAGCCTGGAGAAAATCTTGTTTGGCGAATCGCCGTGCACGGTCAGTCGTGCGTACTGTTTCAACTGGGAACGACAAAGTCCTCGCTCGAATGTCGGGATCTGATGACGGACTCAGTGACATGGTCAATAGATCTGCCGAACCATTCAGTTTTTTCAAACGTCGCAAACGATGTGGTCGCGACGCTGGGCGGCGGGAGTGAACTGAAGCTGGTTTGCATCGATACTGGGCATGTTCTGGCCAGCCACGACGTCACGCCTGTGCCGGAACCTCGCGATCTGTTCCTGGTGCAGTCGATGGGGAATTATGTCGTATTGCCTGAGGCGGTTGATGATCCATCGATTGATCTGGATCCGGTGATGGAAGCGATGCATGTGTACGGTCGGATGTACTGCGTTGACGGTCGGACAATGGAACTGCGCTGGGACGAACCACTCGATCATCGTTTCATTCGTCGAGCATCCGCACAGAACCGCGTAATCCTGCCGAATGCTCCGATCCTGGTGCTGCTCAGTCGCGGCGGCGCTGCTGATCGTGAAACGGGTATTCGCCGAGTGCGGATTGGAGCGAAAGTGATCGATGTAAGAACCGGGAGGGAATTGTTAAATCAGGACGACGTTGGATTTGGGCTCAATGATTTCTGGCTGCGAATCGATGAGCCAAAGCATCAGCTTGAATTGAGCTTTGAGTCGCATATCTTTACGCTGGATTTTTCAGACAAACAATAGTCTCTGAATTTGAAGCCTGTGCTGAATTGAAATCAAGAGACCGAAATTGCTTGTGACAGAACCATCGCACATTCTGAGTATTCCCTCATGGCCGATCATTGACGATGCCACGCGAGAAGTCTTTGCGCGGATGCTCGAAGACGGTTCTTGGGGGCGCTACCACGGGCCGCACTGTGAAACACTGGGCGCAGCGCTGTGTGAATATCACGGCGTGGATCATTCGATCCTCTGCAGCAGCGGCACAAGTGCGATTGAACTGGCTTTGAGGGCGATCCCGGTCGCGGCCGGAGATGAGGTGATTCTGGCGGCGTATGATTTTAAAGCAAATTTCGTCAACGTGTTGACAACCGGATGCAAACCCGTGCTGATCGACACCGTGGCCGACTATCCCATCCCGGATCTCAATCAGCTTGCGGACGCGATCACTGATCAAACTCGAGCCATCATTGTATCCCACCTTCACGGGAATCTGGTTCCGATGCGGGAAGTTTGCCGCATGGCTGCCGATCGGGGAGTTGCCGTGATTGAGGATGCCTGCCAGGCTCCTGGTGCGCAACTCGAAGGTCGCCGGGCTGGAACCT
>CANJQC010000051.1 GCA_947476295.1 Planctomycetaceae bacterium | reverse complement strand
TAAACGCCGAACCTCAGACCCCGGCCCTCAGACTCTCTGGATCGGCCTGCAAAAACTACACTGCCTCTCCCTCGCCTGGGAAACCTTCGGCCCCAATACCTGACCTCTCTTTTTTTCAAATTACAACTTTGTGTGGTACAGTGAGCCTGGGAAGGGAGAAGGTGGCCGACAGGCCGGATGAGGGGTGGGGCTTCCTTGGTTCTGACTTTTTCGAATCCTTCACGGCGTTGCCCGCCGCCCTGAACGCGGCATTGTCTTCAAAGAGATTGCCGCTCAGAAACACTTTGAGTGCGTCTTTGTTTTCAGTTTTTGTCGCCAGCGGTTGATGGCCTGCGCATGTATTTGGCCCGAGACGGTAGTAATTATTAATCACGTTAAATGTGGCAGTTGCTCAGGTTTGTCGCACCACTCAGGTTGTAGAGTTCATCTGTAGATCTGCCAAGACTTGACTTATCTGCTATAAGTTTCGGAAACTAACCAGAGCCAATTATTAACGAATGTACCCATCATCTGAGCCGTTTCATGTTTACTTCAGTCCCAACACTCGAATCTACTCGCCGCATGTTCCTTGGACAGCACGCGGGTAATGTGGGCCTGCTGGCTCTGGCCGCGATGCTGAACGATCAGAAACGGGGTACCGCAACAGAGACGCAGTCTACCTCCAGCCACAGTTTTCAGCCTCGTGCGAAGTCGGTCATTTGCCTGTTTCAAAACGGTGGCCCAAGCCAGATGGATCTCTTTGATCCAAAACCGGAGCTCCAGAAATGGCATGGGCAGCCTTATCCGGCTGGTGACCTTGAAACGCACTTCGACAAGCAGAAGGGCAACGTCCTTGGTTCTCCCTACCGCTTTCGCCGCTGTGGTCAGTCGGGAATGGAACTGTGCGAGCTTCTGCCACACACTGGATCAATCGCCGATGAGATCACATTGGTCCGTTCCATGAAAACCGGCTCGGTCGATCATGAGGCCGCTCTGCGAATGATACATTCGGGACGACTGTTTGCCGGAATGCCGACACTGGGCTCATGGGTCACGTATGCACTTGGTACGGAAAATCAGGACCTGCCTTCGTATGTGGTTCTCTCGGATCCTGGCGGGCTTCCGATCGACGGAGAAAAAAACTGGAGTTCCGGTTGGCTCCCCGCCGTGTATCAGGGCACCGTATTTCGCTCTGGCCCGTCGCCCGTACTGAACCTGCAGAGTCCGGACGGCGTATCCGCTGACGCCCGGAAAAATCAGTTGCGTTATCTGGAAAAACTCAACCGACGACAAGCATCGCGATACCCTGAGAACACAGAACTCACAGCTCGAATCGCCAACTTTGAAACCGCTGCTCGGATGCAGACGTCCGTACCGAAGCTGCTGGATCTGTCGGATGAGACAGCAGAGACTCGCAGCCTGTACGGTCTGGACAATCCGGCTATCGAAGAATACGGAGCACGTTGCTTGACGGCTCGAAAACTTGTTGAACAAGGCGTGCGTTTTGTAGGTGTCTACATGAGCGGCCAGCCGTGGGATACTCACAGTCGCAATGCGGAAAGTCTGAAGGGACTCTGCGCACGAACCGACCAGCCATCTGCCGCATTGGTGAAAGATCTCAGGCAGCGAGGTCTGCTGGATTCCACCATCGTCATCTGGACCGGCGAATTTGGACGCCTGCCGATTTCTCAAGGCCCCGATGGGCGAGACCACAACCGTCATGCATTTTCTCTGTGGCTGGCTGGCGGTGGTTTCAAACAAGGCTACGTCCACGGCTCGACGGATCCGTTCGGTTATGCGTCGGTGGAAAACATCGTCAACGTCCAGGATCTTCATGCAACTCTGCTCGATTCGCTGGGCCTAGACCACACGCAGCTGACAGTTCCCTACGACGGCCGCGACACGAGTCTCACCGACGCCGAGGTGACGCATGCAAAGATTGTGACTGATTTGCTGACGTGATTGAGGCTCGTCTGCGATACTTAAGACATCCGGAACAAGAATGAAGATCTCACATCTTGAAGTGTTTGTCATCGGTGACGGCCCGGAAATCGATCCCGACAAAGGAGGCATTGAGCCTTTAGCGTGCATCAGGATGCACACGGATCAGGGCGTGACCGGACTGTCGGAAGTCTTTCGAGTTCCGCCGGGAGTTGTTCAGGCGACAGTCGGCGATTTGCAAACGCACTTTGGCCGTCTTCTGCTTGGCCAAGAGGTCACTCATCCGGAACGACTCTGGCAGCACATGTGGGATGCATTGATGCATACCAATCGGCGCGGCTGGGAAATCATGATCCTCGGCGCACTGGATGTGGCGATCTGGGACATTTATGGGCAGATGCTGAATCAGCCGGTCTGGAAACTGCTCGGCGGGGCACAGCGCGGGCCGTTTCAATCGACTGTTGGCAGTGCCGTTGAAGTCGTTCCGTATTGCACGCTGGTGTCCGATGCCTGGGGCGGTGAGCCGATGTTTTCGCAACAGGTGTCGCGCGCGGAAACACTGGCATCGCTGGGCTACCGCGCGTTCAAGGTGGAGCCGATGATGTCCACGCCCGGCGACGTCGTGGAGCTGGCTCGGCGATGTCGCAAGTCCATCGGTGACGAACTGACGTTGATGGTTGATGTCGGTTATCTGTTCAATGATGTGCCTACGGCGGTTCGAGTGTGTCGTGAACTGGAAGAACTGAACATCTATTTCTTTGAGACGCCGTTTCCTGTCGATACACCTGAGCCGTACGCGAAGCTCACGGCCAAGACGTCCATTCCGCTCGCGATGGGTGAGCACGGCGTGACTCGCTGGGAATTCGTCGATATGATGGACCGAGGCGGCGTGGCTGTTGTGCAACCGTATATGACGACATGTGGAGGGCTGACCGAGGCGAAGCGAATCGTCGAACTCGCCGTGCCGCGCGGGGCTCAGGTCTGTCCCGGCAACTGGTCAACTCAGATTCTGGGAGCCGCCTCTGTCCATCTGGCAGCGTACTCGCCGGTCACTCCGTTCATTGAATTTGCACCCGCAGAGGTGTTCGAGTCTCCGCTTCGCCGCGAACTGCAGAACGCTGGTTTTCCTGTTAAAAACGGAGTCTTCGCGCTTCCTGAAAGACCGGGCATCGGATACCAATTGCCTGCGGACATCGTGAAGGCATTCCGAATTTGTTAACGCGGGCTTTGTCCGCACCCCCAAAGGCGAGCGGCAGGGCGTCAAAAGATGGTCCCACCGGACGTACTAACTGACAAGCCAAGACTCTCAACAGCGATTGCTTTCATGTCCAACTCAATGAACGGTCAAAAGCCAACCAACGTCCGCTGGCTGATCGTTGCTATGCTGATGGGCTTTACGTTTCTGGGGCACTTCAATCGTTTCGGTATTACCGTGGCGGCCAAGGCGCATTTCATTGGGCCGGGGTTGCTGACCGAAGTCCAGATGGGGCAGGTGTACTCGGCCTTCTTGTGGGTCTATACGCTGTGCATGCTGCCCGGGGGTTGGGTCATTGACTGGATCGGTCCCAGACGTGCGATGACCGCGATGGGGCTGGGCATGGGATTCTGTGTTGTGCTGACCGGTGCACTCGGAGAACTGGGGCTGCCGATCGCTTCCTTACTCATTCCAATGATTTTTGTGCGAGGCATCGCCGGATTCTTCAGCGCTCCATTGCACCCGGGGGCCGCTCGCAGTGTTTCACTGTGGCTGCCTTTGACAAGTCGTTCAACGGCCAATGGTCTGGTGACGGCAGGTGCTCTGATTGGGATCGCAGTGACGGCTCCGGGATTCGGCTGGCTGATGGATCAGTTCGACTGGTCGTTGGCCTTCATGATTTCCGGCGGCGCGATGATGGCATTCTCGGTCGTGTGGTTTTTCACCGCCACCGATGATGCGGTCGGACATCCTCGAACCAACGCTGCAGAAAAGAAGCTGGTAGCGTTAAACAGTGTGCCATCGTCCGGCACACGAGCGTCCATAGGCGACTTTGTGTCGATGTTTCGAAATCGCGGGCTGGTTGTGCTGGCATCCAGTTATGCGGCCTACAGCTACTTCCAGTATTTGTTCTTTTATTGGATTGATTTCTACTTCGGTAAAGCATTGAAGCTGCCGGACGGTGAGAGTCGTCGAGCGACATTCATTGTGATGATTGCGATGGCCGCCGGAATGGCGGTGGGTGGAATTCTGACGGATCGGCTCAGTCGTCGATTTGGAGTTCGCCTGGCCTGTCGCAGTATCGCGATTGGTGCCATGCTGCTGAGTGCCGCGTTTGCGTGGTTCGGAGCGGCAGCGAAAGCTCCGAATGATGTGATCCTGTTGTTTTCCCTGGCGCTGGCGGCTCTTGGGATGTGCGAAGGAATTTTCTGGACGACTGCTCCGGCGCTGGAACCCGCGAAGGGCGGTCTTGCCGGCGCGTTCCTGAATACCATCGGTAATGCGGGAGGAAGTCTGGCCCCGATCTGTACTCCTTGGGTCGGGACGCATTACGGCTGGCCGGCAGCCATTGGCGTAGCGTGCTGCACCAGTGTGGTTGGGGCGATCCTGTGGTTTTGGATTGACGCGGGAGCGAAGAGTAAGTCGGACTTACCGTGATTCAGAAATCAGATTCGCTTTCACAAAATCCTCGTTGATTGTCACGCCAAGTCCAGGACCATCAGGCACCGTGATGGTTCCGTTGATTGCCTGGACTTTTTCGTGCGTCAGCTCGTGACGCAATGGCGAGTCATCGACACAGTCTTCAAACAGGAACGCATCGCGACAGGTGCTCAGCCAATGCAGGCTGGCTGCCACCGTCAAAGGACTTGTGTAGCAGTGATTGCAAAGGCGTGCCCCGATTTCTTCGACTCGACTTCGAATGAATGCGGCTTCGGTGAATCCGTTGCGTGCCAGGTCAACCTGGTAAATATCCAGTGCCTGGCGATCGATGAACGGTCGGAAGGATTCTCGTCCGCATTCACCTTCACCGGAAGCAATAGGTACCGGCGATCGTCCGCGAAGCCATACATAGCCGTCCACATCGTCTTCCCGAAGCGGCTCTTCCAGCCAGCCGATGTTGAAGTCGTTGAACTTTCCCGCTCGCTGCAGAGCTGTACGAGCATCCCAGATGCAGCCGGCATCGATCAGAAGTGTTGCATCATCTCCCAATCCACGGCGTGCCCCGCGAACGAGGTCCATATCAACGGCTTCGCTTTCTCCCATCGGTTCCCAGCCGAATTTTACGGCCTGATATCCGGCTGCAATCCAGCGTTGCCCGATGTCGTGTGTTTCTTTGCCATCTCTTCCAAACAGAATCGAGGCATACGCCTTGAATGATGAATGTTGTTTTCCACCAAGCAGGCAGTGAATCGGCTGCTGGAAAAACTTGCCTTTGAGATCCCAAAGAGCCATATCAACGGCAGCCATTGCCGTGATGCCAGCACCCGTCCGTCCAAAGTACATCGTGCGGCGATACATTTTTTGCCAAAGACGTTCGGTTTCCAGCGGGTTTTCACCAACCAGCAATAACCGCAGACCACAGGCAATATTGTGACTGAAGGGCGCATCGACGATGGCTTTGACGACTTCCGGTGACGAATCGGCTTCACCAACACCCTCAAGCCCGGTATCTGTGCGGATTCGAACAATGACTGAGTCCTGACTGCTGGCTGTCTTAGCCTCGACAGATTTGACTCGAATGATCTGACAGACAACTTCGGTAATCTTCATGAAATATGCGTTTTCTGATAGCGTAATGACGGAAAGTCGTTTGTGTGCAGCGGAGCGAAACACACCAATACGAATACTTGATAAATTCGTGGCGTATTGAGATTCCCGCACCAGTGCAGGCACCGCAGATTAGCAATCTGGCCGCCCGAAGAGAAATGGGTGACCAAATGCGTCAACTCCTTATCGAGCCCAACCCATGACTACGTAACACGACACATCAGGAAGGCGCTGGCCTGCCACGGAGCCAGATCCAGAAACAGCCCCCGGCCCAGCATGTCATCGCCGTTCCATTCGTAGCGGGCCGGGCTGAGTTGATCCTGCAGTTGCCATCGGCTGCCGGCGAGATCCTCGAACGGAAGACGGACATGGCACTGGCTTTGATTCGGGGCGTAGTTCACGGCGACCACTAGGTATTCTCCCTTCGCGCTCTGCCATGCGAAAACCACGAAGCAATCGTTCGTCCAGTTGCCATCCCAGCCTGTTGTGCATTCCAGCAACTGCCATTGGCCATCGCGCACGGCCGGTTGTCGAAGCACCGCAAGCAGACGATCGTAAAACCGCCTCAGATTCTCATTGACCGGTTCCATCGGGCCTCGCACGAGGTGAGGCGAGATGCGTTTTTTGCGGCCTTCGAACTGCCCTTGGTGGAAGAAACGCAGGCCAGGGCAAAGAAACGAAATAGCCGCCGCAGCCTGATGAACGTCCGGAGAGAACGTTGCTGCAGCTCGTGGTTCGTCGTGGTTCTCAAGGAAACGAGCGAGTTTGTTCTGATAAGCGGGCTCCGCGTGGAAATACTCACGCACCGGCCTCGCATGACCCTCGCGAAGGCGATCGTACAGTCGCTTATCGTAAGTGTAATCGAAACCCTGCTGCTGGAGCGTCCATTCCAGATCCCAGTAGACCTCGGCCATGAAAAGGAAGCCCGGCACCATTTCACGTACTCGCGAGGTCGCCATGGGCCAAAAGAGCGGTGCATGCTGGCCCCATGTTCGTTCAAACACGTCCGGAAGAACCAGCATCGCCATGTCGCAGCGGACACCGTCGCATTGGCCGGCAATCCTGATCAGTTCGCCGATCATCGCTTCCTGCAAAGCGGGGTTGGCGTAGTTGAGCTGAAGTGTGTCGGGCCATCCGGAAAACCAGGGATCACGGCCGTAAGCCAGCAGAAGATCGCCGCCATTTCGTTTGACCCAAGTGTAGTTCTGAGGAGCATGGGCGAGATCGAGTTCCGAGCCCCGGACAAAGTATTCCGGATGCTCTTCGATCCATGGATGATCGAGCCCCGTGTGATTGGGCACGAAGTCGAGCATCAGCTTCAGGTCGCGTTTGCGGAGCCGCTCACGAAGTCGGGCGAGTGCGGCGTCGCCCCCGAGATTCTGATGCACTGTGTAGCCCGTGATCGCGAACCCGGATCCGGCAATGTCTTCTTCTTTTAACTCAGGCAGCGTTTCCTGAAACTCCCACCGCCACTCCGGGTTGCTGCGAGAAACTTTTTGCGCAACAAGTCCGGTCTGCCACACACTCAAAAACCAGACCCAGTCAACACCCTGGCTCGCAATGCGGTCCAGTTCGGCGTCCGGAATATCATCCAGCGTCGCCGGTCGTCCCAGTTGCCCGGACAACTCCGTCAACCAGACGCGGGTATTGATTTGATACAGTGTTGGATAGTCACGAGTGCTCATAAAGGTTCCTGATCTAAGGTGCAATGATCTACAATTGAGCTCGGTCTGAGCCAAACATCGATCGAAAATCAGTCCACGTAATCCAAAGCCCCAACGCACAACGCCGTGCAGGATGTCGCAACCAAATGGACGCAGGCCGAGACTGGCCCGCGCAAAAGTCGGGGTATTTGAGGCGGCTGATTTATCCGGGTTTTGTTCCGGCGGATCAAGCGGAAAAGGCACGTTGCTTTTGGGCCTGAAGGCTGAAGCCGATATTCTCCTTGATCCATTTCTGTACGTCGAGGACTTTGACCGAGTTCAATGTGGTCAGCAGTCAAACTAATGCGATATACTGAAAAGAATCCTCCTTTTCGGATGTCCCAATTTTCACTGTTCTACGCGGGCCAGCCCCACCCTACAAAGTACGATTGCATGAAGAACGAAGTGATTGCATCACATTTTGAGATGCTCGCAGATCTGCTGGAAATTCAGGGTGCGAACCCGTTTCGCATTCGAGCCTACCGCAATGGTGCTCGCACGATTTCCTCAACATCCGAATCACTGGACGACATGGTGAGTTCCGAAAAAGATCTGACCGAACTGACGGGTATTGGCAAAGATCTCGCAAGGCAGATCCATGAGATCGTGACGACCGGAAAACATGTCGCGCTGGAAGCACTTCGGAAGGAGATTCCCGGCGGCGTGCTCGACATGCTAAGAATTCAGGGCGTCGGGCCCAAGAAAGTCTCGGTTTTCTTTAACGAACTGGGACTGAGGTCATTGGCCGACCTGAAGGCGGCGTGTGAAGCAGGACAATTGGCGAAGCTGAAAGGATTTGGCAGGAAGACTGAAGAATCCATCCTGCAGAATATCGATCTGGCGGCGAAACAGAGTGAGCGGGTTTCGATCGCAGAGGCGCGTGCTGCGGCTGAAGCGATCGTCGATGATTTGAAACAACAGGCCGAGGTGGAACAGGTTTCGGTTGCCGGAAGTTGTCGGCGCCGTCGTGAAACGTGCGGCGACCTAGATATTTTGGCGACGTGTTCCGATCCCGGCCCGCCAATGGACAGACTGGCCGCGCATCCGCTGGTCGAAACGGTGCTTCAACGCGGAGACACTAAGCAGCGCGTGCGACTGAAGACAGGAATCGAACTGGACCTGCGGGTTGTTCCCGAAGCATCGTTCGGCGCGGCGCTGCTGTATTTCACCGGGTCGAAAGAACACAACATCGTCGTTCGCCAGCGCGCGAAAGATCTAAATCTGAAGGTGAATGAATACGGTGTGTTTCGCGGAGAAGAACAGATCGCAGGCCGTACCGAAGAAGACGTGTACGCAGCCGTTGGGTTGCCGTGGATTCCGCCGGAACTACGAGAACATCGTCGCGAATTTGAATGGGCAGACGCAGGCACGCTTCCAAAATTGGTCACGGTGGTCGATATTCAGGGCGATCTGCACATGCACACCACAGCGTCCGATGGCGCTGCCACGATTGAAGAAATGGCTCTGGCAGCAAAGGCACGCGGGCTGAAGTACATCGCCATCACCGATCACAGCAAACGAGTCTCCATGGCTAACGGACTGGATGCCGAGCGGCTGCGGCAACACTGGAAAGACATTCAGAATGTTCGAGCCAGAATGTCCGGTATCGACATTCTGTGTGGGATTGAATGCGATATTCTTGAAGACGCGACAATGGATCTGGCGGACGATGTGCTGGCCGAAGCCGATTGGGTGATCGCCGTGCTGCACTATGGACTGAAGCAGCCTGGCAAACAGATCATGAAGCGTCTGATGGCGGCCGTGAAGAACCCACATGTGGATATCATCGGTCATTGTACCGGTCGAATGATTGGACGCCGCGAAGGAGCTGACGTGAATTTCACAGACCTGCTAAAGGCAGCGGCAGACAATAGCGTGATGATGGAAATCAACGCGCATCCAAGTCGCCTGGATCTGGATGACATTCACGCTGCGGCCGCAAAAGATCAAGGCATCCCTATAGTGATCAGCACCGACTCACACAGCGTCAACGGCTTTGAAGTCCTTGAATACGGCGTCGATCAAGCCCGCCGTGCGGGACTCACATCTGAAGATGTGGCTAACACAAAATCGCTGAAAGAATTTCGGGAGTTGCTGAAATAGCCAACCGCCTCTAATTCGCCGACGTAACCTGCAGTTGAGGTCGCAATTGCTGACGGCGATTTTCGACGACGGTGGCCGCAGCTCCAACAGCTTGCTCGGCGGTAGTGAGGTCGGCCGTCGCCGTAGTTACGACTGCCTCAATCGCCGGGACTTCTGCCGTTAGAATCTGCATAGATTTTTCCGCCGTCTGCATAGTTTCTGTTGCGGTGGCGATTGTCTTTACGGCGGCTTCTATTTCTGTTTTAGCGTCCGCCATGGACTTATTCATCACCGCAATTTGTTCGGTCATTGTGACGATCGATTTTTCTTGGCGATCGGTGACAGCAGCAAGACTCTCCGTCGCGGATTTGATCTCAGCATTTTCCGGCAACGCAGCCAGAGCGGCTGTGGCCTGTACAAGAGCTGCCTTGAGCGTCGGGACTGCGGTCTGTGTCTTTGTCATCACATCCACTTGAGCGACCATTTGAGCCTCAATCACTGCCACAGAAGCCGTCAAGTCTCTCATCTTCTGATCGTTTGCAGTCACAGCAGCCTGAGCATCCAGCATGGCCTGTTGTGTCGCAGCAATTTGCTGTTGCTTTTCCTGCAATGCTGCCGCTGCTTCAAGCGATGCCAACTGCACTTCGTCGCGCTTCGCTTTGGCTGCGATTAGCGCCGCCAATTCATCCCGCAGTCCAATGTAATGCTGCCAGCGAGTCACAAGAGTGTTGGTCCGGCTGACTTCCTGCTGCACTGCAGCAAGAGCCTGTTCTTTCGCTGTGGATACCTCCTGAAAAGGTGGCAAGGCTGCTGTTTCTGTATCGACTACGGTCTTAGCTGCGACCATGACTTGTTCGTCGGTCGTGAGCTGCAGTTTTTGAGCGGCGACATTGTTGGTGACGTTGATGACGTTTGCTTTGGTTGCTGCCAATTCTGTTTCGGACGTCTTGAGTTCTGTTTCGCGGGCTGCGGCTTGTGCTTTGAGCTGCTCAACGACCTTCTTCAACTCTTCATCGCTCGGCGTCATCTCAGAGGCAGCAGCCGACTTCTCAGCAGCGGTCTTCAAATCCGGCACGGCTTTCTGCAATGCGGCAATGCTGACCGTGAGTGTTTGATCTTTTGTCTGTTCGGCAACCAGCTTTTGCTCTTCAGCCGTGACGACTGCCTGCTGATCAGTGTATTTTGCCTGAGCGCTGCCATAGGAAATATTCGCGGCATCAATCTTCTGCGTTTGAGCTGTCTGTGCCGCGACTGCAGCGTCTCGCTCTGCTGTTGCAGAGGCCAGTTTTTCCACCGCCGGAGCAACTTGTGCCTGAGCTTCCGCCAGACGGGATTCCAAAGTCGGAGGATTGGTTGTCAATTGCCCGATGCGTGTTCCGTCGGCAGCATTCCACACGCGAATTTCGCCCGTCCAGTCGCCAGCAATCACTCGGTCAGTCTCGTCGCAATGCGTCGCATGCAGTGCAAGATCACTGAACGCTTCGAAATCTTTTAACGCGGCACCGTTACCGTCCCATAATTTAGTGACGCGATCACGACCTGTTGACACGATGCGCCCATCACGACAGTATTCAACTGAGAAGACGCCGCCACCATGGGCTCCCCATGATTTGATTTGTCCACCGTTTTCCATTTCCCAGAGCCGAATGGTGGTGTCCTCACTGGCCGATGCCAGCACGTTTCCATCGATTCGCCACGAGACTGACGTCACAGCTGCACTGTGGCCGTTGAGTGTGAGGTATTCACGACCTGTGCGCGCTTCCCACACAAGCAGTCCGCCGCTGCGATCAGAGGTTGCGAGCAATACGCCATCCGGGCTGAATTCTAGGGAATAGATCCAGTCGGTGTGCTTCCGGCATTCGTAGGCAAGTTCACCAGTGGATGTGTTGAACACACGTACAATTTTCTCTGGTCCACCAAGTGCGATCAGAGACTGATCGGCACTGATATCCGCAGCCAAAACTTCATCCAATTCGTCGCCGACTGTCATAATGCGTTCGCCGGACTTGATATCCCATACGACACACAAACCCTTCGCCGCTCCATGACCACCACCAGCGAGCAACAAAGCGCCATTGCGGCTAAACTTCAGGACTCGCGGAACGCCTTCAGGAAACGGCAGCACGCCCAAGGGTTCCAAAGTTTCTGTGTGATACAGAACAACTTGTTTCTGGCCGGCCACGGCGACCAGCTTCGACCAAGGATTTGTGGCGATCGCCGAGACTGCTGTCGTCGCGGAAGTATGCACAACCGGTTCAGCATTTAATACGTCCGGCATCGGAGGCGCACCTTCAGGCCGAGCGCCTGCGGAAACGCCCACTGTCATCGCTGCAATTTTTCTCTTCGGCAGCGTTACCTTGCTGGACGAAGTCTCCGGGGCACCGCCATCGATCCACTTCTTGATCGTATCCAGCGACGCATCCGGAAGTTTGTCTGCGTTTGGAGGCATGAACGGTTCGCTCTGGTGCGCCACCAGACTGTACAGATAGCTAGCACCGGAATCGCCCACTTCAACGGACGCACCAGACGCGCCGCCCTGCATCATCGATGAGTACGACGACAGGTCTAGGTCTGAGTTCTTCTTGTTCGTATTATGACACGACAGACACTTATCCCGCAGAATCGGTTTGACGTGGTCTTCGAAGTTGACTTTGTCATCAGCGAAGCAGATTGAAGAAAGAGTCTGCACAGTGAGCGCGGCAATCCCGGCAAGAAATCCTGGCAGAAACCTGGAGAGACGATTCATGATGAAACTCCTCAGGACAAAGGCTCAGATACCGCCCGTCCCACACCCCGTGATTCTACGAGGCAATTTGAACTCAACAAAATAACTCTTCGGCAGAATCTGCCACACTTGTCAGGCCATACAGACCCCGCACACTTAAAACTCTCACCATCTTCCGTTATCGGAACGGAAGAATCGTGACAATCAACGCAATACAATCAGTGATTGAACAGGAACTCACTGGAATTCAACAACGACCAGAATATGTCTTCCAGAGCTTCCTTCTTGTTCTCCTGTTCTGCAACGATGGCGATCAGCGACGATACTTCTTCACCGGTCGGCTTTCGCGAGAAGCAACGAATGTACATCTCTGAGATGATGTCTTCCGGAGTTTTTCCTTCTTCCAGCCGTTTGGCCACAAGGCCACCGCTCTGGATCTTCGCGTTGGACGTGTCACCATTAATCAGATGCAGAGCCTGTGACAGGTTCGGTTCCATTTTCACTTCACACGAGCATACAGTCTCGCGCTTCGCGCGACCAAACGTTGTCAGGAAGTACGTGGCCGTATTGCCGTCGGCGATCTGCACGGCTCTTGCTCCGACAGGCAGGCCCGGGAACTTATCCTGAGTGCTGGTGACCTCGCTGATACAATCCAGCATTACTTCTGAACGGATACGTCGTAATTCGGCATGGGCAAAATTGCGATGATCCGATTCATTGGACTCAGTTGGCCTGGTTGACAACTGATAAGTCCGCGACGTGCAGATATCTCGCACAAGTTTGCGGAAGTCGTAGTTGTATTCAGTGAATCGCTTGCCTAGTTCATCAAGCAGTTCGGCATTGACTGCTGGGTTGCTGACCCGGACATCATCCACTTCATTGATAATGCCGCGACCCAGAAAATGCGCCCACACGATGTTAGCAAGATTCTTTGCGAAGTAAGGATTCTCCGGAGATGCCAGCCACTGAGCAAGCACTTCCCGGCGATCGCGGCCGGCAAGATCCGGTTCAATTCCGCCTAGGAACTTCGGCTTCATCACAACGCCGCCGACAAGGTGCGTTACTTCGCCGCCGCCGGAATTGAAGATGATTGTTTCGCGAGGATCTTCGCCCTGCTTACGCCCAATCTGCGCGAAAAAGGCCGCGAAGCTGTAGTAATCGTTCATCGTCCAGCGGTCAAACGGATGGTTGTGGCATTGAGTACACTGGATTCTCATGCCCATGAAAACCTGAGCCACATTTTCGGCGGTTTTCAGCGTTTCGGTTTCTGTCTGGTAGTAGTTCGTTGCAGGATTTGCGAATGACCCTCCGGTAGAACCCAGAATCTCGCGGACCATCTGATCGGTCGGCGTGTTGCTGGCGATCTTTTCTCGAAGCCAATTAAAGTAAGCCAGCATCGGTTTTGTTTCAACACGATTTGAGATCGTCCGCACCTGCAGAATTTCAGCCCACTTCATCACCCAGATATCAACAAACTGTTTGCGCTGCAGAAGTTCGTCCACCAGCTTTTCGCGTTTGAGCAAATCTGTGTTGGTAACGAACGTTGCATGTTCATCCACAGTTGGCAGTGTTCCAGTGATATCGACAAAAACACGACGCATGAATTCTTCGTCACTGCAGACTTCCGACGGAATAATTCGCAGCTTGCGAAGCTTGGCGTGAACTAGGGTGTCAATGTAGTTGAACTCAGAAGTCTTCGGATCTTCATAATTCAGGCCTTTTGGCAGCACGATAAACTGCGAACCGACGGTGTGCGTATCAAAGCGTGCCATGATAAAGGCTTCGCCGCGGGCGTGCGCTGTCACCAGACCCGTCTGAGCAATTTCCGCACTGGTTTCGTTGTTTGAACTGAAAAAGGCGAGATTTGTCACGTCACGGTCAGTTCCGTCTGAGTACTTTGCACGCACTGTTAATCTCTGAGTTTCTCCTTCGCCATCCATCACGGCATTCTTTGGATACAAATCAAGCGATACAACGGTCGCCACGGGACCGGGATCGTTTGGAGCCCCTGCTTCCAGCCATCGCAGCACTGTGTTGTAATTTTCACTGCCGACATCAAATCGCTTGCCGCCAGTATGCGGCACAGTGCCATCACACTTTTCGATCAACAGGCTTTCCGCTGGCAAGGCCAAGTTGATGCGGCGACCAGGGATTTCGCGAGTCAGGCGATAGTGGTCGCCTTCCGGATCGAAACCAAAAAGCGAAAGGCGAAAGCCATCTTTGCCCCGTGCGGCCCCGTGACAACTTCCGTTGTTGCAGCTTGTCTTCATCCAGACGGGCATCACGTCCTGACGAAAACTGATCGCAGGGTCGACCTGTGAGTTCTGCACGATGACAGGAACCTCGATTGAATGGCCACCGAAGGTAACCGTTACCCTGGTCTCGCCATCTGCAACAGGATAGAAAGTTGCAGCATCCCGGCGTACGAACGCTTCGTTTTCAACCGTCAGTGTTGCCTGTTCAGTGACGTCAAGAGTGAGACCGTTCGGCATTACGGCCTGGACGATGATCCCCTGTCGATCCCGCACCGCTGACAAATGAATGTCCATCGGAGCCACACTGATCGACGCCGGTGCCGCATCATCCCCCTGCGCTGCCGAAATCATCGGCAGTATGACTGCGACCAAGGCTGAAAGATGAAGATATGAAAACGATTTCATCGAAAGTTATCCGTTCGCTTAGACTGCTTCGCCGCAAATTGCGGGGAAGCTGATATTCATGTTTTCGGCAGCTTTTGTGCCGCTCAGGATCGTTCTGAAAGTTATTGTCGCTACGGCTGCGATTCATGTAGCCTGGACATTCATGTCCGAGTCCTCGCCGGAAATTGCTCCGTAGATGAAAGATTTCGGATTTGCAGTCACTTCCGCTTCGACAGCGTCGCACGTAAACCCGACGGACATGAATGTCCATCCTACATCAAAAACACTCCATTCTCGGAACGGTCCCCTCACTGACCTGCAGTCTTTTTCTGAGAATCCAATCGTAGTTTTTCCAGTCGAGTCAATCGCTTTTCAGCCGGCGGAGCAGCTGGCACCGGAACTTCTGCGGCGGCGACTGGCATTGGTGCCGGAGTCGGAGCTGCAGTCGGCATAGGCAGCGGTTTATCAATCCGCAACTCCGAATCACCCACGCGCGCATGCACAATACTTTCATTATTCTCCGTGACCGTCACTTGGCAGAAAATGTTCTTATGAGTTCCTTCGGGACTGTCGGCTTCAGTCTTCACTTTGAAAACCAGTTCTTTGGTGTCCGCAGTGACCTGCAATGGTTCCGCAGTCACTTTATGCGGCAGGCCGAGAAGAGTTACAATTGCTGGTGCTTTGAGCTCCTTTAAGATCTGCACGTCAACAACAACGTCGGTCTCGTTGCCCTGTTCGACAGAAGAACGCTGCACGGTCATACCGACATACGGTTCGGCGATTTCCAGAGTCGCCATCTGAGTCGATGCCCAGCTTGCTCCGTTGATATTCGCCCAGCCCATGGCATAAATCGGCCACTTACCAATCGCAGCATTGCCGTCAGCGTTGATCTGATACAAACCCTCGGTCTGTCCTTTCGCAATTACGATTTCACTATTGGCGCCAACACCGGGGGGACTGAACGGGAACTGAACTCGAATCTCTTCGTCCCAACCTTCCTTCTTCGTTGCAACGATTTTGAGCATCATCATGCCGTTCCGTACGATCGGCACGTTGGGCTGAATCAGTTCCAGCTTGAACGGGAGTTCATTGACCGTCGCCACCGGCAATCGATTGACGTCCTTCCAGACATACAAAGACTGCCCCGGTCCCGCAATTACGAAATCTGCTCGATTCAAAAATTGTCCGACGACGTTAAGGTTGGGATCTGTCGACTTCATGCGAAAATCGACCAACGCTCCGGCCAAAGGAGCGTCAGTGGCCGCTTCAAACACAACGGGCATCGTGTTGAGGTTTGCGGCCATTGGCAACGCTGTCATCGTGACGCCGGGGGGCAATTCGATTCCGTCAATCGTCAATTCACCACCGAAATTCACACGTTCTGCCGAAATGATTGTTCCAAAGCGATTTCCGCGAGGAACGTAAATCTGCTGGCGTGACTGTGAATAACGTGCGACTCGCGGAATGCCCGTATTCAGTGACGGCTTCACCTCCTGAAATTCGACGCGATACACGAATTCAGCACCGCCGCGATTCAAATGGTCGGCAATCCGAATCGCGTACTCACCGTCCGCCGGAACCTGCCAGCGGAAATAACTATCCGGCCCACGCGAATCGTCGTTGCCAGTAATGCCTTCGCCGTTGGCTTTGTACAAATTCATTACCGGATCGATGGCCGATCGGATCCGCCGACCGTAACACTCCACTTCGAACACCTGACCGGCAACGGCAGTAAACTTGTAGATATCGACGTCGCCCGGTTCCTGGAGAATTCCATTGAACGACGACGGAAACTGAACAACCGGAGTTGCATTTTCAAAGCCGTTATTCGGTTCGGCTTCCATCGAATTTGGCACGGAAGAAATTCTCATCACATGCCCTGACGGAGTGATCCCGGTGGCATCTTCGGCAAAGATGACGGTTTCCGACGTCCCGTCGTCTGGAAGCGTGATTTGCTTTGGAATCGGACCAATCGCGTCGCCGATCAACGTCACTTCCAATGCTTCACCAGCCTTGCCGCCTGCCGGGAAGACAGCCATCGGACGCGGAAAGTTCCCGATATGCAGTCGATAGCGACATTCGCCGTTGCCACCGTAACCGCTGTCACGCATCTCGATCGTGTACTTCCCGTCTTCCGGCACAACAATCGAAGTTGCCGCGTCCTGTTTCAGTAACGGAGAATCATCTTCGGCTGACAATTCAAATCGTTTGTCGTTCAGAATGGCGATGTACGGATCAAACAAAGTCTGGCCAAATCTCATCCCCTCGACTTCCACCGAAAGCCTGTCACCTTTTTTGGCTTCGACCACAAAGTAGTCGACATCTTCGTTATCAACTGTCCCCACTACAGTGCTGTTGATGGGAATCTCCTGGGGTACATTAAAGTCGGTATTTGGCTCTTTCTCGTCAACCGCCGGAAGTGCTCCGACAAAGAACGTGCGATAATCGGAAATGCCGGTCTTTGTTCGAACCTGAGCTGTGTGTTCCCCCAATACACAATCAGGAGCAATCCGAATCTTCACATCGATGGTGTTGGCATCAACAGGTTTGATTTCAAGGACTTCAAATCCCGGCTCGTAAAAGAATATGCCGTCCGCGTCATCCAGGCGAGCACCGACAAACCGAATGATCTGCTCCGTCCCGCGCTGGACACCGCGCGGAATAATTACGGAAAGGTTCGGGTCCGCTGCTGAGACAGCCTGAGGAGTCAATATTGACACAAAAACACTGAAAAACACTGCCAACGAAAACCGCATGGCGAAGTCTCTACAATTGAAAGATAACGGGAATCCTTCCCGCAAACTCCCCCGGCTTCCTTTTCAGGGCGTTTCTTCGTTCTACCTGCAAAACAACGCTGCGAATCCACTCCACCGGCGATCCGCAGCGCTGCAATGAAGCTCGAATATCAGGCCAAAAGCTCAGAACGAACCTTGCCGCCGTCCACAATTTCGATCGGTCGATCACCAGGAGCCATCAACTCCTTGTCTGCAGTGATGCCCAGACAATGGTAAATCGTGGTGGCCCAGTCTTCGACGTTCAATGGCTTTTCGTCAGGTTCGCTGGCCGTTGAATTTGACGAACCATAAACCAGCCCGCCCTTAATTCCGCCGCCAGCCATCACCACGCTGAATACCTTCGGCCAATGGTCTCGCCCAGCGGTGCCGTTGATTTTCGGTGTGCGACCGAATTCGCTGGCGATGCAAACCATCGTATCGTTCAGGCGACCACGTTCGTCCAGATCCCGAATCAGCCTTGCGAACGCCTGATCAAACGGCGGAACCTGACCATTCATGGCAGCCGCGATATTGTCGTGCATGTCCCAGCCTCCGTACGTTAGTGTCACGAAACGGGAACCCGCTTCGACAAGGCGACGAGCCATCAACATACGCGCACCAGCCTGATTGCGACCATACTCATCACGCAGTGCATCTGTTTCTTTGCTGAGATCAAAGGCTTCCCGCGCCTGCGGTGAACTGATCATCCCGTACGCTCGCTGATAGAACGTATCGACTGCGTCCAATGAATCGGCTTTTTCCTTGCTCACAAAATGATTATTCACTGCATCCAGTGCGCGGCGGCGGCGAGTGAATCGCTCGTCGGTCACGCCACCCGGAAGTTGCAGGTCGCGAACTGTGAATCCCGCGTCTGCCGGATCAGAACCAAGACTGAACGGAGCAAAAGAAGAACTCAGATACCCTGTGCCGGCAAACTCATTCGGCTGACCAGGAATGCATATATAAGGTGGAAGGTTGTTTCGTGGTTCAAATTCGTGACTCACGACACTTCCCATGCTCGGAAATGCCAGAGCCGGGCTTGGGCGATAACCGGTAAACATGTTATGCGTGCCGCGTTCGTGAGCCGCCTCACCGTGAGTCATACTGCGGCAGAGCGTGATTTTGTCCATCACCTTAGCGGTCTGCACCCAGCGCTCGTTGATGAACACACCCGGCACGTTGGTCTCGATTGAACTCATCGGCCCGCGATATTCAATCGGAGCGTATGGTTTCGGGTCGAAACTTTCCTGATGGGCCATCCCGCCTGGCAGGAAGATGAAAATTACCGACTTTGCCGTGCCTTCCTTGGTTTCGTATTTCTTGAGATCAGCCTGGGCCGATTGCATCTTGAAATACTGAGCCAGCGTCAGACCGATACCGCCGCAAAAGCCAACGTGCAGAAAACTTCTGCGTGAATTACCACGAGCCATGTCGATACTCCTAGGGAAAATGAACAGCCTGTCAGGCAATCAAATGATCGCCGACAGTTGATGTTCGAGCATGTTCCTGTCTGCAAAAGTGCGAAGCACTTCGATCGGGTGGGATTTGAGGTGGGTTGCTTCGGGAAATCATTTCCAGAATGCTCTAAGTGTTCATCGATGACGCCAACTTATCAAGGATTCCTGCTGAATTTAGCCAGTTGTTAACGGCAGAGCGCTGGCTGACCCGATATTTCTCAGAATCAGCAGACCAGTAACTGCGATTGAACGCGATCACAACACTACTGAGGCCTTCACACGCCTGATCATCAAGACATTCGTAAGAATCCCCGCACGGCGGACATGTTTACCAAGAACAGATAATCGTCCCGTACATCATTTGGTTGTGCTGAGATTTGGAAAACAGAATGTACTCGACGTATGTGACCTAATTTGGCGGCCCCTGTGGATGACTGCGAGCGGTCTTCGTCTTCCAAAATCGTCCAAACTTTGCGGAGTCCGTTTTCTCATGTTTCTAAGTGCGTTACTATTTGCGTCTCGCACGAATTCAAAGATCGTTTGAGTCTTCTCGTTGCGATCGATTCAGCCCCGGAATGTTCATTATCATGTCCGCATCTTCCATCTGTGAAACTGCTCAATTGTCTTGGCACGAGATGGCTGATGCCGTGTTAAACGGCCGAACGTTGATGCGTGAGGATGCGTTGCGAGTTTTACGAGCCCACGATGATGACCTGTTGGCCGTTCTGGATGCAGCGTATCGCGTTCGGCGGATGTACTTCGGCAAGACGGTCCAACTGTATTACCTGAAGAATGCGAAGAGCGGCCTTTGTCCGGAAGACTGTACTTACTGTTCACAATCTAAAATCTCCGAAGCACCGATCGAAAAGTACGCGATGCTGAATGCGGAGCGGTTGCTTGACGGAGCTCGCAAGGCTGCCGAAAGCAAGTCACGCACATATTGTATTGTCGCCAGCGGTCGCGGCCCGACAGATCGCGAAGTGGATCATGTCGCCGGAGTGGTGCGTCAGATCAAGGATCAGTATGGCTTGCACATCTGCTGCTGCCTTGGATTACTAAAACCAGAACAGGCAGTGAAGCTGAAGGAAGCGGGCGTCGATCGCGTCAACCACAATCTGAATACCAGTGAACGCTTCCACGATGAAATCTGTACGACACATACATTCAAGGATCGCCTAGAAACGCTGGACGTCTGCCGCAGCGCTGGCCTAGAATTGTGTGCCGGAATGATCGTCGGCATGGGCGAAGCTCATGACGACGTTGTGGACGTCGCCATGAAGCTGGCTGAACTGAGCGTCGAATCGATTCCGATCAACTTCCTCAATTCCATCGACGGCACGCCCCTGCAATCCGTCCACGAACTGGACCCGAGGTTCTGCCTGAAAGTGCTCGCGATGTTCCGCCTGACAAATCCAAAAGCCGAACTGCGAATCGCTGGCGGTCGTGAAGTGAATCTGCGTTCAATGCAGGCAATGGGGCTGTATCCGGCAAACTCAATGTTCGTGAGCGACTACCTGACTACACCCGGCCAAAAGGCCGAAGAAGATTTCCGGATGATCGCCGATCTGGGATTTGAAATCACCGCTGGCGACTACGAATCGTCAAAGCTGCTGGATCTCTGGAAGGCGTCGTAGACCAACGGCGGTCGATGCCCCTGCGGTTATGGACCCTGGACATTCATGTCCGAGATCCAGCCAATGTGTCCCACTGGTGTTGCAGAAAATTCGCGAGTCCACTTCGATAATCGGATCTGTTGAATATCACCAGCCAGCGGAAGGATTCGCGATCGTTATTGTTTCTGATTCAGCTCCGGCACTCAAGTCGTTCATTGGGAAATCAGGTTTGGCGAAATTTGCCAGGACCATGGTCTTGAATGACCAATGCCACCAATATGAGCTTGAGCGAAGTGATAGAACTCTATTCGCTTCGCTGGCAGATCGAACTGTTTTTCAAGGAACTGAAATCGACGCTGGTTTTTTTGCAGTACCGCTTTCAGAAACTCGACGCCGTGGAAGCGTGGGTTAACACTGCGATCACGACGGTTCTGTTTCTTGAAACAGTGGCTCAATGGGTTTGGGATCGCACAGCGCCGACCGAGTTACTTCGGGTGACGGACGGACCTCGAACGGGCGTCATAGGATTGGTTGCGGCATCGCTGGATCGCGAATTACTGCCAGTCGTTGAAGAGCACCATAGTGATGGCATCCAAACGGAATGTCACTCAAGCCGGTGTTCAGCGACGTGCTGTTCACGGGCATTTGAAAGTACGGAATAGAACTGCGTGAACACGTTATCGACTGCTCCGTGTTCAGCATGGCAATCGTAACAGGCCGCTCTGGGATAGGCCGTTTCCACCGGACGCATTTTCGCTGATGGTGTATCGTCTGCCGGTTTGTGCTCGGTATCGTGATACATAAAATACGCCCAGCCGTCAGGGAATCGTTTTGTGTCCCGGACTGCAACTTCCAGACCCGTCGAAGGTGCAGCAAAAAATCCGGTGCGATTGAGACTGTCCTTCCCTTTTGTAGATGTAGACGGATTATTGGTGACAACGAAGACGGTCTGCTCAGGGAATTCGCCGGTCCGGACATAGTTGTCGAAAGCCTGCGGTTGCATGTAGACGTTGTGGAACTGCCCAGGATCGTCAGGATTTTTCACTTTTCCATCCGAATAGTTCAAACCGATGGATGTTCCCACAACCATCCAGCGTTCAAATCCCACCGGACGCAGGAGCGCTCCCTGATCGTTGTATTCGGGAAGAGCCATACCCTCGGGAGCGGCCGCACTAGGCACAGTCGCCTTTGCGGCAACTGTCTGCTTGACCGTTGACTTTTCCTGGGCTGCGGTTTCAGGCCACAGCAGTTGCGAACTAAGAAAACACAAGACCGGCAGACTCAGAAAAACCACGGTCAACGACTTTCGCATTTTCATCTCAGTGCTGAAGGTAAATCGATGGTGCCACGACGGCCAATGCTGACGAACTGTTACTTCACTGCGGGCATATTGTCACCAGGTCATGACACTTTTTCAACACGGTGCGATTTTGTTGTTCGGACTGCGATGCCCGGAAAGTCGAGCCACGGGGATTGCAGCTTCAGTTCATTTCCGCAAAATCACCAATCGCGGTGAAGTTTGCCGATGGTATGACATGGGGGACGGGTCGTAGCGGAGTTGTTCAACAGTGAAAACGTTTCGAACGTTCGGGCTCTGACGGCAGTGAGCTGCCGGAAGAACAGGACTTGCCGCCAGAGTCGGTCCAGACTGCAGGACTGAGCGAGGGAAATTCGATTTGCCTGGAGTGGGGTAAGCTTCCAGCTTGCCGTTGGACATTTGTAGCACGTTGGAGCGTACGCCACATTTGCATCGCTGAAGTTCAGGCAATACTCCATGGCCGGTGGTTACTGCTGGCCACGCACTGATACTTTAACAATTGACAGTCCTTCAAATTGAGTGAGTTGCCGGGAAAGGAATCTCATGCGCGCCTTCGCCTACCTTGTGCTGGCCTGCGCCAGCGTTTCTGCGTTGTCAGGCTGCCACTGCTTTCGTTGTACCGACGCGATCATGGATCATCTGGATGATCTGACCGATGCTAATGATTTTCATCGCGGACTGGATCATGTCTACTGTGAAAAAATGGATGTGACACGGTGGTGCATGAACGGGCAGTGTGCTCGAAACAACTGCCGATGACTTTCGGCGAAATCTACTGATCGGAATTCCGCCGGCCTGGGTGAGTCACACAGATGTCCGTCGGATTGATGGAAAATCGTTGCAACCGGTCTTACTTAACAATTGGCCTCAACGAGAACACTCGACGATTCCGATGATTCCGGTCAGGGGGATTTGTGCGACGTCTGACTTCCGGGGGGCCGGTCACAGCGTCGCACAAAACTGCATGTCTTCGATTCAGGCGAACTCCGTCCGCAGCAGATTCTGCTTGCAGGGGGGCCGGAGTTCGCTTTGCGTCCGGAATGCAGCGTTAGAGTGATAGGGGGGATCATGCAATTCCGGACACGCGGCACTGCGCCGCTTGAACGACAAATTGTTTCATTCACTAATGGCAGCGCACATGTACTGTTGACGTCCTGTCGCGTGGTTTTTGCTGGTTCTGCATGTGCCGACCACTTCAAGCTGTCGGGAATTGTAGTTCTGGGGATTGCGGCGGTCGTATGCGTAGGCGGATCCTCAAGCTGCTCCGCCGACCAGTTGAAGGACCTTGCAGAAAAAGCCGGAATTCGGATTCTCGCGGACGGTGAGTCTTCAGCCGGAGCGGAAGATCAGGCGCGATCGACCATGCCGCTCAAAGGCATGACGCAGGAGAATCGCCAGCGGGCACAGTTGATCATCAATGAACGCAGTCACTTCCGGCGTCTGCCGTCGCTGGAGTACACGATCGACGAACCGATGTTTCGCTATCTGCTCAGTCATCCCGATGTCGCCGTTAGTACTTGGCGCGTCATGGGGATCTCGCGATTTGAGATGTGGCAGACAGCCCAAAATGAGTACGAAGCGCTGGCAATTGATGGTTCGGAAGGCATCGCCGACATTCTTTATCAGGACGATAACCAGATGGTGTTCGTCTGCCAGGGCAGTTACCACAATCCACTGCTGCCGCGTCCGATGCAAGCGTCCGCGCTAATCTGGTTTCGCGCGGTTTACACGCCGAATGCGGAAGGCACTCACGTGGTCACGCAGGAAGCTGACGTGTTCGTGCGGTTTCCGTCCAGCGGCGTGTCGGCGATTGCCAAAGTGCTGACGCCGGTCCTCTATTCTTTGATGGATCGCAATCTGTTTGAGATTTCGCTGTATGGGAGCATGATGTGCCGCGCCGTGCTGGACGAACCTGAATGGGTCGTTCAGGTCGCTCAACAAATGGAAGGCGTCCTGCCGCAGCGAAAAGGCGAGTTGGTGGAAGTCGCGAGGAAACCTCGAAACGTGAATCGCGGTGGGAAATTTGGGGGTTCAACGATGCCTGCGGCGGATCGCAGTATGATACTGTCGCCTCAGTTGTTGTTTCTTGATCCGCCGAAAGAAGGCGCGGCTGCTGTTGTACCGGTAGATTCCACATCACTCGCTGCCGGAAATCCCGCCCCGCCATCATCTGCCGGAAACGCATCGACAACTGGGAAAAGTCAGCCTCCTGTCCGAACTGTTTCCAGTTCCACACCGGGAAACCTAATGTTGATGACGACGCCGAGCACTCCTGCGAAGCCCGGCAGTCCGAAGCTCGCACGGAGTGCTGGCTCGACGAATGAACGAACTAAACGCTCCGACGACGGTTTCATACTGCAGCCCGTCGTCGTGCCACCGACTGGACCGACCGCAACCGGTCCAGTCGGCAGCGAATCACCGGGCGGCTCAAAATAGAGCCGCCCGCTGGATCAATCGATAACAGGATGGACATTCACCGGGATTGAGCAAAAGCGCGGATTGCATTAGATATCCGGGTGGAAAATCGTCATAGTCTCTCGGTGGGCGGCATTCGGTCGCCAGTCCCGTTCGCGTTCAGGATCGTGTTATGTGCCATTTTTTTCTGGGAATTCGGACATTTTTAGTAAGTGTTTTGCTGGCCGTGTTGTTCATGAATCCAGCAGTCGCGCAAAGCCCGCAACGGATCAAGGCGGAAGAAGCGAGGATGGAACTGATTCGCCAGGTGCCGATTTCTACGGAGGTCACCGGAAAGCTCAGGAGCGTGAATCCCAGCGAAGAGGGGCAGTACGTGAAGCAGGGCGACCTGATGATTGAAGTCGAAGACGAACTGATTCGTAGGGAAGTGGCTGAGGCTCAAAAAAAGGCAGATTCGGTCGTGGAAATTGAGTTTACCGTGGTCGCCCTTGCCAAGGCAGAGGTCGATCTGAAGATTCGAAAGGAAGCGAACGCGAAGCGCAAGGTATTCAGCGATAACGAAATGCGTCAGACGGAGCTTGAAGTCGAAAAGTCGAAGGCGTCACGTGAGAAATCTATCGAGGACAAAGAAGTCCTTGGTCTGACGCTTGCGACCAAAACGGCTCAATTGGCTCAGTATCAGGTTTATGCTCCATTCAATGGATTGGTCACGAAGGTTCATCGCTGGCCGGGACAAAGTGTCCGCCCCGGCGACCCCGTCCTCACCGTGACCGACATGTCCGAACTTCGAGCAGTCCTCAAGATCGACTACAAGCGTCGCAGCGAAGTCTTCGTGGGTGATCCAGTCGAACTCCGGATCGATACCACAGGCAAGTCGATTCGAGCGGAAAGTTCGACTCTTAAATCGGATGAACCAGCTTCAAACGATGATAATGGCGACGATCTGTTCCGGCGTGGTGGGCCATATGCCCCGGAGTCGCTGATCTCGGCACCGGAGCAGGATGGAATCTTCACCGGCACGATTCGATTTATTGACCCAACGCTCGAAAAAAAATCCAATACGGTTTATCTTAGTGTTCATGTCGATGTCCCAAATCGCCAGGACAAATACGGACGCTATCTGTTGCAGCAGGGCTTGCCTATCGAAGCCGTAATCATTCCAAAGAAGCGCGAAGAATGAGTTCCGGAAACATGGTCGCCTCTAACCAGCGACCCATTCCTTTACGAAAACGCGCCGACCTAGTTGTTGCCAAGATTGACTATCTTGGCGTTGGTTACCAGGTCATCAAAGATCCTGTCGCGCTCAAGTATCATAGATTGCAGATTGAGCAGTACCGGATTCTGCAACTGCTGGACGGTGTTCGCAGTCTGGAAGCCGTCCGAGATGATCTGAAGTTCGAGTTTCCGACGCTGCAGATTACGCTCAGCGACATTCAGCAACTGATCACTGACCTGCATCGCAAGGGACTGGTCGTCAGCAATCGCGTAGGGCAAGGTGCCGCTGTTGTCCGTGAGCGGCAGAAGTCACGCAATGAGAAAATCAAGCAGACATTGATGAGTCTGCTCTCATTGCGACTGCCGGGCTGGGATCCAGAACGCACGCTGCGAGCGATGCTTCCGTTCGTGAGCTGGATGTTTCATCCGTTCTGTGCCACCTTATGCATGATCTTTGTCGTATCATCGTGGCTGGTTCTAGGCGCGAATCTGGAAGTCTTTCGCGGTAAACTGCCGGAATTCCAGAGCTTCTTCGGCTGGCCCAACCTGATGTATCTGTGGGTCACGCTGGGCATGGCAAAGATCATCCATGAATTTGGCCACGGCCTCAGTTGCGTGTATTACGGCAGCGAATGCCACGAGATGGGTGTCATGCTGCTGGTGTTCAGTCCGTGCCTTTATTGTGACGTCACAGATTCGTGGATGATGCGAAATAAGTGGCATCGGATTATCATTGGTGCTGCCGGGATGTATATCGAAGTGATCCTGTCGGGGGTCGCCATTTATATCTGGTGGCTGACCGAATCCGGCATGTTGCACTATCTGGCACTCAACACGTTTTTTGTCACGACAATTACGACCGTCATCTTCAACCTGAATCCGCTGATGAGGTTCGACGGTTATTATATGATGAGTGACTTTCTGGAGATTCCGAATCTCCGTCAAAAGTCGGAAAAATTGCTCCGCGAAGCGTTTTCATGGTACTGCCTGGGAATTGAATCCAAGCCCGATCCCTTCATGCCGGAAACCGGTCGAGCTTGGTTTGTCACGTATGCGATCGCGGCGTGGCTGTATCGCTGGGTGATTCTGGTTTCGATCAGTATGTTCCTGTACACAGTGCTCAAACCATATGATCTGCAGAGCATTGGGATTTCGGTCATGATATTCTCGATGGCCGGGATTATCTTCAGTATGTTTCGCAGCATCTATCAGATCATTGCCACACCTCGGATGGAACCCATGAGCAAAACAAAAATTGCCGTCTCATCGCTGCTCTTCGGTGGTGTCGTCTACGCGGCCTTCAGCACTCCAATTCCTTGGTATCACGAAGCCCCGTGCTTTCTGGAACCGCAGAATGTGGTGATGGTCCCCGCTCCGGTCAACGGCGTAATTCTGGATCCCGACGAATACCGCGAACATTACAAAGAATTGCTGAAATTCCAGATGAGCGCGAGAAGAAAGGCGGCTGAACGCACGGCTCCGGGCAATCCGGGAAAACTGATGATCGATCCTTCAAAACTGGATCTCCTGAAAGGACTTCCAAGCCCGGACGAATACACGCGAATACGCCGCAACGGAGAAACGGTATCAGCAGGCGATGTGATCGTGATCCTCGAAAGCCCCGACGACCTGCGACGGCACGATGAATTATTGCAGCACGTTTCTAACTGGGTCTTCCGCACTCAGGAAATTCGGCAGTACAACATCAACGAAGATCCCGCAGGTGAAGGCGTAGCAATCGCCGAAGCTTTGGAGCTGGAGCAACAGATTCAGAAAACCGTGCGACTCAACCTCCAGCGTGTGGTCCGCACGACAACAGGCGGAATGCTTGTTGCCGCCAAGCGTGTGCCCGAACCGCCCCGCAATGAGGTCGATGCCATGAAACTCGGTCGCTGGACGGGAACGCCGCTGGATCCGGAGAATGCCGGATGCCTGATTGAAGCCGGACAGGAAATTGCCAGCATTGCGCCGTCAGAAAAGCTCAATGCGGTGTTGTATATCGATCAAGGTGACCGTGATGATCTGCAGGATGAGATGCCGCTGGAAATCAAGCTGGATCACTTAGCGAATATCACTTTTCTGACTCGCGTGGACCTGATTTCCCCCAAAGGCGAAGTGATGGCTCCAGAATCGCTGACCACCCGCTTTCATGGGCCGCTGGCCACAAAAGCCAATCAGCAGGGGCAAGAACAACTGGCCAGTACGGCATATCGAGCGATCGCAGAACTGCATTTCGCCGACGGAAGCAGTCGGCCGGAAGCACACATGCTGAAGCCGGGGATGAGGGGGAATGGGCGTTTTATCATTTCCAACCGCACAGCGGCGTACTGGATGTGGCGATACTTAAACGAAACATTCCGTTTTCGAGTTTAGTGCTCCGTCAATGCTCGATTTTGTCTATAAACTTAACCCCAATTCTTAGTCCTGACGACGCTTAGCTTCCGGATTGCAGAAAAGTTCGGCGATTACACGGTTCTGAAGATCCGTGAATACACGACTGCGTTCTGTTTGGGTATCCTCCCGGGCTTCAATTTGGTCTGACGGTGCGTCGTGTGGTCTGACATCGCTGCGCACAGGTTTGAGTTTTGACTGATACCACGCTTGCTTCGTGGCTGGATTCTATGGAAAACCGTCGCCTTTTTACGTTCCTCATGACCTCGCTGCTGTTCATGATTCTCTGGAGTCAGTTCCTCCAGCCGAAGTTCTTTCCGGAGAAGAAGAAGCCCAAAGCTGCTGATCAGCAGGTTGTGGATGCCGCGAAGGGCGAACCTGAGCAGGCGATCGCTGCAGAAGCCAGCGATCCTGCCAATCCCGATGCGCCGGCCGATTCAATCGGTCTTGCCCAACCAGAGGCTGATCTGACAATTCCGGATTATCCGAGTCAGGAATTTACGCTGGGCTCCATCGACCCTGAAAGCGGATACGCTTTAGCAGTCGATTTGACTTCGGCCGGAGCGGCGATCGAGAGTGTGCGGTTGACGTCGCCGCAGTTTCGAGATCTGAAGGATGAGACTCTTCAAGCTCGGATCGTGGGAAACAACCCGACGCCGGATCGAACGTTTACAACTGCCTTTACGGTGATCGACAAGCAACTGGAAAAAGCAGGTCAGACGCTGGAGACAGCAAATTGGAAGCTGTCTGACACCGACGAAAACGAAAAAGGTTCGTCGGCAACTTTTGAATATGAAGCACCGGACAAGTCGCTGCGAATTCGCAAGACGTATACACTGCCGAAACTCAACCTCACCGGCAAAGAACTTGAAAAGGCGTGGCGGGAAGATGCCTCGTTTTACACGCTGCAGGTCGCGATTGAGATGACCAATCTGTCGGATACGCCAAAGTCGGTCGAATACGAAATGCAGGGACCGGTCGGTGTGCTGCTGGAAAATCTGGAGCATACATCGAAGTACCGCGATATTCACATTGAATTTATTGACGGCACAAAAGGCGCCACGACGGCTGCTGGTACAGTTCAGGGGTACGCTGATGAGATCGAAACGGAGACAGGGCACCGGCTGTCAAAAAAAGAACTGTTTGACGGTTTGCGAAAAGACGAAAAATGGACATCTGCATTTCGTTATGCCGGCGTGGATGTACAGTTCTTCGCGGCTCTGGTCGCGCCGCTGGATGATCGTCCCGATGATGTGCGGTCAGGTTCCGCAACCAAGTGGATCGAACGCACGTTTCCAGTTCTGATCTGGGCCGATCCGATTGAACCTCGGAAATCGGATGTCAGCATTCGCATGGAATCCAACACGGTCGTGTTGAAACCAAAGGGCGATGGAGACGCCGTCACTCACAAGTTTGCTTTCTTCGTTGGTCCGAAACGGCGTGAACTTCTCGACCCGGCACCAATGGCGGCCGGTCAGGTCTTGAACTACGGCTGGTTCGGATTCGTTGCACGCGGCATGCATTACCTGCTGGACACGTTTTATACATTTGGACTTCCGTACTTCCTTGCGATTATTTCACTGACGGTTTTGGTTCGCGGCTGTATGTTTCCGATTTCCCGCAAGCAAGCCATCAGTGCAGCGCGGATGAAGGAATTGCAGCCAAGACTGACTGAGCTGAAAGCAAAATACGCCGACGATCGTGAAAAACTCGCGAAGGCTCAGATGGAACTGTGGCGGAAGCATAAAATCAATCCGATCGGTGGTTGCCTGCCGTTGTTCCTTCAAATGCCCATCTTTATTGGCCTGTACACCGCTCTCAATTCGGCCGTGGACCTGCGGCTGCAGAAGCTGCTTTGGATCAACAACCTTGCCGCACCGGATGCTCTGTTTCGCCTGCCGTTCAGTCTCCCTTATCTGGGATATGATTTTAGCCTGCTGCCGTTGTTTACGGTGGGTCTGTTTCTGACGCAGCAAAAAATGTTCATGCCTCCCGCCACTGATGAGCAGCAGGCAGCACAGTACAAGATGATGAACATGATGACGCTTTTCATGGGCGCGCTGTTCTGGCATCAGCCATCAGGACTGTGCATCTACTTCATCGCGTCCAGTTTGTGGAGCATCGCGGAACGCATGCTGCTTGGGAAAGGTTCCATGACGCAAAAGTCCGGAGCTTCGGTTGAAGTGATTGAACCCGAAAGCAATGCAAAGCCCGCTGCAAAACTGAAAGCCAGTCAGGTCGCCAAACCACTGGAAGGCCGCAAACTCCCCGGCTTTCTCCGGAAGTTGCTCGATTCCGCTCAAAACGCCCGCGACCAGGCCGAACAACAACGTGAAAAAGAAACCCGCAAAGGCAAGAAACGCTGATCTCTTCAATTCAACGCAATTGTCATATCGAAATGGAACTAGAGTCAATCACCCTTCGCAGCGGCAATCTCACGGCCGCCGTTCGCACCGACAGCGTGAAGCAATTAGTCGAGCGCAGCGAATTGTCGCAGCCTTTCGCGGAACAATGTCGCAACGCACTGTTGCAGCCACTCGGGTTGCCGGAACTTGCACGCTGTGTTGTGCCGGGTGATTCGGTGGCGATTGTGATTGATCCGGAAACGCCACATGTCGTTGATCTGCTGGTCGCCGTATGCGAACAGTTGCAGTCCGTGCCTGACGGTGGCATCACACTCGCTCTGCTGCTGCCACTGGATCCAGCCAACGCGGGCTGGAGTCGCCTTGTCGAACAACTGCCTCTGCACCTGCAGCAGCAATTAACGGTGCATGTGCATGATCCGGCGGAGACTGCTCAGTTGAGTTACCTAGCGAGTTCAGCCGCCGGTGACCGTGTGTATTTAAATCGCAGAGTTTCCGATGCGGATCTACTGGTCACGATCGGGATCGTGTGCTCCGACAGCCTGCTGGGATATCGAGGAACAACCAGCGGCATCTTTCCGTGGTTTTCAGATTTGGATGCGATTCAGCAATCGCAGACTCAAGGGCACCCGGAACTCACGCCCGAACAGCCGCGCCCATACCGACAACTGGTCGATGAGATCGGCTGGCTGCTGGGCACGCAGTTCGCGGTTCAGATAGTTCCTGGCCCTGACGATACTCCACTCGCGATTCTGGCCGGATTGCCGGAAGACGTCATGACTGCCGGCAAAGACCTAGTCGATCGCGTCTGGCGGGTGAAGCCACGCAAACAAGTCGAGGCCGCTGTATTGTCAGTGCCGTGCGATGTCGCATCCGGATGGAAACAATTTGGGAATGCCATCGAGCTGGCTACCAGACTTGTACAGTCGGATGGACGAATCATCGTCGTTGCAGATCTGCCCATTCCGGAAGGCCCCGCTGCAACCATGCTGCGACGCTGCCAGGATCCTGATGAACTCCTAAAACCCCTGCGCCGCGAACCCTGTCAGGATTCTGTCGAAATCACGCAGCTCATCAACGCTCTCCGTCACGCCCGCGTTTATCTTTACAGCAACATCCCGTCGGACATCGTCGATGAACTGGGCATGATCGCTATCGAAGACGCCAGCGAATTGCAACGGCTGACAGCCGCATCAAAATCGTGCGTTGCGCTGCCGAATGCCAACTATGCGTGGATTGGGTAAATCAACTTAAACCAGTGCTTCGCGGCTAATGCAGTTCATCATCCAGTGATCAAGTATTCGGGCTTCGCTGCTTGTTGGATCGACGGGTTGTTCAGTCAGTTCGACATCCACGTTTGCGCCAGCAGATCTGAGGATTCTCACGGCTTCCACACTGCGAGCCAGCGTATCGCCGGGGCAACTGCGGGAGACGCTCATCAGCACTGGTTTGCCACGAAGGCCCGTCAGCCGTTCTGCCTTTCGGCAATCACTTTTGCAGGCTGGGTCGAGCAGAATCCCTCCGGCAAACCAATCCGGTCGTTGAATCAACATTTGCAAAGCGGCGTCGGCGCCATAGCCGGAACCGGCCAGAAAGATTCGCTGGCTGTGAACGTGAAACGCCTGCCGCAACCGACATGTCGTGACGTGCAGCAGATCCTGCAACGGGACTGATCCAAACTGCAGCGAAGACACATCCCACTGAAATCCGCCCGCTGCTTCATGCGTCCGGTTGCCCCGTAATGCCAGCCCGATATAATTCTGCGAACTAACAGCCGACATCACCTCTTCCAGTTGATCTTCGTCATTCGCATCACTGTGAAACCACACAAGAAGCGGATAGGCGTAACCTTCTTCGTAACGTTCAGGAACGTAGATCGAAACGGGCCAGTCAGATTCTGCGACCGAACCGGAGTACTGCGACGGGCAATCAGGAGACTGACTCCACGATTCGTAAACTTCCCGCAGCTCGGTCGGAAGCATCTCGAGATCAATGTTCGGCAACAGAGATTCCAGTTCACCTGACGAGAACGACATGCTTCGAACGCGATTAAACATATAATGACTTCCGTGATTTATAAAAGTGTGAGTAGGGGAGGACACATCAAAACCATGTACCTGAAGATCTTCCTGACCCTCATTTAAATTGTCACCTGATTAGTACCAGCACCGATCAGGACTTTGTTTTGGAAATCACCTGTCTGATTTCGTTCAGAGGAAAGTATTTTCCGGGACAGGCTGTCGCTTTCACCGAAGCATGCCCCATAAGATTTCCCGGAGTGATCCGGTGACGCGCCGCAAGTATTTTTACCAATGACTTCAGAGATTTAATCTGCGCCTTTGACGGGGAAGCGTCTTCAAAATTTCCGATCAGGCAGATTCCGATTCCTCGAGTATTAAACAAAGTACTGCCGGAATGAGCCCCATGAATCTGCTCCTTCCAGCGAAACGTTGCCTGCAGGATCCCATCCGGCATTCCCCGGCCGTTGCCAATCACGAAGTGATAACCAATCCCCAGCCAAGGGTTTCCTTCTGCGTCACTGCGTTTCAAATGTTCTTCGTGAATCGATTCCACACTGCCGGATTCTGTGGCTGAGTGATGAATCACGATGTACTCCCATTCCGTTTCTTCAACATCCGCCATCCATGAGCGTTTCGCATCCTTCGCCTTTGTTTCCGTACGTCCTTCCGATAACCCTCGTGCTGTCGATCCTGAAATCATCCAAGGCCGACCTTCCTGAGCCACAACGCGATCGGGGAGACTCCTTAAGACAATCAGCACACAACCAACGCCGACCAACGCCATTAATCGATCTAAGAGATTCCTAAAACAATTCGCCACTGATTGGTCGTGGTTGATTTGCTTCATCACAGTTCAGATCGCCCGCCGAAAAACCTTATCCTCTTTGGTGATGCCGTTCATGATTTTGCAAAAGCTGCTTAGCAAAGTTATGAATCAGACACGCGACTCTACAAGGCCCTTGCAAACGTGTCAATATCCTGTATTTTCAAAGCATTCCGGTCGGACTTTTGGTGGTTTGACTGAGTATATTCCGCGAGGTTTACACTGACTTTGACGGCGATTGAAAGGGCGTACAATCTTCCAAGATTACCTTGATCACCCTAATCGTTACGACCTCAGCGATTTTAGCGTTCTCGGTGCTCTGCATTTCAATCCGCTACAGTTTTTCGATCGCAGAGAACCTCGACAAGTTCCTGAGAAGGTTGAGTCGATGCCCCCCCCACGTTTGCCTCGTCGCTGGGCCTGTTCCCCGGAACGATGGCGTGGCAACGAGGGGGGGGGGGC
Source organism: Planctomycetaceae bacterium (assembly GCA_947476295.1). GTDB lineage: Bacteria > Planctomycetota > Planctomycetia > Planctomycetales > Planctomycetaceae > SXXK01. The sequence goes on along the minus strand of CANJQC010000051.1, from coordinate 1,306 downwards.
TTCTGGGGTCTTGCGAAAACAAGGGAGTGTGGCAAAGAATCTGCATTCCAGAAAAATGCGGGCCGCTGTCGTTGACTGCGATTTCCCTAAGCCCTTTTTCCTACAGGAGAATAAAGTCCGGCAGTCAGAGAAACGCGGTGTGTCGCCGTTTTTTTGCGATTCAGATCCGCGAATAGCGAGTTAAGACGCAGAACTGCGAGAATTTTCTTCCTGCCGTCGCTGGTGTCGTTTTCCCGCCATTGTCAGCGAACTATCCTGAACTCACTGCAGAAGCTGGGTCGAGGGCAATGAATCCGTCGTTTTGCTGTGCAGATTGTAGCTTCACGTTTCGCCTTGAGGGACGATTCCTTGGACGCCGGGTCCGTTGTACGAACTCGCAGTGCAAGCAGGCCAAGTTGCTTGATACCGATGCATCCGGGAGCGGCGATGGGCGTCGTGCAGTTGCGATCAAGGGCTGCTACACCGTGCGAATTCTGGCGGCGTGGATGATTGTTGCGTTTGGTGCCACGCTGCTGTTGGACGAGACTGCGCTCGGTGGTTACTGGTTCAGGAATCAGCAGGCTGGCGTCACAATAATTCACTCGAGTAATGACTCCGCAGCGATCGGGGGAGAGACCACTGACACTTCTCTGTCCAATTCCCGGAACCAACAGGCAATACACGAAAAGAAGTCGCCGAAATTTTCTATGACGAACTCTACAACTTCGACTGCACTCAAATTCATCACGCCGGCCGATCAACGCTGCATCGTCTGAACCGCGCGGAATACAACAACACGATTCGAGATCTGTTTGGAATCAGCCTGACACCGGCGGAAGATTTTCCGCAGGATGACGTTGGTAAAGGCTTTGATAACATCGGTGATGTGCTCAGCGTTCCTCCGTTACTGATGGAAAAGTATCTGGTGGCTGCTGAGCTGGTGGCTGCTGCCGTCATCGACACACGAAATTTTTCCAACGGTTTGACGCAAACTTTCAACGCTGATCGAACTGAATCAACCGCTGGAAGTGATCCGGATGGAGAGGGTTTCCGCATGTTGGGCTCAATCGGGTTGGTATCAGCGAACGTGGAAACATTGTCCGAGGGCAAATACAAAATTCGAATTCGTGCTTTGGCGACGCAAGCGGGAGACGAATTCGCAAAAATGGCGTTGCAGATCAAGCTTGGCCGTGCCTGGCGGACGGCTTTCCTGGTTGTCCCAGTGATCGAACGGGCACGGCGTCATCCGCAATTCAGCGCGTTCGGAAGTTGAATTTGACAGTTGAAACAAGGGATGGTCCCTGTCAGATGCTTCCAGCGTCAGAGT
>CANJQC010000050.1 GCA_947476295.1 Planctomycetaceae bacterium | reverse complement strand
GACAACAATCCTCCGAGCGTTTCGCCGGCGGCACCGGCTTCCGTCGCGTTCCGTTACACTCAGACCGACAGCTTCGTGGCCCTGCAGCAGCAGCTCGGCGCGTCGCTGGTGGTGAGCACTTACCACGCCAACAAGCTGCTGGTCGTGCGCGGAGATGAACGTCTCCTGAGCGCGGAACTACTCCGGCCCAAACGCTCAGGAGGGCCTATCCAGATCACGCAAACTGTTTCCGGCTGCTCAGAGTTATCCACAACGCCGCTGGATTTTTTGATTTCCAAAAACCTATAGATGTGACGCGAGCCAAAGCAGATTCACACATGCTTTAAGTGCTCTCACATCTGTTTTTTCATCGCCTGCTTCATTGCGTCGCCCATGCCGCCGGGGCTGGCAGAGACGATGACTCCGACGGCTCGCAAGGCATCCATTTTCTCAGCTGCACCGCCGCCGCCACCGGAAATAATCGCACCGGCGTGGCCCATACGTTTCCCGGGAGGAGCAGTCTGACCGGCAATAAATCCGGCGACGGGTTTCTTCACATGCGACTTGATGTATTCCGCAGCCAATTGCTCCGCGCAACCACCGATTTCACCGATCATCAAGATCCCTTCAGTGCCCGGATCGTTCTGAAACATCTCAAGCAGATCGATGTAATCTGTGCCGTTGATCGGATCGCCGCCGATGCCGATCGCGGTGCTTTGTCCCAGGCCAACTCGCCCCAGTTGCCATGCGGCTTCGTATGTCAGCGTGCCACTCTTGCTGATGATGCCAATCGTGCCCGGCGTGTGGATGTAGCCCGGCATGATCCCGATCTTTGCGATCCCCGGCGTAATCACGCCGGGACAGTTTGGTCCGATCAGGCGTGACCTGGAATTTTCCAGTCCACGTCGAACACGCAGCATGTCCATCACGGGAATGCCTTCGGTGATCGCCACGATCAGATCCATACCTGCGTCTGCCGCCTCCAGAATCGCGTCAGCACAGAACGGTGGTGGTACGAAGACCATCGACGTGTTCGCGCCGGTTTTCTCGCGAGCTTCAATCACGGAGTTGAACACTGCAAAGCCATCGACAGTTGTCCCACCCTTGCCTGGTGTGACACCCCCGACGAAAACATCCACACCTGGCTGACACTCCGCCGCGTATGCTCTGCATTGCTGGCTGTGAAAAAGACCTGAAGTCCCGGTGATACCCTGAGTGATCACGCGCGTAGATCTGGAAACGAGAATACTCATCAGTTTGAATTCACAATTTAGAAAAATAAGCGGAATGAAGTTCCGGCACTTGGCCGACCTGCCGGAACGGCGCTTCGCTTGGTCCGGCCTACAGATTCAACCCAAATTCGTTGTCTTGACGGGCACTAGACACCCAAGGATTTCACAACCTTCTGAGCCGCATCGGTCAGGTCACTGGCACTAATAATGGGGCGACCGCTGGCCTTCAGCATCTCGCGGGCTTTCTCAACGTTCGTACCTTCCAGTCGCACAACCAGCGGCACATTGAAGCCGACTTTCTCGTACGCAACCAGCAATGCCGCCACGATCACGTCGCACTTCATGATTCCGCCGAAGATATTGACCAGCACGGCCTTCACGTTCTTGTCTGCCAGGATAATGCGAAAGGCCTCCGTCACCTGACTTTCGTTTGCTCCGCCGCCCACATCCAGAAAATTCGCCGGCTCGCCGCCGTGCAGCTTAATCAGGTCCATCGTGCTCATCGCCAGCCCAGCGCCGTTGACAAGACACCCGATGTTTCCGTTCAGCTTGACGTAGCTTAGACCTGTGTCAGCGGCTTTCACTTCGGATGGATCTTCTTCTGAAAGATCCCGCAGAGCCACCACGTCCTTGTGACGGAACAAAGCATTGTCATCAAACGTAACTTTGCCGTCGAGCGCCATCATCTGGCTGTCTTCGGTGATAATGAGCGGATTGATCTCCACCATGCTGCAGTCGTATGTCACAAAGAAGCGACAAATCTGCGGCAGGAATTTCTCGGCGCTCCGAACGGCAGTCGCATCCAGCCCCAGAGCGTACGCCATCTTGCGAGCTTGGTACGGATACAATCCGGCGATCGAGTCAAATGGTTCAGCCAGAATTTTTTCCGGTGAGTGTTTCGCGACTTCTTCGATCTCCATGCCGCCTTCTGACGACATGATCAGCACCGGCCCGCCGACTTCGCGATCGACGATGATGCCCAGATAAAGTTCGCGAGCGATCTTCAGGCCCTGCTCAACGAACAACGTGTTGACCTGCTTGCCGTCGTCACCTGTTTGAATTGTGACAAGCGTATTGCCCAGCATACGCCTCGCGTTCTCTGCAGCTTCAGCAGCAGACTTGACAAGCACAACGCCGCGTTGTTTGGGTGATTCTTTAAACGTCCCTTTGCCGCGACCGCCTGCATGAATTTGTGATTTGACGACGGCAATCGGTCCGCCGAGTGTTTCAAAAGCTTTCGCAGCTTCTTCAGCCGATTTCGCCACAATTCCCTGTGGCACCGCCACGCCCGCTGCCCGAAACAGCTGCTTGGCCTGATATTCATGGATCTTCATGGAACACGATCAAATCGAAGTGGCAAGGAATCGAAGAGTTTACAACGCAGGAACTATAGCCGCCCACGAATCTATGTTCGAGGAACGCAGGCATCACGCTACTGGATTTCCCGCGAAAAAACAGACCTTGGTCGCCTTTCTATTGATTTGTGCAGCTGAAGCTTTGCATTTCTGTGGTGTTCAGGAAGGCAACTCAGACATGGATTTCCACGCTGTGTGAGTCGAAAACTAAGGCCGGTCGCTCCTTACGTCTTTCCCGATGTTGCCCGTTTGAAACGTGTCGGGGAGATGATGCTTTAACGCAACATCCGGTCGAAATTCTGCATCATTCACGGGTGCCGCAGGTCAACACCACGCATTGGGTGTTGCCTTCCGGAATCAATCTGTTGTTGCCTAAGGTTGCAATTCGGTTTGATCTGCAGCAGTTCGCAGCGCGTACGTCTTCTTGCTCTAGTTTCCCAAACAATTTCTGCGATCCTGAGCCATGCTTCGGTAACTTTCCACTTTCAACGGCGCCATGGCTGGCAGATGGTCTGCTTCGGAAATTCCGAATTGCTGAGCAAGCCCGTTTAAGAATCCAACTAACTCACCGAGCCTGCACTTGTTTCAGTTACAACCACAAGCGAGCCATAGTCAAGTCCTCAGCGTTCGACGAATGATGTCGCAAACGCTGTTCGCGGGCATCGCCCTATTGACAGTCGTCACTACTGCAGTTGCCGGAAGCGGGCCGCGGATGATTGAAGTGTCTGACGACAATCAGACCTACACCGGCATGATTGTTGCCAAGTCGGCACAGGAATGTTTCATCGTCGATCGATTCGGTCGACAGGCTCAGTTGCCAATCTGCAATCTGAAGTCTTTCAGTGTGGTCGCTGAAAGTTTTCGTCCTGCGTCGCAGAGTGAATTTCGTCGAATGCTGGAAGCGGAGCTGGGAGCTGAGTATGAAGTCGCCACGTCAAAACATTATATTGTCTGTGGCACACGGGGTCATAGTCGCGGCTACGCAGCGCTGTTCGAAGATATCTTCCATCAAGTCAATTCGTTTTACTCACTGCGTGGTTTTCGAACATCAGAGCCCGACGCACCGCTGGTGGCACTGGTTCTTCGGGATCAGGCGGCATTTAAGAAGTACTGCGAAGGCGATCAGATGGCCTGGACCGAAGGTTTGCGAGGCTACTACTCCCTGACAACAAATCGAGTGGTCATGTATGACCTGCCCCAGTTGTTTGAATCCGTGCATCTGACGCCTGAGGGCGACTTATTGTCTCGCGGAGCAACTATGATCGCAGCGATGGATTCGTCAGGTGAAGTTAAAGAGACAGACAAAAACATCCTGCTTCGGCTTCAGCAGGCCGCATCAGCTTCAACCGTGACGGGTGAAACCGCCGACACGATTATCCATGAAACGACGCATCAGGTTGGCTTCAACATCGGCATCCATTCTCGCATCGGCGGAACACCGTCGTGGGTACTGGAAGGGATGGCGACGGTTCTGGAATCACCCGGTATGAGGACTCGCAGCGGTTCCGGAGCGCAGTCTGAAAAAGTAAATCCGGAGCGACTGGAATGGTTCAAATCAAATTACTCCCTGCGTTGTCAGCCGGGCGATCTTGCAAAACTCATCGCATCGGACGACATGTTTCGCACCCAGGCCCTTGACGCCTACAGTGCGGCATGGGGAATTACCTGGTTTTTGACTGAGAACCCGGCCCGTGCTCGTCAGTTTTCAAAGTATCTGAAGACCGTCAGCCAACGTGATCCGTTGCAGCAATACACGGCAGAAGAACGACTCAATGACTTCCAGTCCGTCTTCGGCGACATCGCACGCCTAGAAGTTGACTACATTCGCGCGATGGATCGTCTGTGACCTACGCAGCTTTTTCCGTCATCATCGCACGGGATTCCAGTTCACCAAAGATCAGCGCACCACGCACAACGGCGGTCTCCGGATCGGGTGCGATGCGAACGGATAGAATTTGATCTGCGATGTCACGCTGAATGAATTGTTCTGTCAGCAGGTTTGTGAATCCCTCAACCATCGCGGCACCGCCAGCGATCATTACAGACACGCGTTTCTTGTTCAATGCAACTAGAACCGGTGTCGAAGTGAGCATTTCCCTGACTGCGTGGGTCACTCGATCCAGCGCAACCGTATACAACTTCGCCATCATCCGTTCTCGATCACCGAGCGGGTTCTTCAGATCTACGCCGCTCTCCAGTTTCCACCGGCGAACGCTTTCGATGTCCAGATACGCCGTTCCTGCTTCGTCAAACATCTGCATGCGGAACTGCTTCGCCAGCTCTGCATCAATGCAGTTTCCGCCGATCGCAATCGTTTCAGATACGATCAACATTCCGTACCGTGCGACGCAGATGGTGGTTGTTTCGGCCCCCATCACGATACAAACGCCGGTAAAAGACGCATCGCTGCAAGTTGCCAGTAAAGCCGCTTCGGCCGAATTTACGACAACGGGGTGATACCCCCGCATCTGCACCAGACGGTACAGAAACGCTTCGTTCTTCTTTGCCTGATCCGATCCATCGCGCAATCCCGGAATGGTCAGCACGCACAGGTCTTTAGAACCGGAATGATCCGGAAGCATGGCTTCCGTGAGCAGACTCAGCATCTGCCGCGCTGGAGGATCGTCGGAGGGAACGACACCGGCAGTCAGGAGGGCAGTGCGGGGAACGCGGCTGAGCCATTGAGCACTTGCGGCGTGGTTGCCGAATACGACCAGAGCCTGATCGCATTCTGCGTAGGGCAAATTCTGACGTGCAAGCGCAACCCGATGCTGTTCCGTGTCCCCAAGCAGCGTGTACTCCGACCGCTCCGAATACATCGTCAGGCGCTCAGGTGTCTGCGGGTTACGGAACATGGAACGAATCCGGCAGCTGCCAAAGTCGATCGCGCAAATCATGATTCTGTCCGTTCCTGCAAAACGTGAAGGGCTCGATCCAGACTGCCTGATGAATCAACAACTGTCTGCGTGTGCGGGGCTGCAGCGGTCGTGGCTGCGACAGGCTGTTCGCGGCGCGTATTGGCTGCCGAATTCATATGCGGAGCTGGCACTGTCGCATGAGCAGCATCAATCCGCAGACGCCTTGGTCCTGCTGGTTTTCCGAAAAGAACGACTCGCAGCGGAAGCTGTGTTTCAAAAAGATCAATCGGCAAACGATTCTGGAGCAGATCTTCGAGATCCGAAAAACCGGCATTATCAATCACAGCTTCGACGTCTTTACTGCTGGGCGACGCCGTCGCTGAATAGGACACCGATGATTCGTCGCGTTGCTGAAGATTGTTGGTGTCTACTGGACCATGCCAGTCACCACTGAACCATTCGTGGCCGGCAACGAGTGCCTTCGCAGGTTCAGCTGCAGCTGCCTTTCCAATTTCCGATTCGATAACGACAGATGGCATTGCTGTTTCTGTCGCGGGTGGGACGAGGTTCGGCTTCCGGGGGGACTCAGTGAACTTTCGCTGCGGAGTTGGTACTGCGTTGAGATTTGTCGTCCTTGAAGCATCATGGCTGAATTCCGTATTGTCGTCTGGTTCGGGCTTCAATGTCCCTGCGAGAATCAATGTTCCTGCCAGGAGCAGTCCGCCAATGAAGACAAAATTCCACGGATTGAATGCAGTCGATGTGGAATCATTGACGGCATCAATCTGCATTTCCTGCGGTGCAATCGGAGCGACAGTGCTGGTGTCGGACGCGGAATTCACGTGACTGTCGGCTGCAGCGGCGTCCGCAACGTCTTCAGACTGACTTATGGTAAATGCCGGGACAACGATCGCCGAAATATCTGCGTCATCTTCACCTTCTGCAACCTCTGCCTCCGGCGTTGCGGCTTCCTGAATCGGAAGGAGCATCGGGCCTGTGGGTGATGAGGGGAATTGAAACTGCTGTGACGGCGGCTCATTGCTGGAGAACTGATTATTGTTCGATGGCTCAGCACTTAGGATCAACGAATCCTGCGTCACTGCCGCACTGCCGCTTTTCCATTCCGAAACGCTCGGTGACATATCGCCAAATCCATTCAGCGTCGTGCGACTGCCGCGAGAAATCGAAATGACATCGCCATGTGCAATCGGATGATACAGTTCCGCTTTCGTGATCGGCGTTTGTCCCTGAAACCGGCAAATGACTTTGAGTTGCCCGTCAGCGAGTGACAGGTTGTTCGTTGCCTTCAATACGTCGCCTATGACAATTCCGTCCTCTTCCAGACCAACGACATCGACACCGGTGTCCGTTCGAAGTGCAGCGTTGCTTTTAACTTCAGCGGTAAGTGGCGACATCGACTGCACAACTAGGACGTCGCCATTTTCGACAGGTTCAACACTGTCGGCGGAAGTTGCTGAGATCACCTGTGTCCACTGAGCGCGATCCTGAGAAGATCGGATCACTGTGACATTGACAATGTCCGAAAGCAGTCCTGCGTTCAGAACCGCCTGTCGAACCGTCAAAGTCGAACCGATCGGGATCGGATAGGTTTGGCAACGCTCGACATCACCAATCACAACGACGGAGCCTGCCCTCGGATCGTTCGGCCTGGGCTGTTGGCAAACTGCGGGCCCTGCTGCCAGTACAATGATCGCGAGCAGATATACGGATTTGAGCCGTTCCATGGCTTGAACCCCATCTCTCAAATGAGTGCGTGTTCCGGAAAAACTGAGCCTCTAAAGCCTCAGCGGCAAAATCTGCGCAACTCTTCCAAGAACGCAGACCGTGCGGTTTCTTCTGAATCGGCATTCGACTGGCGAAGAATCATTCTTTTCATGCCACTCATACATCCTGCCCAGATTCCCCAGCATTCAGGCCAGATTCCCGACGGGAACACTCACGTTTACCAGTTGTGCAGGTACAGGATACAGTGCAGGCAATCGTTTCCATTGTTCTCCTAGGATGTCACGGATGACTCGACCATTCGATGTTCTAAATCTGACGGATCATGTCGCAGATTCCGCCGGAAGTCTGGCAGGTGCGTTCCGACCATTTTTGATCGCTCAGGCCGACGTGTCGGAGGGAAAGGTTGAGTTTCTTCCATGGCTCTTTCGGCAACTCCTGTCGTATCTTGACCTCAACTTGCTGAAGGGACTTGTTCTGGCGCATGGCGGGAAAGTTTTTTCAGCGATTGCAGTCTTTGTTGTCGGACGCATGGTCGCTCGCTTGGCATCCGCGATGATGGTCAGAGCGTCAAAGAAGGCCAGAGTCGATCAGACTCTAATGGGATTTGTCTCAAACGTCGCATACGTATTGATGCTCGGCGCGGTCTGTATCGCGTCGCTGAGTTGTCTGGGCGTCGATACGACTTCGTTAACTGCTGTACTTGCAGCAGCAGGATTTGCGGTCGGCATGGCGCTGCAGGGTACACTGGGGAATTTCGCTTCCGGGGCCTTGCTGGTCTTTTTCAAGCCGTTCCGGGTGGGAGACATGATTGACGTTGGCAGCGCGTCAGGCAACGTCGTAGAAATTCAGATCTTCAGTACAATTCTCAAGACGCCCGACAATGTGCGGATTATTGTCCCGAATTCAACCCTCACCGGAGCGACAATTCGCAACCTTTCTGCGGAACCGCAGCGTCGAATCGATCTGATCATTGGCACCAGTTACCACGACGACCTGCGTGCTGTGCGGCGATTCCTTGAAGAAGTCGTCCGATCAGACGAACGCATTCTGGCCAACCCGGAGCCGGTGATCGCGGTGTCGGAACTCGGTGACAGCAGCGTGAACTTCGTCGTTCGGCCTTGGGTTCTGAGCAGTAACTTCCTCGCGGTAAAATTTCATTTGATTGAACAAATCAAACTGGGTTTCGACGAAAGGGGATTCACGATCCCGTTTCCATCCCGCGATGTTTTCGTACATCATTCGATGGGACAAAATACGCTGGCACAAAATACGCTCCCATTTTCTAACAACTCATCCGCCGCAGCGTGATGTGTCAATTGCAGATTTGAAGAATCGCGAGCTCAGGCAAGGCCCACATGATCAAATTGGCTGCGGGGAAGACACTTTTGCCGGTGCCACCACAGATTACGCGGCTATCACAGTTTAGGCTGGCGTTTTGTCAAGACTTGATTTTGGGGTAGGCCGGACCAAGCGGAGCCTAGTTCCGGCACTTGACCGACCTGCCGGAACGGCGCTTCGCTTGGTCCGGCCTACACATTCAGCCCCAATTCGTTGTCTTGACGACGCACTCGCTAGACAGATTATTATTTCTCCAGACATCTCGTCTTGAGTCAAACGGTAGAATTCTGCAATGCTACGGCTTCTCGTCGCGTCTCCTGTCTCAAATCCATCCGCCGATCCCGGTCCATTCCGTTGATTCTCCTTCCTGGGCAAGACTGCCACAATGCAGTTTCCGCCCAATTCATAGGCCCGAACATGCCGAGTTCGCACGCTCAGATTCAGCGAATCCGATGCCTCGCCCGCGCGTGGTTTTGTTCGTGCGTTCTGCCTATTGTGTCAATCGCCGTCGTGTTGCTTTCCCAGCCTATTTTCACGGTTGCCCAACAGGAAGGTGAAGTGACGGTTGCTGATATTCGCATCGAGGGTAATCAGACAATTCCTGAATCCGTGATTCTGCAAAAAATTCAGGCTCAGCCACAGCGGCCCATTTCCGAACGACTGATTCGCGAAGACAAGCGATCACTGATGTCCACGCGATGGTTCTTCAATGTGAATGAACGTCTCGACGATACGCCGCAGGGGCTGATTCTGGTTTACACCGTTCATGAAAAGCCGATCGTACAGAGCGTGGAATTCCGCGGAAATAAAAAGGTTAAGGTTAAGCATTTGAAGGCATGGACAGGCCTGAAGGCTGGCAGTCCATTCGATGCCCGGGCTAATCACGAGGCGGTCGATCGTATTGAACGTGAATACAAGGACAAGGGCTACTACTTTGTTAAGGTCACGCTGCTTAAAGGCGGCAATCCGGGCGATCGTGACGTCGTGTTCCAGATTGCAGAAGGCCCGAAGGTCCAGGTCAAAGATCGAACGTTCGAAGGGAATCAATTCTGGGGGAATGGAGATCTGCGGAAAAATCTGGTCAGTAAAGAAGCCATTCTGATTTTTGGCGGGAACTATAACCCCGATACGATCCCAGCGGATATCGAGGCGCTAAAAGGGTACTACAAGAATGTCGGGTTCTTTGATGTCGAGGTGACTGGCGAACCGTTGTTTTCAAAAGATCGCTCGGACGTCAATCTGCACTTTGTGATCACGGAAGGACGTCGCTATAAAGTCCGCGAGATCCGCTATGAAGGCAATGCCACAATCGCCACGAATCGCCTTAAGAGTGAATCGAAACTGCATCCAAATGAGTATTATAGCGCTTATCCTCTTGCTAAAGATGTGCGCCGGATGCTTGGTTATTACGGTGAAAAAGGACATTTCTTTGCCACCGTTGACCCCGTGCCGCATTTTGTCGAGCAGCCAGGAATCGTCGATCTGGTCTTTGAAATTGACGAAGATCGACCGCGCTACGTACGAGATATTAACATCACATACGAAGGCGATCATCCTCATACCAAGCAGACGGTCGCCTTAGACCGACTGCAGATTCAGCCGGGCGATCTGGCGGATCCTCGAATTATCAATCGTGGACGTTCGCGACTTAACGGAAGCCAGTTGTTTGAGCCGGGGATCGCGTTTCAATTCGATCCGGTGGAACCTGGCCAATCCGGATTCTCTGGCGATTCACGAACGTATCGAGCACAGGGACCGCCATCCAGCCCCGATGACTGGACTCAGGAATTCTCAAGGGCCACGCGGCGATCTGCGTTGCAAAGCGTAAACTTGGACTATCAATGGCTCACGCGCCGCGATGAAATGGAACGGGCAGATGTTAGCGCGACAGACGTGCAGGCAACTCCCGACGCTGAGCAACCCCTAAAACCGGGTCTGCCAGTACAGGAAGCACGCACCGCCACAGGCAATCGCGCTAATGACCTCGAAGACCAAACGCGCAAGCAAGCTCGCCCGCAGTATCAACGGAACTTGGCTCCGGTATCCGCGCCGCCAGCTGAGTTTGATCATAACGTCGCGCACCCGGTTTTCGAATCGGACCTGATGGGATTTCGTCCGGTCACGCCGTCGAGATTTTTTTCTGTCGAACCTGTGGCGTTTGAGACTTCGCAGAATGTTGAAACAGAACAACCAATCGTTCGAGCCCAGAGCCCAGGTCAGGTTCCAAAGCGAACAGACGCGATTCTTGACGGAAGCCCGTACCAGGGCCAGTTCCGCGAAGTGCCGCCTGGCTGGCTGGACATCAATGTCAATGCCGCTGAAGGTCGCACAGGACGACTGATGTTTGGTGCCGGTGTGAACAGTAACTCCGGATTAGTCGGGTCGTTTGTGTGGGACGAATCGAACTTCGACATCCTTCGTCCGCCAACAACATTGTCTGACATCATCGAAGGCCGAGCCTGGCGAGGTGGCGGACAGCGTTTTCGTGTGGAAGCAGCGCCTGGTAATCAAGTCAGCCGTTATGCTGTGAGCTGGACTGATCCTTATTTTCTGTACACCGACTACAGCCTGGGCGTGAGTGGATTCTATTTCAATCGCTTTTATCCGGACTGGACCGAAGATCGATATGGCGGTCGCGTTTCACTCGGAAAACAGTTTACGCCGGAATGGTCGGGCTCACTGGCTTTACGTCTTGAAGACGTCAACATGCACAATCCGCAAACTCCGACGCCCGCCAGCGTAACGCCTTTTATTGGAAGCAATTTTCTGTCCACTCTGCGTACTTCAGCTACGCATGACACGCGAGATTCTTCGATGATGCCGACAGAAGGTCATTACCTTGACGGTGGCTACGAACAGGCGTTCGGCGAATTCACATTCCCTAAGTTTGAAGTGGATGCGCGGCAGTACTTTACCATGCACAATCGACCTGACGGGACAGGACGCCATGTCCTGACGGTGGCTGGGAACCTCGGCGTCAGCGGCAATGATACCCCTACCTTCGAACGCTACTTCGCGGGGGGATTTCAGTCATTTCGCGGATTTGCCTATCGTGGCGTGACACCACGCGAGATCGGGTTCACCACTGGCGGTACGTTTCAGGCACTCGGCACGGTTGAATACCGAATTCCCGTCACTGCAGATGACATGATCAACGTTGTGGCGTTTTCAGACTTCGGTACAGTAGATGACAGTGTATCGCTGAGCAAGTTTCGAACCAGCGTAGGTTTCGGGTTTCGCGTCGTCATTCCTGCCATGGGCCCCGTCCCGCTCGCGTTCGACTTCGCCTTCCCCGTTCTGGCAGAAGACGACGACCAACAACGCATCTTCAGCTTCTACGTCGGCATCAATCGCTGAGACTGAAGACTCTTTTCAAGTCCGGTTGATCCAATCGACTCTTAATCATGATCCTGCTCTTAATCCCTCGTTGTGAGGTGAAAATGCAGGTGCCACAACCCCGTGGTAGCTGAGTATCGATTAAGATCAGGAAGCAAGGCTCAGATATTCCCATCCAGCTTCTCCACGACTTCATGCAACGCGTCGCGCAGGCGAACACGAACAGACTCAGGCTGCTTATCAAGAGCCTTCAACACTCTCGGGGTCAGCGCCTTGCTCAGCTTCTCCATCATCGATGATGCTCGCTTCCAGAATTGTTCCGGCGTCAGTTCCTGGCGCTCCGAGCCAGGCTCTGAGTCGCGAATCTTTGGAGCTGGCGAACCCGCATCGGCTCGAAACGGAGCGTAGTTGTCACCCGCATCGCGTGCGACCATGTCCATCGTCGCAGTACCCGCACGATCACTGCTGGGCGTACCAGCTCGTTCGCCCATTCCACTCGGTGTGAACTGCGACGGATCGACAACCCTCGACAACGGCACATTTGAAGTGTCAAACCCCAGTGGAGCGGCCCATTCTGAGTACCCTTCCGAAGATTCCGCGAATAGATCTTCTCCCCGCTGAGCGCGTCGCCATGCTCGCATTTCCGCAACAGTGGCGTCGGAATTCTGAGCCCAGTCAAGGCAGTCTTCCGCGTCGTCCCAGTTCAGGGCAACGTAAAAAAAAGACCATTTCAGGCCAGTATGTTTTTCGTGGGTGTTACCGAATGCTTCCCACACACGACGGCGCTGGAAAATCTGATCGCCGCTGAGTCCCACCATCTGACCAAATTCCGAGTCTGTCCGTCCGCGAGCGTAACGCTGCGTCCAATTCGACGCACATTCGCCGACAACCCAGTTACACTGGCTGACAGCCTCACGAGCTTTGGCAATCAGGAGTTCCTCAGTTTCTTTCACGACAATTGATCCTTTTGAAGTTTGTTCATAACGGCAACCGCATGGGCTTGCCATCCTACGCACAGAAATTCTGACGTTCTACCGATGAGCCCCCGAACCCGGCGAAATCCCGGATGTCCTTAATTTTGCCGGATTCTCCTCCGCAGCCGGTAGACTTCCAGCCGGACAAATCGGCCAGAACTCGATTCACAGCTTTCCAGGATCTGGCGTTGCGGCAGATTTTCAGCAGGATTTCAGTGGAGGACAGTAGACCGCCTGCCGATACATTCGGTATAAATCGCTGAGGCAGTCGGGGCGTCAAAGTTGCTACAAACTGCCCAATCGAAAACATTGGGGGGATAGCCAAGTGGCTAAGGCAACGGATTGCAAATCCGTCACGCGTGGGTTCGACTCCCACTCTCCCCTCTTGAAAAGTCCGGTTGTGCCATGTCTGGCCAGCCGGGCTTTTTTTGTTGAGGTCACGATAGTTTGCTCTTTGTCATGGGCAGGGTCACAAATGCTTCGCTTCGAGAACGGAAGCGATCCACGTTTGAACCGGAGCCCTTAGCTTGCTATTCTTCGCCCCTTAGAACTTAGCACTCAGTTTGAATTCCGGAGATTACTGGCTCATGGGTACGAAGAAGACGGGTAAGGGTCGGCGAAAAATTGGTCGCAAGAAGCGCCGTATGCGAGCCAAAATTCGGCACCGTAAGGGCTGATTGTATGAGTTGATTCGATGGCACTGGTCATACAATTTTCCAGATGCTGAAGTTTGCAGATTCCGGTGAGCTTGACATCGCGTCTGATAAGTTGAATCCTAGTGTTAATTGTCCTGTTGCGGATTTGCAACATGCCGATTCCCGCCTTCCACTTTGGGATTCACTATGCCTCGATCTCACCTGCCGTGCCGTATGCTGACCACAGTACTGGTCTTGTGCCTGTCTACTGCCTTCGCCGCCGATCAGTCGTCCGGCGCTGATCGATTGACTGGTGCTGAACAATTGCGCCTTCGAGTTGAACAGACGGCGTTGCAGAAACAGATCGCTGAAAGGGAACTTACGCTTGGTCAAGGCGCTGCGGCTGTGGCCATCCAGCGCGTTCAGGAACTGCAGAAGCAGCTCGATGAGGCGCAACAGCGAGCAACGACAGAATCTGAACAAGTGAAGATGCTTCAGAAGACTGCTGATCAACTCGACCAGCAGCTTTCTGATTTAAGGGCTTCCCTTCCGAAACAAGAAGCCGCGGACCAGCTTGTCCTGACGGCTGCCAGTGTGTTGGCTCGTCTTAACAGCATGATGACAGCTCAGACACAGTTGCAGAATCAGCTTGCCGCGTTGCGAAAATCCTCTGTCGAATGGCGGAGCAAGACTTCGGACGCGGAACAGAAAATCGCCGCCATCGCAGGTCAGCGTCCGGATCAGGAAAAAAAGGCGAACGAAGCGAAGGTCGCTTTGGATGCAGCTGACGCGACCGTCAATGCGGCGCAGGTTGCAATGACTTCGGCGCAGAACAGTGTGGATGGGACAAGTGCCACGCTCGCCGCGCAGGAGCTACAACTCCAGGCAGCCAAAATGTCGATTGAATCACTTGCCAGTTCAGTCGTGTCCGTGGAAAACTCGCTCAAGACGCTTCAAGAAGCGTCAAAGCTGGCAGGAACGGACGCATCGGTTGCGATTCAAGGGCTGGAAAAAGCGATTGCAGGTTTTGCTCCGCTAAAGGCCAACACCGACACTCTGCTCACTCAGGTCACAGCTCGTCGCAACGATCTTGCCGCCCGAATTGCTGTTGCAAAGACGGAACTGGAAAGGACAACCGCCGAACATCAGGCAGCTGTCGCTGTTGCTGAACCATTGCGAGTGACGTGGAAAACAGCAACGGATGCATTGGCTGCAGCAAATATCCAGAATACCGAACTGATGAACGTCAAAGCGGACGGTGAGCGGTGGCAGAAGATGTTGAACGCTCAGCTCACGGGTCTTGAACCATCGTTGGAGAAACTCCAGGCCGAATCCCAGATCATCGCCAGCGAATCTCTTGTCGCGAGTCGCCATGCCGAAGCGGCGCTGGAACCACTCGGCCGGTTCGTTTCGTTCTCACGCGACATCGCACCAATCTTCTCTCAACGCTGCGTCGCCTGTCATAACACTCGCAGCCCAGGCGGGCGTCTGAACCTGGATTCATTTGCATCACTTTTGAAAGGTGGTGAATCCGGCGCTGCCGTGACTGCCCACGACAGCGCGGAGTCTCTGCTGATCACTATGATTGAAGATGGTTCGATGCCGAAAGACGCCGATCCGCTGTCCGAAGCGGAAATCGCAGTCGTAAAGCACTGGATCAATGTCGGTGCACCATTGGATGCAGGTGTTGCGTTGACAGCGGATCTGTTCGACGTCATGCCGGAACTGGCTCAGCCACTGCCACCAGCAGAATACCACGTTGCAATTCCGGTTACGGCTGTCGCGTTCAGCCCCGATGGCAACCAGTTGGCGTCTTCCGGTTATCACGAAGTACTCGTCTGGAACACAGCCGACGGAGCACTCATCCGTCGCATTTCCAACGTCGCCGAACGCATCTATGATCTTGAGTTCAGTGCTGATGGCAGTACTCTTGCTGTTGCGGCTGGGACACCTGGGCAACTGGGTGAGATGAAGTTGTTTGCTGCGGCTGACGGTCAGCTCATTCGGACGCTCGTACGAGCCCGTGATGCGGTGTTCGCACTTAGCTACAGTCCGGACGGCCAGATGCTGGCATGTGCCGGTGCTGATCGATCAATCAACGTTGTAAAAGTTGCAGACGGTGCCGAAGTCGTCCGGATCGAGGATCATGCGGACTGGGTAATGGACGTGAACTGGTCTGCCAACGGACAGCGTTTAGTCAGCAGCAGTCGTGACAAGACATGCAAAGTCTTTGAAGCTGCGACGGGCAACCCGGTGATTACGTTCAGCGGGCACGGTGAACCTGTTTATTCAGCGGCATTCCTTGCTGACGGCACAACCGTTGTCAGCGGTGGCAGCGATCGGCGTCTGCACATCTGGAATTCGGCCGATGCGAAAGAAGTCCGAGCGATCAGTGGATTTGGCGGCGACATTTTTCGCATCCAGATTCTTCCTGGCGATCTGATTCTCTCTGCGAGTGGCGACCGCGCTGTGCATGAACATAAGGCTGCCGACGGTGTTGAACTTCGTAAGTTGGAAGGTCACAACGACTGGGTCTACACCCTGAGCGTCAACCCTGGTCGTAAACTGATCGCCTCAGGCAGCTACGACGGAGAAATCCGCGTCTGGAATTCAGAAGACGGCAGTATGACAACCTCGTTTATCGCCATCCCTAAGCAGTCTCCAGATCAAACCGTCGCCGCGCAGAAGTAGATCGACGAAGTACAAAAACTGCGTCTCCGAGGATGTCGTTGAGCGGAAGTGATTCTGAAAGATCGTAGCAAAAATCATAGACACCGATCAGTTCGAACTCGGGAACCGTTCGCAGCAGGCCGCGAAACTGATCCGCTCGGTAGATACGCAGACGGTGATCGGTGGACGTGCGGATGATGCGACGTGATGTTGTGACTTTCAGACTGAATCGGACGGTCTCAATGCGGCTGCGGCGACTGAAGTTGAGGACTCGAACTGTGGTCGTGACGCGAGTGGTACCTTTGCAAATCGTCCAGCGTTCGCAGTCGATCTCAGCCGCATCCGGTGGCAACAGGTGGAAGCCGAGCACGTAGAGACCACCAGGCTTCAATGCGGCTGCTACACATTGGAGATGTTTGCGAGCCGTCTGTTCGCTGGTCAGATGGCGAAACGTGTTGACCAGACAATGCGCCATATCGGCGGATTTCGCAAGGCTGAAGTCCGCCATGTCGCCGCACAGGACGCTGGTTGATAGTTGACGGCGCTGAAGCCGGCGCTGCGTCCATTTGACGCAGGACGGATTCAGATCGATGGCCGTCACGGCATATCCACGCTGTGACATTTCAAGCGTCTGCCGACCGCCGCCACAGCCGAGTTCAAGGATAGACTTGACAGGGCGTGGACTGAATTCTGCTGCAGCGGCTTCCAGAAAATCGGCTTCCGGAATTGTTTCATCGCTGAATGCCAGGTCCCAGTATCCGGGAACATCGTAGCATGCTCGGGCCGAAGACGTCATGGCTACTTTTCATCGTCATCATCAAACCCGCCATCGAATTCGTCAATGTCTTCTTCCATCGCGTCTTCATCGAAGATTGCCTCGCCCTCGTCTTCGACCGCATGATCGTTCGAAAATGCCGCTTCATCGTCACCCACAGCGGCAACCTTCCCGCCAAAGCCTGTAGCGGAATCCTGCATAGCTCCGTCAGCCGCAGCGGCATTTGCAAAGCCTGAGGCCGGGTAGTAGAGCCACAGCAACAACGGCAGAAAGGCGATGAATGCACTCCCCAGCAGGCAGACGACGTAAATCACCCAAAGTAATGCACCAGCCCTGGATTCATCTTTCAACATAATCAGCAGACTGAAGAGCATCTTGACCAACAACCCTGCCGCCGGAATTGAGGCGACGAGAGCAAGGACCAGCAATTGTTTTTTTGACATGTCGCGCGTCTCAGATTCAGGCAGTGGCGGGATTAGATACCAATAGGCGCTGTGACGTCAACGCCTCCAAGTGAGTGCCAGTCGCCGGTTCTTCAGGCAATATATGCACTTCCTGCAATAATCGGCATCGTACGGCAACGGATTCATGTCACGCAACGTTCCTCCGCAGACTTTAGCAGATTTGCCGACGAGTTGGGTGAATGAGCCATACGATACGGTTGACACGTCTGCCGGACAACACGGTTTCCGGTCCTATTGACTCGCCACCATGCGTTAAACTTTCGCGGCAGTATGCCGCGACTGATCTTCGACAGGATATCGTCAAGCTGATCGGTTACTACAATCAATTGTTATGAGGCGAGCGGTGAAGCTGCGATGCCTCGAAGGAGTATGATCTGTGACGATCGTATCGATATTTCCAAAACTCGGACTGTGCCATGACGACATTTCTGGAACACGCCGCCGCTGAACTGCAATCCATCCGTGAGCAGGGTCTTTTCAAAGCGGAACGCACCATCGATTCGCCGCAACAGACAGATATCCGACTCCAGGACCAGCGCGAAGTCCTGAACCTGTGTGCGAACAATTATCTGGGACTGGCGAATCACCCGGAGATCATCAGGGCCGCCCACGAAGCACTCGATCGCTGGGGCTACGGAATGTCGTCGGTTCGCTTTATTTGTGGCACCCAGACGACTCACAAGACGCTGGAGCAAAAGCTGAGAGTTTCCTCGGGACTGACGACACGATTCTTTACGGATCGTGTTTTGATGCCAACGGCGGATTGTTTGAAACTCTGCTAAGTGATCAGGATGCCATCATTTCTGATCAGCTCAGAAAGCAGCTTCGCCAGAATACAGAGTACTTCCGTTCGGCAATGACGGAGAATGGATTCAACATTTTGCCAAGTGAACACCCGATCGCTCCCGTAGTGATCGGCGACGCCTCGCTTGCAACACGAATGGCTGATGCGATACTGGAGGAAGGAATCTACGTCGTCGGTTTTTCGTTCCCGGTCGTCCCCAAAGGAGAAGCCCGTATCTGAACCCAAATGTCAGCCGCTCATACGGAGCCACAACTGGAACGCGCGGTGGAAGCGTTTGTCAAAGTGGGACGTCGTATGAATCGGTGAATTACTTTCTGTATTCCAAAGTCTTCGTCCGCAAAACTCAATTCGTCAGTGGCTTTCGGCCCACCATGTGGATCGTGGCACCACTGCGCAAAAGGGCGGCTAGGATGCTTAGCAGGAGCGACGGGAGGGCGAGGATCCAGAAGCAGAGCCAAAGCTGCAGTCGGATGGCCAGCGTAAATGGCTTGCGACGATTGGACTCAATGCGGTGGAGCATCGCATACAGGCCGTTACGTGGCATCCACGGGAGCCGATTCTGAAAACTCTGAATCCAGCCAAACGGATTCTGTCGGAGTGAAAAATGGTGTCGTGAAATCGGCACGAAGCCGACTGTTGTGATCATTTGCTCCAGCGCGGTGATGGGGAAATGATAAAGGTGTCGCGGCGGATCCAGATGGAACCAGGCGGCACCAGACCACGTTGCCTGAAGGCTTGAGTAGTTCGGAACGGCTACTATCACGACACCACCTGGTTTCAGAATTCGCCATGCCTCCCTGAGCACTCCGCTAGGATCGGGGACATGTTCCAGAACGTGCCACAACAGGACACCATCAAAGTGGCCGCCCGGATAGCCTGCCTGTGCGAGCGAATTGGCTACTGTGACCTGGACTCGAGGATCAATGCCGCGCAGCGCGTGTTTTGATACTTCGAACCCGTGAGTTTCACAGCCCGCGTCGGCGAGGGCACGCAAGGTAATTCCACGACCACATCCGACGTCCAGCACACGGCCACTCCGGCGAATCGATCGCGCCACGAACAAAGCGCTGCGTGCCGCGATCATCCGCACCACTCGTTCGATGACTGACGAGAATTTAGAACCGCCGTCGCCGTAATAGTCTTCCGGATAGAACGACCGAATTTCATTGCCTGTTGGCAGCGGCCAAAGCGACCCCAGATTGCACTGCGTGCAGTTGACGATCTCAAATTTTGTGCCGTTGATCAAGTACTTTCGACGGGCTTCATTGTGACCACAGACCGGACACGTTGCCGTCCTGACAATGTCTGAATCGGACGCAACTGCCGATACTTTCAGCGAGTACAGATCTTGAACAGTGTGCTCTGCACCGACATCAGCATCTGCACTCGATATTGACATAGCATCGTTTTCGTTCAGGCGGACCGCATTTGATTCGCAGGCGCCATAGATCACTTATCGACAGGAAGGATTCAATGCGGCTCATCGACGATTATCGATTGCCGAGTATGGTTGCAGTTTAAATCAGCCGCGTCGAGCGGCAACCTGGTGAGAAAACGACGACGAGACGGATCATTGATCGTTGCGCATCGCGTAGCGTTCCAATCGCACGTTAGCCCAACTGCGATATTCCGTCAGCGCGTATCCAGTGGTCAGCGCTAACTGCTGCATTCCGGCGAGCGAATTTCGATTCAGGTCCGTGTCCGTCGCCGACGCTATCCAGAATGAAGCTGCGGCGCCATCCGCCGGGCCTGGGTCGTTCATCTTCAGAAGTACGTTTCGAAAAAATTCACGCACACCGGATCGATCATCCCACAAGAACGGCAATCCAAGACGGGGATGCGGAGTCTCAAGATAGAAGCGGCTCACACGGCAGGCAACGTATTCCATGAACATCGAATCACCGGCATACGAAGACACCAGGCTGGATTCCACTAGGCCGCTTTGCACGAAAATCGCTTCACCGGGTTTTGAATGTTCCGCCAAGTGCAATCCCACTTCACGCCACTCTGCATCAGTTGCACTCCCCAGCCGAGCCAGTTGCCACGGTGCAGCCGGCGACATGGTCCAGGCCACCACCAAAGCGGCAACGGTTCCAGCTGCAGCGACCGCCCACTGCGACCGAAAACGCATGATCAACGCCAACAGACACGCACCTGCCGGAACATACGCGACGCGATAACGAGGATTCGCAAGGCTCGACATGTCGCCAGACGCCAATGCGGCGAGGATCAGCATCGGCAGCAATGAACACGCCATCAACAAACTCGCAGATCGCCAGAATGACGGTGGCCATTCACGCGCTGTTAGTCCCGCTGATCGGCAGACAAGACACACCAGCCAGCCGACAGGAATTCCCAGCCACCAGACAGGCCCGATAAATTTCCAGATGGACTGATCCCCCGACATGTAGTTCAGGAACGGCCCCCATTCCCGCAATCGCAGGACAGGCGCTATCAGCGGCAGACACAATACGGCAAGTCCGATCATGTTCACCAGCCACCATAAAACATTTCTGCCGACATTTCGTGACAGAAGACTTGCGACGCCGATCCACGTTCCGCTGATCATCACCAGCAATGCGGAAGTGTAATGAGTCCAAAGCAGCCCTGCCGCCGACAGCGCCCAGAGCAGACTCCATGCTGGAGAGCGGGGAAATTTGATCCAGTGACATGTGGCCCACAGCACCAGCGATGACATCAGTAACACCAGACCGTAACATCTGGCGATTCGGACTTCATCCAGCGCTTCAGGATGCCACGCGAGTACCAGTGCCGCAAGGCCACCCAGTGTCCGATCGTAAACATCCGTGCCGATTTTGTAGATCACAACGACTGCCGCCAGATGGCAGACGGCCGATGGCAACCGGAACGCAAATTCACTCTTCCCGAACACGAACAGGAAAATGCTCTGCAACCAGCCGGATAACGGTGGTATGGCAGCATAGTCTAGGCTGCGAGTCAGCGAACTTCCGGGCAGATCGGAATCGACAATCCAATACGATCCATGTTCGTCAAGTACTAGGGCACCGGCGAAAAACATGGGCCACATCAGCAGCAGGCTGCTCAGACACGCTAGTCCGAGTAAGCAGCGTCCGACCGGAATTGAGCGTGACAATTTGTGCGCTTTCCGCGGAATTCTGCAACAAGGGGGATTTGACGGCGAATCGATCGGCATTGGTCGACTGGTTATTGTCCGCTACTGTTTTGTCGCATACACCGGAAGTCGCAGATTATAGTTTGCCTGGGAAACAATGAACACGTCTCTTCGTTTATCGGCTCGCCGCAGAGGGAGCTGCGAAAATCCTGTCCGGCAGAAAGTGGCTGCTGAACTGGCAGAATCTGCCGGTGCGTCTGGCGGTGTCGGAGCGCCTCTTTGCAGGCGGAGGCAATGTGATTGCATTTCTTGCCGGATGAATCGGGGCTTCGGGAAATCGCTTCGACTCACGGATTGAGCAGAGGCTGAAGGCCATTGACGCGGGAAATCCTGACATAGTATGGTTTGAACCGTGAAGTTGTTCTGTAGCCGCATCTTGGCCACACAGATTCTAATGGTCGATGTCCGGATCATCCCTCTGAGATATCGGCGACAATCGCGGTTCCAACGATGTTGATCTTTCCAATCAGATCAACAAATTCGGGGCTGTCCACCCACCGCGACCGGTGAATCTGAATGTCAAATGCAGTTGCGTTCCACCTTTTCCTTTCCCGTTTCTTCAAACTCAGTCTGCTTTGCAGCGAATTTCACTGCGTACCTGCGGTGTATTTTTGTTTGCGCGGCGG
The DNA here is from genome assembly GCA_947476295.1 of Planctomycetaceae bacterium. GTDB lineage: Bacteria > Planctomycetota > Planctomycetia > Planctomycetales > Planctomycetaceae > SXXK01. The sequence continues at coordinate 13,092 of CANJQC010000050.1, read as the reverse complement.
CTTCGTGAAAATCCGACGCGGTTCGTACGGCAAGTCTGTTGCCGGCACGATCAATGACGGTTCGACACGGCAACGGAGCTGCATGATGTCCCTATCTCCGCTGAACTCTGACTGCAATCAGTGGCCGATTCAAACGCTATGCCGCGCTCGCTGCGATGGAAAATACAGACTGGCAATGGCAGTCATCTGCCTGCTGACGTCTACACTCGTCTGCGGCTGCGCAACCGGACTGATGACCATGCCCGGCGCAGCGATGCTGGCGGATCGGTTTGGAAGCGACAAGGAACCGAAAGAGGAGGCAAGCGACGAAAAGAAAAAATCAAAATCAAAACTTGAAGACGACGAAGATGACGACTTTGGCACCAGTATCAAGACACCGCTGCTGTCTGAATACATGAGCGTCCAGGGCAATACTGTCATTACGACACGTGGTGTAGGACTGGTCACGGGTTTGAACGGTACCGGGGGCGATCCGACGCCTTCTGCACTGCGAACACAGCTGAAGAACGAGATGTCTCGCCGCAACGTTAAGGACAGCAAACGTATTCTGGCCTCGCAGGATACGGCGCTGGTGGTAGTCACTGCCTATCTGCCGGCGATGGTCAGAAAAGGCCAGCGTTTCGACGTACGCGTGGCAATTCCACCTCAGGCCAAAGCGACCAGTTTAAAGGGAGGCTGGCTGCTTGAAACGCGAATGTTTGAAGAACAGAACGTCGAAGGTCGCGGTGCGATGAAAGGCCATGAATATGCCGTCGCCGGCGGAGCGATCCTGACCAATCTGGGTGTTAATGGATCTTCGGAAGAACGCCAGGGCGAACTCATGTACGGTACAATTCCTGGCGGAGCGATGTCGCGGACGGAACGCGATCTGAGCATCGTGCTGCGTCGTGAAAAGAAAGGCTTTCGCAACAGCAAGCGTATTGCCGATGCGGTGTCAGAACGATTCAACCGCTACAATAATTTCGGTCAGAAAATTCCTTGTGCGGAAGCAAAGCAGGATGACTTGATCAGCTTAAAAGTTCATCCTCAGTACGTCAACAATTTCCCGCGCTATCAGGCTGTCATCCGCAGCATTGCCTTTAATGAGTCCGATGTTGCGCGCCGCATTCGAGTCGAAAAACTGGCACGCGACATTATGGATCCGGAAAAAGCACAGACTGCAGCATTGCAGCTGGAAGCGATCGGTGACAATGGAATACCGTTCCTCAAGGATGCCCTAGAGTCAACAGACTTTGAAGTGAAGTTTCAGGCGGCGCAGGCACTGGCATATTTAGGCGACGCATCTGGGATCTTGATCCTGAAGGAAGCCGCACGTGATCAACCGGCGTTCCGTGTGTATGCGTTTGTCGCAATGTCAGTGATCGACGATGCTGACTCTGTGCTTGCGCTGCGAGAGTTGATGGATTCAAGTTCGCTGGAAACGCGATACGGGGCGTTTCGAGCGCTCAAAGAATTGGATCCGAATGATCCTTGGCTGCGTCCGACAGCCTTTGGCAGTCGATTTCTGCTACACGTCATCGACGCTCCGGGTGAGCCGATGGTGCATGTGACTCGTCGTCGCTCGCCGGAAGTTCTGGTCTTTGGTCCGGAACAACAGTTGCAGCTTCCAGCCGTGTTGAACGCCGGGCGACATATTAAGGTGATCGGAGCCACTGGCGACCATGAGGTGGACGTCATACTTTACAAGCTGAACGAAGAACCGCAGCGGCAGCGCGTCTCAAGTCGCGTCGTGGATGTCGTTCGCGCCTGTGGAGAACTGGGTGCAACGTATCCGGACATTGTTCAATTGCTGATCGAAGCTGAACAGCAGCATAATTTTGTCGGGCAGTTCGGTATCGACAGGATGCCGCAGGCCGGTCGTATGTATCTCACAGACGGAAAACCTGAGGACTCAGAAACGTCCGAAGACGCAGATGGCAAACAAATCGGAAGCTCTCGACTGCTGCCGGAAATGTTCGACGAACTGGATGAAGAAGAACTTCGGGATAACGAAACGGAAGAGAAGCTCTCGAACCTTAACTTCGATGACGTTCAAAAACAGGACGCGAAGGAAGACGCAAAGAGCGGAGTTGGCAGGAAATCAGATTCGACGAGCCCATCTGCGACAACGCCTGAAGCGGATGATGACGCGGATGCCAGGAGCCACAGTGATGAAATGGAAGGTGTAGAGCAATCCGATCCTGAGACTGCTGAAACTGAGGCGATGAACGAGCCGTCGGGCAGGACGACGGAACAGGCTGAGTCGTCATCACCAAAGTCCCAGTCTGAAGCCGAAATGGAAACGTTCCAGGCAGAATCAGTGGATATGTCGGCGATGAAAGGCGGCGTATCTGGATTTGGTTCACGGATTGCGGACCGATTGAAGCATCCGTTCAGCGGAAAGAAGTAGACCAAGGATTCTGTTTCATGCTCAAGTCGCTCGAACTCTTTGGATTCAAGAGTTTCGCCGACCGCACCAGTTTTGACTTTGCATCGGGAATCACCGGTGTTGTAGGTCCGAACGGGAGCGGAAAGAGCAACGTCGTGGACTCAATTAAGTGGATTCTGGGTGACCAAAGCGCAAAGAGTCTCCGCGGGAAGGACATGACCGACGTGATTTTCAACGGCTCCGCCAGCCGTACGGGATCACAGTTTGCAGAAGCCACACTGACCTTCAACAACCAAAGCCGATTTATCCCGATAGATCTGGATGAAGTCTCGATCGGACGCCGAATCTGGCAGTCCGGAGATTCGGAATACCTGATCAATCGCAACACGGCCCGATTGAAAGATGTCCGCGAACTGTTCGTCGGCACCGGTGCAGGTGCGGCAACGTACTGCATCATCGAACAAGGCCGTGTCGATCAGATTCTGCAGTCGAATGCCGCCAATCGCCGGCTGATCTTTGAAGAAGCAGCGGGGATTAGTCGCTTCAAACAAAAACGAACGGAGGCGCTCAAGCGGCTTGAAAGAGTGGAACAGAACCTTGTCCGGCTTTCCGATCTTGTCGAGGAAGTCGAAACGCAGGTAAGCACCGTGCGGACTCAAGCCCAGCGGGCGTCGCGTTATCGATCGGTTTCCACGGAACTCGAACAGTTGTGGGTTGGGCTGGCCGCTGACGACTTTCGTCGTGAGTCGACTCAACGCGATCTGCTGCAGGCACAGATGCAGGAATCCGCAGCCACGCTGCTGGAACTAGGCCAAAAACAGGCAGAAGCAGAATCACAGGTCACTGCAGCCGATGCCGCATTGGCAGAAGTCGATGATCAGCTGCGAGCAGTCGAACGGCAGCGAAGTGATCTTCGCAGCCGGATTGCCAGCCTGGAATCGACGGTTCGCCATCATGCAGCGCGCGAGGAAGAACTGAAGTCGGACTTGCAGCGTCTAATCCGCCAGCAGAATCTAATGAAGAATCGGGTGGCGGAGGCGGAAGCGGAAGAAGCACATCTGGCTTCTGTACTCACACAAGAACGGGCGGCATTTGATCGTCGTCGGGCCACGATGATTTCGGGAGATGATCAGGTCACGACACTGCAGCAGGCGTTGGCAGAATCGCGAGACAGCATCGAAGTTGCAAGACATGAACTCATGCAGCAGGTGCGGCTGAATTCTGAGGCCACTTCGACACTCAGCAATCTTCGCAATCTGCATCAGTCTGCGCAGCAGCGACGCGACACACTGGAGGAACAATCTGCACTCTTAAACGACGAGATTGGGGAGTTGCAGACGAAGATGCCGGATCTCGAGGAATCATGGATCCAGGTTCAGCGGGCTCTTCAGCAGGTTGAAAACGATGCCGACAGTCTGATCCGAAGTCGCGAACAGATGGTGACCGAACGCAGTCAGTCGCAGCAGTCTCTGGCTGAACTTCGAGAACACCGCAGCGCGCAAGTGGCGCGCCGAGCTGTATTGGAAGATCTGGAAGATCGTCAGGAAGGTTTTGGAATTGGTGTTCGGGAAATTCTGCGGCGGGCCGAGGAAGCAGATTCTGAGCCGTGGAATCGGATCTGCGGCAGTGTCGCTGACCTGCTGGATGTCGATATGGAAAATGCCGCGTTACTGGAAGTGGCGTTGTCGGGACGCGCTCAGTTGCTGGTTGTGACTCAGATAAAGCCGCTAATTGAGTATTTGAATTCCGGGCGATGTCGTATCACAGACCGCGTTGGTTTCATTTCAATCGAAAACACCGATGTCGCAAACGGTGATCTGTCAGAGCTTCGTCGCAGTCTGCGACGCAGTGATAATGACATGTGGGCCGATGGTGCCGACACCGAACCCAACGCCTCGCGGCAGGCCGATTCGTGGTGGGGGCGCGAGAAACCGTCCTCGCGCTCCGGCATAGATTCGATCGAGAGAATGCTGGCTGCCCCAGGTTCCTCTGATCCCATGCAGGTGACGTGGGTCGATCCGCGTGCCGAAAGTCCTGTGATTCGATCCGTATTTTCCCAAGGCGATATTGCTCCGCCAGTGCTGTTCGGACAGACAGGCGTCATTGGGCGCGCCGACGGACTCGCTCGGCCTCCGCAATCCATGTCTACGCTGGCAAGTCATTTGTTGGCCGACACATGGGTCGTTGAAACGCTCGCTGATGCTTTGCGTCTGCACTCGCTCACCGAAGGCCACTGTCGGTTCGTCACGCTGCAAGGGGAACTAATCGAAAGCGACGGCACCTTGTTCGCTGGGACAGTGCGAAATGAATCGGCGCTGCTGTCGCGCAAAAGCGAACTGCGTCGTCTGCGAAACGAACTGCATCGGCTGGAACACGAAATCGCTCAGCGCGAACTGATGCTGCGTTCGTTGAGTCAGAACATCGTATCTACTGATGACCAGTTGACACAAACTCGTTCGAAGGTAAACGAACATGTGAGTAAGCTACGGACATCAGAACACGTGGTGGTTGAGCAGCGGCGGCAGTTGAACGAAACTCAGAGACGGGCCGGCCTGCTGACAGCACAGGAACAAGAACTGGCCGATGAAATCGGGGATCTGGTCGCACAGATTAAAAATGCTCAACAGCAGCATCAGTTGGGTGAGGCCCTGTTGCTTCAGCGGCAGGAGCATATCGCCGAACTCACCGACGGACAAATCGCCCGGCAGCACGAGCTCGATGCCATCGATCGGGATCGCAATGCCGTCAGTCTGGAACTTACACGTTCGGAAGAACGCCTGCTGGGACTTCAGGAAGCAGTCGAACGTGTCCGCGAAGATCATGAACAGCGGCAATTGCAACACCAGGAAGCTGATCGACGACTGACCGCTGCTGCGGAGCGTCAACGCGATCTGCTTATTGCGAGACTCAATGCGTCAGCGGAAGTTGCCGAATTGTGCGTGACCGATGAAAAACTTGCCACGGATGTTCATAGCCGCGCGAGTGCTCGCAACCGATTGCGTGTCCATCGAAACGGTGCATCGTCAGTGGAGACTCAGATCCGCGACGTCTGCCGCCAGCATGAATTGCGACACCATGAGACCGAAATTCAGGTGCGGAGCATCGACCATCAACTGACCACAACCGCCGAGCGTATCCGTGACGAATTTCAAATCGAAGTGCGCGAAGCGGTTGAATCCGGTCGCTCAGCTGTTGCCATCTGGCTGCAGCGAGACACCAGCGCAGGAAGCAGTGATAATGAAAGTGAGGCAGAGTCCGATCAGCTTCAGAAGAGGGCGTCGCTCACCGCAACTGGAGATATTCCAATTTTTGATGAGTCACATCAGAGAGTCATCATCGATCCTCCCCAATATACAGAAATTCGAACCGAGATCGATCGACGTGTTGAACGCCTTCGGCGGCAGCTTCGAAAAATAGGCAATGTCGGTACGGAAAGCCTAGATAATCTGATCGACCTAGAGACCCGATTTCAGCGATTGAATACGCAGTTGACGGACCTTGAGGCCGCTCGTGATGCCCTGAGTGACATCGTGCGACGGATCAATGTTGAAAGCCGCCGCATGTTTCTGGAATCGTTTGAAACGATTCGTGGATTTTTCAGGGAGCTGTTCCGCAAGCTGTTCGGTGGCGGCGAAGCAGATCTAATACTGGAGGATCCGGACGATGTGCTGGAATGTTCGATCGACGTTGTTGCGCGTCCGCCGGGGAAAGAGCTTCGCAGCATCTCCTTATTAAGTGGGGGTGAGAAAACACTGACGGCTGTGGCATTGTTGTTGTCGATCTTCAAGAGTCGCACTAGTCCGTTCTGTATCCTAGACGAAGTCGATGCCGCCCTAGACGACGGCAACATTGGGCGGTTCGTCAACGTACTGCGGGAATTCCAGCATGACACACAGTTTATCATGATTACACACCGCAAGCCCACGATGGCTGTGACGGACGTCTTATATGGTGTCACGATGGAAGAATCCGGAATCTCCAGCCGCCTGTCGCTGCGATTTGAAGACGTCGATGAACAAGGAAATTTCGTAGCGGCGGCAAAGAAGACCCGAGCGGCATAGCCGATCATTTCAGTGTGTAGTTTTCAGTGTGTAGTTAGAACGCACAGCGGGCAGGACCGGAGGCTCGGTCCTTCCCAATGTCACTCCTGCGATTCCTGAAAACTGAAAGCCGAAGACAAACACAGTGTCTCCGACGCTTAATCGGTGCAGGCGGTGTGCATATTCTTCTAGGCAGTTACTGCAGGTCTGTCAAAGATCCTAAAGTCGCTCCCATCGAAACGACGAACATAAGGCAGGCGATCGTCATCCTGTTGTGGCGGTGAACACACTTCGGTGTGAACACCATGGGGAGGCCAGGAAGTACAATGGGCTGATTCGCCGGGGGGCAATTCAGCGTCTGACCGTAACGGCAGGGATGTCCGGATAAGGTCGCTGTCCATCATTAATTTGGTGGTACAGAGTGAATTGCGCCCCAGTGCCTTGTGCAGGCACGGGATTGCTCCGCACGCAATCCAAAAAAACGACCCCTGTCATCATTCTGGACCCGCGTTCTGTTTTGGCTGTCACGAAGATGAATTTCCTTTAAGGAATTCAACCAGAGCAAAACATCAGGGTGATGACGATTCGGATTCCTAGGACGGGATTCCGGATGGTGCAGTGAGAACTGATTGGAGAGCCCGCCCATGAAGACGATCTTCACTACTGGTCAGGTAGCCAAGATCTGTAAAGTTGCCCCGCGTACTGTCTCAAAGTGGTTCGATTCCGGACGACTTCGAGGCTATCGAATTCCTGGCTCACAAGATAGACGCATACCTCGCGAACATCTGATCCGTTTCCTGAAGGAACACGGAATGCCTCTCGGCGAGCTGGAAGACGAAGCAATGGGCAAGATTTTGCTTGTTGGTTCAGATCTGATGACTCGTTCGAGTCTGAATGAGATGATTTCCAACGACGACTTTAAGATCGAAATAGCTGCCAGTGGCTTTGAAGCTGGAATCCAGGCAGAATCCATTCACCCCGATTGTGTGGTGGTGGACTTTGTCATGGGGCGTGAAGAAGCTCTGATGATTGCTCAGAACCTTCGTAAGAATGCAGAATTCCACGATACCGTTCTGATTGGTCTGTTGAGCGACGATGACAACGCATCCGGCTTTGACCGTTCGGTGTTTAGCGAGACCTTCCGTAAGCCGTTCGACGCAGCTCTGCTCGCCGAACGTATTCGGACCCTTGTGAGCCGCCGAAAGCAGTTGGCCTGAGAAACCAACTGGAGCCTCGGCGATCTGACCACGTCGAGTAAAAAAGATAACCATCGGACAAACCTTCGGGATTGTCCGATGGTTTTTTGTTGCGCCGGAGCATTTGACATCGGCACTGTGGTCTTCATACTCAGCCACAACAGTCCCTGTTTGTTGCTTTGTGGAGCCGTCCTGTGTTGCGGAAACTTTGCTCAATCCTGAACCGCGTGTTGGTCATGGCCTCGTTGTTCTTCGTGACAGCACCGGCAAATGCCGATGGGCAACAGGACAATAATCCCGACAATGTGCGTCGCATTCCGGAACTGGGCATTGTCGTGCCCGAGGATCGAGCGGCATCGATCCGATCCTCGCTCGCTGATCTACAGAAGAAGATCGCCCAGTTGAGTTCCGGCAGTGACGAATCCGCGAAAGCCCTGCTGCCCGACGTGATGATCTTCGAGCGAGCCGTCCGGTGTGCTCTGGACTACAATGAATTCTTCGACGCAAGGGAATTCGACAAAGCCGATGCGCTGCTGAAGGAAGGTCTCACGCGCGCCGATCAGTTACTCGCTGGCAAGCCGGAATGGATCACTCAGAAGGGTCTTGTCGTGCGAGGCTACATCAGCCGCATCGACAACACCGTGCAGCCATATGGCCTGGTGATTCCGCCAACGTATGCCATCGATCACAGTGTGCCGACTCGCTGCGACATCTGGTTTCATGGTCGAGGTGAAAAGCTGAGCGAAGTGAATTTCCTGTGGGATCGCATGAAGAACCCCGGCGAGTTCATCCCGGATCACACGATCATGCTGCATCCCTATGGCCGCTACTGTAACGCTTTCAAATTCGCTGGTGAAATCGACGTGCTGGAAGCTCTCGAAGATGTTCAGAAGCGTTACCGCATCGACGAAGACCGCATCAGCGTCCGAGGTTTCTCGATGGGTGGCGCTGCCTGCTGGCAATTCGCGACACATTACGCCGACCGCTGGTTCGCGGCAAATCCGGGAGCAGGGTTTTCTGAGACGCCTCAGTTCCTGAAAGTGTTTCAGAAGGAGGAACTCAAACCGACACCTTGGGAACAGAAATTGTGGAATCTCTATGACTGCGACAAATGGGCCTTGAATCTGACTCACTGCCCGACGATTGCATACAGCGGCGAGAATGATTCACAGAAGCAGGCGGCGGATGTTATGGAGAAGGCAATGGGGGAGGGGCTCGTAATCCGACTGCGGCACATCATCGGCAAAGGCATGGGACACAGGTACGATGCAGAGTCGAAACATGTCATCGACGCCAGTCTCAACGAATTGGCAACGCACGGCCGACGCTCATATCGCGCTTTCTGCTTCACGACGTATTCCCTCAGATACAACAAAGCGGATTGGGTGACAGTAAATGCACTTGGTGAGCATTGGGCACCAGCAACTTTGTACGCATCGTTGGACGAACCACTACCCACAGCGAGTGTGCTCACTGTTGCGATTTTCCCTAATATCAATGATTTTACGATCCAACTCCCAGCAGGGACACTTTCACCTCAAAGCGAGCTAGTCGTTCTTATCAACTCGTTGGGAGACGACGGCGAGCCCATAAATGGGGGAAATGAAGCATTAGAACTTCATCCACTCAGTGATGGATCCTTTCAAGCGACATTTCACATGGACGCCCAGCGAAACTGGGAGGAATTCGCCACACCAGACAGCAGTCTTCACAAACGCCACAACCTCCAGGGCCCGATCGACGATGCTTTCATGGATTCCTTCGTCTTCGTTCGCCCCACCGGAACAGCCGCCAATGAAGCCGTCGGCAAGTGGGCGGATGCTGAATTGACTCGAGCCATCGAACACTGGCGACGCCATTTTCGAGGCGATGCACGAGTTGTGAATGACGTCGATGTCACCGACGAACTGATTCAGTCAGCCAATCTGATTCTCTGGGGAGACCCCAGATCCAACAGCGCGATGGCAAAGATCGCCGATAAGCTGCCGATCCAGTGGGCGGACGACAAGATCACCGTGGGCGAGAAGTCTTACGATGCAAAGAACCACGCTCCGATTCTGATTCATCCAAACCCGCTGAACCTGAACCGCTACGTGGTGCTCAACAGCACCTTCACTTTCCGCGACTATGCGTATCTTAACAACGCCCGTCAGGTGCCAATGCTTCCCGACTGGGCCGTGATCGATCTCAACACGCCACCCAACAACGTCTGGCCCGGCAAAGTCATCGCCGCCGATTTCTTTGATGAACAGTGGAAGTTGAAGCCATAGCAAATTGTTTCAGGCGAGCGGTTTGGCGTCAGCCCACCGGTACAACTGCGATTCCTGAGTACTCAACAAAAATTCGTCAAGTTGCATCGTACCGGCAAGCTAACGCATGCCACTCGCCAGAGCAGTTGCTATACAATCCTGAAACCTTAGAAACCACAACCCTCCGTGAACCTCCCCGAACAGATTCAACCGCCTGCACCCAAAGCCACGCCACTCACATGGCTGCAGCTCATGCGGTTTCCCACGGTCTTCACAGCTCTGTCCAACATCCTGTGCGGATATCTGATCACTCACAAACTGACGCCTGCGGAACTTCGGCAAGAAACTGATCTCTGGTTACTGCTGATTTCCAGTGCGGGGTTGTATCTGGGCGGCATGGTTCTGAACGATGTCTTCGATGCCGGACTCGATGCCGTCGAACGTCCGGAACGTCCGATTCCTTCCGGACGCATTTCGCGCAGAGCGGCAGCGATCTTCGGTTCACTGCTGCTGATCATCGGCGTTGGTTGTGCTGCGGCAGTTGGCATGGGAAGTCTGTTGATCGCAGCACTCATTGTCGCCGCCGTGCTGCTGTACGATGGCTATCTAAAATCCACCATGGCTGCGCCGCTGGGAATGGGTACATGCCGATTCCTCAACCTGATGCTCGGTGCGAGTGCGGCCACCACAATCACATCCGTCTGGCAGACGACTCCGATGACAGTCGCGGCAGGGCTCGGGATCTACATCATCGGCGTCACGGTGTTTGCGAAGAACGAAGCGGGTAAGAGCAGTTCCACAGGCTTGCTCACAGGAGTCGGAATTATGCTCTGCGGCATCGGCCTGGACGCATGGCTGGTGACAGGTTCTGGCGCGGAGAGAGCCATTGCCGGCAGCCAGATGGCACTTCTCATTCTTGGCCTGAACATCCTCATGCGGGCTGCCATCGTCGTCGGCAATCCACAGCCAGTTCGTATCCAGCGCACGGTGGGACTTATGTTGTTGTGCATCATCTTTCTCGATGGACTTATGGTCTTCGGACTCACCGGCGACGTCAAACACGCCGTGCTGGTCATCATGCTCATCGCCCCCGCATCGCTGGTCCGCCGATTCATTCCGATGAGTTAGGCCTGTAAAAGGGGCGACACAAGGGCGAAGCGGCTCAATGATCCTCGGTCGGCATGCTTGGCTGCAATCGGCCGGCTGAAACCCTGTGGACTCCCACTTCGCTTGTCGTTGCACTCATTCTGAGCTGGTTGTGTTTCATCGTGACCATGCATCAGGTAGACTTAGGATCATCGGACGCCGCCGGTTGCAGGACGGTGAGTTCGAGAACAGCGTCTTGGCACCTGTGGAGTCCGCGATGTCGGTCGAACGTTGCCCCGGTTCGATTCCCCGCCGTGAATTCCTCCAACTTGGCTCACTGACCCTGGGTGGCCTTTCGCTGACGGACGTACTCGCGCAGCGCGCTGCGACTGGCGACACGCACCCCGAAACATCAGTCATCCTGCTGTATTGTCATGGCGGTCCGTCACAGCTGGAAACGTATGATTTAAAACCCCGCGCGCCCCGTGAATATCGCAGCGTATTTTCGCCGATCGCAACCAGCGTGCCCGGCATGGATATTTGCGAAATGTTTCCGTTGCAGGCCAGACTGGCCGACAAGTTCTCGCTGGTGCGGTCGCTGCATCACGAGATGAGCAGCCACAGTGACGGCGGGATCGAAGTTCTCACTGGCAAGACACCCGTCAAGCCGGACCCGACATCGACTTCCAAAAGTGACCATCCTGATGTGGGCTCAGTCGCCAGTCGAATTCGCGGCATGAACGCGCGTGCAATTCCGCCATACGTCGCGATTCCCAGCAAGCTGTACATGACGCTGCCACGGTACGTCGGTTCCCATCACGCTCCGTTTGAAATCGGCGATCCATCCAGTAAGAACTACAAGCCACCGCAATTGAACGTTGTGGCGGGAAGAAACGACAGCGGCCTGGATGACCGTCGCGCATTGCTTGGTCAACTCGACACGTTTCGTCGCGACGTCGATCGGCAGAGCCCGTTGCTCGCCAACGACAAGTTCCGCGAACTGGCGTTTCGGATGTTGACCAGCCCGGAAACGGCGGCGGCGTTTGATATCAGCAAAGAGAACGACACGCTGCGCGACCGCTACGGGCGCAACATCTGGGGCCAGGGCTGCCTGTTAGCCCGACGGCTGGCCGAAGCGGGCACGGCCGTAATTTCGCTTTACGTCGATACACCGAAATCCGGGCAGGAATTCACCAACTGGGACGACCATGTTATGAATGCCGGTCGTCCAGGGCATTTCGGCGACTTCATGCGCACACGACTACCGTACTTGGACCAATCGTTGTCCGCGTTGATTGAAGATATTTACCAGCGGGGACTCGATCGCCGCATCATGGTCGTGGTCATGGGCGAATTCGGTCGCACGCCGCGTCTGAGCCATAACAGCCACGGCACTGGACGTGACCACTGGCCGCAGGCGTACACGGCACTGGTCTCCGGTGGCAATCTGAAAATGGGTCAAGTTGTGGGCGCGACAAATTCGAAAGCCGAATATCCCACCGAACGCCCTTACACACCCAAAGACCTGCTCGCGACGGTCTATCGACACTTGGGAATCGATCGCCGACAAACATTCCAGGATTATACAGGCCGCCCGATTCACATTTTGAACGAAGGCGAGCCGATTCGCGAGTTGATCTGAGATCTGGTGGTCCGATCCTGACACTCCCATCAGAGGGGCGAGAACTGGCAATCGGGAAGCGGCAGTGGGGAGATAAACTTCTAAAGTTTCTAGAGTTTTCGGAGCAGTTGGTAAAAAAATCGACGCTGCTTATGATTTACAGACACGCTCCGCTTTGGATTGAGGTCGCCGCGATATGCCTTCCGATGCCTCTGTTCCTGTTCCTGTTCCTGTTCCTTTTCCTGACAAGGCCATTGTACAGGAGACACAGATGGGACCAGTCGATCCCGAGACGCCTCGCCGTGCAGAATTGTCGCGAACCACCGACATGGTAGTCGATCCCTACTTGAAGCTCACTTGCCACGGGCTTTGTACGGTCACCTAGGGTGCAGTCGCGGATTTCGGTGAAGTGTCTTATGCGGCGTTCCAGTAGGTTTTCCAGAGATCGCTGTACATGATGGAGCAAAGCCCCGCCATGCGGTTGACTCGGCGGACTTTCCAGCGGGCACCGGTTTGTTTCAGGCGGCGACCG
>CANJQC010000049.1 GCA_947476295.1 Planctomycetaceae bacterium | reverse complement strand
GTCGCCAGTTCGTTCATACAAACACACTCGACTACGCCTCTGGCGCAGCACAGGAGACAATCACTCGTGTTGGCCTGACAACCCGATCATGCAGCCGGTAACCCATTTCCACAACCTGCAGAACCGTCATCGGTTCGTGTTCAGCGGATGGAATCTGAGTCAGTGCTTCGTGCAGATTGGGGTCAAATGGTTTTCCGAGTGCGTCAATCGGTTCCGCCGCGTGAGCTTTAAGAGTGTCACGAAACTGCTGAGCCACCATCTTAATACCGTCGAGCAGCGTCTGCATATCGCCCGTCTGGTCCGCACTGCTGATGGCGCGATTGAGTCCATCGAGTCCGGGAAGCATGTCACGCAGAAGTCGCAGTGATTCGAATTTACGGGCATCATCCTGTTCTCGCTGAATTCGACGACGAAAATTCTCCGTATCGGCCTGCATCCGGATGATGCGTAACTGCAGGTCATCAATCTTTGACTGCATCTCGGCTTTGACGAGCGGAGACCCTGAATCCTGTGCCAATGCATCAGCGGCCGATTCGCCGGATGCCGAGGCTGATTGTTGAGGGTTATTTAAGTTTGGTTCTGCCTGTGTCATGAATAAACCTTATTCTTCTATCTCTTCCTGCCCCGAAAAGAACTGTTTCACTTTTTTGAAGAACGATTTGCTGTGAGGCATCACGTCTTTGTGGTCGAGATCGGAGAGTTCGCGCAGCAGTTCTTCCTGCTCCGTGGATAGATTTCGCGGCACCTCGACCTGAATTTCGACCAGCAGATCACCTGGTCGTCCGTTTCCGCCGCGTGGATCCGGCATTCCGAGTCCCCGTAGTCGATTTACTTCGCCCGGCTGCGTCCCCGGTTTTATTTTTAATGTCTCAGGACCTTTCAGCGTCGGAATCTCAATTTCCGCACCCAGTGCTGCCTGACCAAACGTGATCGGCAGCCGGTACATAAGATCCTGTCCTTCGCGCTGAAAGAGGGCATGTTTCTTGACATCAACATCAACGAACAGATCGCCGCGCGGGCCACCGTTGAGTCCGGCTTCACCTTCGCCGCGAAGACACATTTGCATTCCCGCATCGATTCCTGCGGGAATTGAAATCTCCCGTGTCACTTCCTTCAGCATCCGGCCCTGGCCGTTGCATGATTGACAGGAGTTCTTTACCACGGTCCCGCGACCTTTGCACGCCGGGCATGTTGTCTGAAATTTGAAGAATCCCTGAGCCTGAATCACCTGACCATGCCCGCCGCAGGTGGAACATTTTATCGGCGAAGTTCCCGACTTGCAGCCTGAACCCTGGCAGGTGTCGCAGGCCTCGTGCCGTGAGATGCGAAGTTCCCGTTTACAGCCATGAAATGCTTCGGTTAAGTCAATGCGAATTTTTGTCTGCAGCGATTCGCCTCGCGACGCCCCTGCACGACGACTTCCACGAGAGCCACCGCCACTTCCGCTGCCGAACTGAAAACCAAAACCTTCGAACAAATCACCAAACGCGCCGAAGATATCGTTAACATCCTGGAAGCCGGCACCACCCGCGGCTCCGCGAACACCCGCATGCCCCAGACGGTCGTAGCGGGCACGCTTGTCGGTATCGCTGAGAACTTCGAAGGCCTCGGCCGCTTCCTTAAACGAATTGATTGCGTCTTCGTTGTCTGGGTTGCGGTCCGGATGAAACTTCAAGGCCAGCTTCTTGTACGCCTTTTTTAGTTCCTCGGACGACGCAACTCGGGCCACGCCGAGAATTTCGTAGTAGCAACGCCGACTTGTCATCATCAGAAACCAGAGAGAAATGTGTGAGTCACTGGCCTGAACAGCAAAAGGATGCCCTCAGAAACGACGCCAGATGTGTATTTAGGGTTATCTCTACAAACGAACGCGGGACACCATTGCTGGTGCCCCGCAGATTCAAGATCAGGATCACAAGGCATCACGCAGTTCCAGCGGACCTCCCATGAGCCTGCTTTACATCATTAGCGAACGACGCCTTCCGATGCAGTCTTTTTGCCGCCATCTGCGTCGTCAATTTTTGTCACCAGAACCTGAGTCGTCAGCATTAGTCCCGCAATCGACGCTGCGTTCGACAGAGCGCTTCGCACAACTTTGGCTGGGTCCAGAATTCCAGCGGCAAACATGTCTACATATTCATCCTTCGCAGCATCGTAGCCCATTGGCCCCTTGAGCTGACGAATCTCATCAACGATAACGGCCCCGTCCTTGCCACAGTTAGTGGCAATTGTGCGAGCTGGTGCTTCGAGAGCGCGGACAATAATACCCACGCCGATCGCCTCGTCACCGTCGGCTTCGACTTTTTTGACCGCGTCGATGGCACGCAGCAATGCTACGCCACCGCCGGGCAAAATGCCCTCTTCCACAGCCGCACGAGTTGCGTGCAGTGCGTCTTCCATGCGGGCTTTTGTCTGTTTCATCTCTGTCTCGGTCGATGCACCAACAGAAATAACAGCCACGCCACCAGTCAACTTGGCCAGACGCTCCTGGAATTTTTCGCGGTCATAATCGCTGTCGGTCTTCTCAATATGATCACGAATCTGCTGCACGCGCGTTTTAATGACGGCTGGCTTGCCGGCACCTTCGATGATTGTGCAGTCATCTTTAGTGACTTCGACGCGACGAGCACTGCCCATTTGAGCCAGTTCAACTGACTCGAGCTTGATTCCGAGGTCTTCGGAAATCAGAGTGCCGCCAGTAAGAACGGCCATGTCGCCCAGCATTGACTTGCGACGATCACCGAAGCCCGGTGCCTTCACGGCACAAATCTTTAGAATACCGCGAAGCTTGTTGACAACCAGTGCCGTCAACGCTTCGCCATCGATGTCCTCTGCAATGATGAGCAACTGTTTGCCGGATCGAGCCACCTTTTCCAGCAACGGAACGAACTCACGCAAACTGCTGATCTTCTTTTCAAACAGAAGAATCAGGCAGTCCTCCAGTACGCACTTCATGTCTTCAGCCTGAGTCACAAAATAAGGACTAATATAGCCCTTATCGAACTGCATGCCTTCGGAAAATTCTAGAGTCGTGCTGTTACCCTTGCCTTCTTCGACTGTAATCACACCATCGCGACCAACGCGCTCCATCGCGTTAGCGATCATGTCGCCAATCGCCTTGTCGTTATTCGCGGAAATCGAACCGACCTGCGCGATCTGCTGCTTCGACTCAACTGGTTTGGCCTGCTTCTCAAGGCTTTTCAGAGCGGCATCAACAGCCCGTTCAATGCCTTTTCGCACGACGGTCGGATTGGCACCCAGAGAAATGCTGCGAAGGCCTTCGCCGTAAATGGATCGAGTCAGCACCGTTGCTGTGGTCGTCCCGTCGCCAGCAATATCACTGGTCTTACTGGCCACTTCGTTGACCAGCTTAGCTCCCATATGCTCGTAGGGATCCTCGAGCTCTACTTCCTTACTGACGGTCACACCGTCTTTGGTCACCACCGGGTTACCGAAGCTTTTGTCGATAATCACGTTGCGACCCGTTGGCCCCATCGTCACTGCCACTGCTTTTGCCAGTGTCTCCACACCGCGCTGCAGCTTGAGTCGGGCTCGATCGTCAAACAAGAGTTGTTTTGCCACTACTAAGGCTCCTTCAGCGGTTCAGACGCTGCAATGATTTGGGATGTATGCGAGGTGAAGTTTTTAAAAACTTTAGCTAAAGACAGGACGCCCGTACACGAACATCCTGCCTGAGCTGTCATGGAAAATTACACAAGCTTCGCCAGAATATCGCTCTCGCGAAGGATCTTGACTTCTTCGCCATCTACTTCAACTTCTGTTCCGCCGTACTTTCCAAACAGAACCTGATCGCCAACTTTGACGCTGATCGGTGATCGCTCACCGCTATCCAGCATGCGGCCTGGCCCAACAGCGATCACAGTGCCACGCTGTTGCTTTTCTTTGGCAGCATCCGGCAACACGATCCCGCCGGCCGTGGTCTCTTCAGCTTCGTTTGGACGAACTACAACACGGTCATCAAGTGGATTAATTTTCATTCGAGTAAGCTCCGTGAATTCCGAGTTTGACTCGGAGTGTTATGTAAAATGAATTCAGACAAGACAATGCCTGATAACGGCAGATGAACAAAAGACCAAGGACAAGCCCGAGACTACATCATTCCTGGCATGCCACCCATCCCGCCCATGCCTCCCATGCCGCCCATGCCCATGCCGCCCATACCACCACCGCCATCGTGGTGATGATCGTCATGGTGTTCGTCTTCGGCCTTCTTTGGCTCATTCACGACAATACAGTCGGTCGTCATCAGCAGAGTCGCAACGCTCATCGCGTTCTGAAGAGACGTTCTGACAACCTTTGTCGGATCAATGACACCGAAGGCCAGCATATCGCCGTACTTGTCGTTCAGAGCGTCGTAGCCGTAGTTGACCTTCTTCTCTTTCTTGACGCGGTTAGCAACCATAGCGCCATCGAGCCCAGCGTTTTCAGCAATCATCCGGAGCGGCATTTCCAGCACGCCCCGAACCAGCTGAACGCCGTACTCTTCATCGTTCTTCAATGACAGTCCGTCCAAGGCAGAAGCACATCGCAGCAATGCGACACCGCCACCAGGAACGATCCCTTCTTCGATAGCTGCTCGCGTGGCCGCAAGAGCATCGTCGATCAGATCCTTGCGCTCCTTCATCTCAGTTTCAGTCGCTGCTCCGACATTGATCTGAGCTACGCCGCCTGCCAGTTTGGCCAGACGTTCCTGCAGCTTCTCGCGATCATATTCACTGTCCGTACCATCAATCTCGCGGCGGATCTGATCGACGCGACCGGTAATGTCGGCCTTCTTGCCGCCACCTTCGACGATAATCGTCTTGTTGGCGTCAATGCGAATTCGCTTGGCCTTGCCGAGATCAGAAAGCTGCACATTCTCCAGCTTGATCCCAAGATCCTTAAAGAACGCCTTGCCGCCGGTGAGCACAGCAATGTCTTCCATCATCGCTTTGCGACGGTCTCCGTAACCAGGAGCCTTAACCGCAGCAACCTTAACAATACCCCGCATCTTGTTGACAACCAGCGTCGCCAGCGCTTCACCTTCGACGTCCTCAGCGATAATCAGCAGCGGCACTCCGCCCTTGGAAATTGCTTCCAAGAGTGGCACCATCTGCTTGGCACTGGAGATCTTCTCTTCATGAAGCAGGATACGGCAGTTGTCGAATACGACCTCCTGCTCGTCATCGTTCGTAATGAAATGAGGAGACAGATATCCTCGATCAAACTGCATGCCTTCGACCAGTTCCACTTCGGTAGTGACGTGGCGGCCTTCTTCGACAGTGATCACCCCATCCTTGCCAACCTTCATCAAAGCGTCGGCAAGAATCTCACCGATCTCTGCGTTGTTGTTGCCAGCAATTGCCGCAACCTTGGCAATGGATTCGCGGTCAGTCGCTTTGACGGGCTTCGACATTTTACCTAGGGCTTCAACGACAGCCGCAACGGCCTTGTTTGCACCGCGGCTTAACGCCATCGCATCCGCACCCGCAGCGATATACTTCAGCGCCGAACGGAAGAGCGCCTCGGAAAGTACAGTTGCTGTGGTCGTTCCATCGCCAGCCACGTCGTTCGTCTTGCTGGCAGCCTCTTTCACTAACTGGACAGCAACGTTCTCGAACGGATCTTCCAGTTCAATATCTTCAGCGACGGTCACCCCGTCCTTTGTCACTTTTGGTGCGCCCCAACCCTTGTCCAACACGGCATTGCGACCGCGAGGCCCCAAGGTGCTGGCGACTGCTCTGGACAATTTCGACACGCCGGACAGCAGGCTCTTACGCGCCTCTTCGTCAAACGTCAGCAACTTAGCCACGGCTTCTCCTCAAACTTTCAACGCAGTTATTATGGTTCACTTCAGGCCAAAAAGTACGCGATCTGTTCCAATCGTTGCACAGAGTGGCAGAGTCTTCAGGAATGGCTTCGCCGATTGCAAACCCTGTGCCGCATGAAATTTGTGAGACGCAACATGATTAGACAAAAGGGTTTACAACTTATGATTCACAATCTTACGCGGCGGCTGTCAACCGGCACCCGTCTTTTTGGCAGACGGCTGATGGTGTTAATTTTATGCCCACGCAAAATTTTGACACACTGCCTGAAAGTGCAACAACGGGCAGCGTCTAATCCGAACCGATCTTCGCGGCCTCTCCGTCCTGGAAGCAAATTGGCGTCAGATGGCTTAGAAACCTACGCGATTCGCGACGATTGAATTTCCGAGAATCACTCTAGTTCTTAAGATGTTTCTAAAGAAAATTCCAGAAACTGGTCTCTGTGAAGGCGTATTCATGTCTGAATTCTGCGGTTTTTGCCGTAGTTAGCATGAGATTCGCTCCGTATTGTCGAACAACTGCCGCTGGCAGACTGTCCGAGTGGTGTGTTTCACTTAGGGTCACACGGATGAAAGGTCTGCCCAGCACCGTGGGAGCGTCGTTTAAATTTGGAAAGGAACCTGCAAGATGCTTGTTCTCAGTCGGAGAATTGGAGAGTCGATTCAGATCGCCGGAGGCATCCGCGTTACGGTTACTAAGGTGCGTGGCGGGCGTGTACGTCTTTCAATCGAAGCTCCGTCTGACGTCCGCGTACTTCGCAAGGAGATTGCGGATGTCGCGATCAAAAGGCCAGAGTCCGAAATTCCTTCCGATTCTGATCGCTGATTCAGTTCACGTCCTGAAAAGCCAGAGGCGCAAGTGAAACTACGAATGCGGTTTTGCCGTGTTTGGTTTCATTTGCGCGTCTGGCTTTTTTCGTGCGCCGAGAAATCGGCATTTGATACTGCAACTCGATTGCTGATGTTCAGCTAAACCGGGAAAGTGAACACCTCCTGTACGTCGCGTAATACAGTGCTCGCTCTTTTTTCAATCAATCGTATTTTGAAAGAAAGTCCATCAATGGCAGACTGGATCGAACCACACGCAAAAGCACCCGCGTTTTCTCTGAGGGCGACAGACGGCACGACCGTCAAACTGTCTGAGCTGAAAGGGAAGGCAGTTGTTCTTTATTTCTATCCGAAAGACGACACGCCAGGCTGTACAAAGGAAGCCTGCGCGTTTCGCGATCGATTGGCTGAAATCAAAAAGCTGGGCGCGGTTGTCCTCGGCGTGAGTGCTGATGACGATGCAAGTCACAAAAAATTCTCCGAGAAGTTCAGCCTGAATTTTCCTCTGCTGGCAGACACTGATCACAAGATTGCGGAGAAATACGGTGCCTGGCGTGAGAAAAACATGTACGGCAAAGTTTCAATGGGAATTCAGCGTTCGACGTTCCTCATTGATGGCAGCGGTGCCGTTGCAAAGGTGTGGAAAAAAGTGTCTGTCGATGGCCACGACCAGCAGGTGATCGATGCGCTGAAAGCGCTCGCCGACGCTTGATCTCGTAATTATTCATAGTTCGAGTGTAAACGATGGCCTTTGAACCAACCGATGTCCGCAATGGCCTGCGAGTCCTCAGCAGGAACGACCCGATACTGGCTGGAGTCATGCGAACCGTCGGGCCGTTCAGGCTGAAGCCTGATCCTGGTGGATACGAGATTCTGGTGCGATCAATCCTTTCACAGCAGATCTCAGTCGCTGCAGCGCGGACGATTCGCGGCCGGTTACAGGCTTTGCTGCCTTCCGGAAAACTGACGGCGAAGAACATCGATGCACTGGCTGACAGCCAGATGCAGTCGGTTGGCATCTCGCGCCAGAAACAAGCATATCTGCGGCATCTAACGTCCTGTACGCTGGATGGCACCATCAATTTTCGCCGCATAGCGAAGGAGTCGGACGAAAACGCCATCGCGGAGCTTATTCAAGTCAAGGGCATCGGACGCTGGACGGCCCAGATGTTTCTGATGTTTTCCCTCGGCCGGATTGACGTGTTCGCCCCGGATGACCTTGGTCTGAGGAACGCGATTCGAACGCTTTATGAGTTGCCGGGAAAACCGTCCCGCGCGGAGCTCGAGCAACACGCCGAAAAATGGCGACCCTTTCGCACGATTGCGTCGTGGTACTTATGGCGATCGCTTGAGCAAAAGACGGCTGCCAACGAATACCCAGTGTGAGACTCAAGCTGAGTCGATTTGTCACATCGCGTGTGAAAATGCGGATAGATTGCCTGTCACGGCGACAAATTTTTCGAATCACTGACGGCGGGAAGTCGATTGCCGCAGGTATTTGCTACAGTATTGCCGTTGAATTCTCCCACTCACGATTCCGCTGATCCGCTATGCACAGCACGCACTGCCGACGATTTCGTCCTGCTGCTCAAAATCGCCGCGAACTTCTGCAGAACCTCGCCTGTGGATTCGGCTCCCTGGCGATGGCGCATTTGTTGTCGTCGGGTGCTGCCGGTGGATCGGAATCAGCGAACCAGAGTTCTGCTGATGGTATGGCACCTAAGCCGACGCATTTCGATCCGAAGGCACTCAGTGTCATCTTCTTGTATATGGATGGCGGCGTGTCGCAGGTCGATTCATTCGATCCGAAGCCTCGTCTGGACGAATGGAACGGGAAGCCGTTCCCGACAAAGATCGAACCGACTCAGTTCAATAACATCGGCAATACGCTCGCCAGTCCGTGGAAATTCCAACAGTATGGCGACAGCGGAATTCCGGTGAGTGATCTGTTCCCGCACACGGCACAGCATGTCGATAGCCTCGCCGTGATTCGGTCGATGACATCGAATTTCCCTGAACACACGAACGCAAACTACTTTCTGCACACCGGCTCCGGCCTGCAGGGTCGTCCTTCAATGGGTGCATGGTTCGGTTACGGTCTGGGGACTGAGTGCCAGGATCTCCCGCATTTTGTGGTGCTCAATGGAGGTCTGATTCCGCCCGGTGGACTGGACAATTTTGGCAGTGGATTTCTGCCTGCAAGTTATCAGGCGTCCGTGTTTCGCATCAGCGATCCTCCGGTGGCCGATGTGACTCGCCGCGAACCGAACGACGAACTTCAAAAAAGAAAACTGGCACTCATTCGGCAGCTGGACCAGCAGGCCTCGGAACGATTCGGACACGACGATCAGGTGGAATCGGCGATACGAAATTATGAACTCGCGGCGAGGATGCAACTGGCCGTGCCCGATCTGATGAATCTGACTGAAGAGACGCGGGAGACTCAGGAGATGTACGGCATCTTTGATGAGTTCCCAAACACGACCACATTTGGAAAGCAGTGCCTCTTGGCGCGACGACTGGTCGAACGGGGCGTTCGTTTTATCGAACTGACATGCCCCGGTGGCAACGGTGATCGTTGGGACCAGCATTCCAACCTTGTGGATGGGCACACTAAGAATGCGAAGACGGTCGATAAACCGATCGCTGGCCTGCTGGCAGATCTCAAGCAGCGTGGACTGTTGGAACGAACATTGGTGGTTTGGTCCGGTGAATTTGGCCGCACGCCGTTCGCTCAGGGCAATGACGGTCGCGACCATAATCAATATGGGTTTTCAATGTGGATGGCGGGTGCAGGAATTCGCGGTGGTACGATCTACGGAGCCACCGACGAATTCGGATACAAGGCCGTCGAACACAAAGCCGAAATCCATGACCTGCACGCCACGATGCTCCACCTGATGGGAATTAATCACGAACAACTCACCTACCGCTTCAGCGGCCGCGACATGCGTCTGACCGACGTGCATGGCGTCGTCCTGAAGGATGTGCTGTCGTAGTTGTGCATAAAGGTCGAGTGCAACAGGCCGAAACAACTGCCTGGGACGCCGGTCGCCTCGCACGCCAGTCGGCCTGCGCATGATCTTGCACTACATTGCAGATGCCGAGGCGGCTTTGTTAAGTTCGTCGGATACGGCATCTTCGGTAATCGTGCGATCACGCAACATGGCGATACGGCCGGTGCGGACCATTTCCAGAATCCCAAACTCCCGCATACGTTCGATGAAGGCTTCGATCTTGTTTTCGCGACCGGAGATCTCGATCATCACATGCGTCGCACCGACATCGACGATGCGGCCACGGAAGATATCGACCAGCTCGCGAATCTCTCCGCGCCGGCCGTTTTCCGTGCTGACCTTAATCAACATCAGGTCGCGTTCGACAAAGTCGGAACCAGAAAAGTCCTGCACTTTGACAACCGTGACGATCTTGCCCAGCTGCTTGCGAACCTGATCCAGCGTTTTTTCGTCACCATTGACCACAAACGTGATGCGGGAAAAATCAGGATTTTCCGTGGCACCGACTGCAAGGCTGTCAATGTTGTACGCACGGGATGCCAACATACCGGAAATGTGCGCCAGCACGCCGGGTTGATTTACGACCAAGGCCGACAGAACGTGTTTCATATCAAAAGTCTTTCGAAGAATCCGCCGTGAGCAGTATTGCCATGACACGATCAGCCTGATCAATATGACGGACATTCTCAAAACGATCTCGGAAACAGCTCCGAATCATTTCACAGGTTCAGCCGACAGGCCGGCGGCTGGGCAGTGTACGCCGACTGTGTTCAACGGACAACTGCGGATTTCAACCGGCCGCGAAAACGCGAAAACGCCGGGAAACTTTGCTCAGGCGATCGGCAGCGCAGGCATTCCGCTCAAGTATGAAAAGCCCCGCAGGATCTGTGATCCGGCGGAGCCTTTGAGCATTCGCAATCCAGTCGATTGACAGACGGGTCAGTTGTTTGGAACTTCTGCACCGGGCGCTGCAGTTCCGTCAGTGGCTGGTTTTTCCTCGCCAGGTTTAGGAGCGTCGTCTGATTTCGCATCTGATTCAACTGCGGACTTCTTTGCTTCCGCAGCGTCGTGTTTCAGCTTTTCCAATTCCTGCTGACTGACCTTCGTGGCTTCTTCGGCCGCGATCTTTGCAGCTGTCACGTCGGACAACTTCTGTTCCAGCTCGGCTCGAGCTGTCTTGAGGCTGTCGCGTTCTTCCGTGGTTTTATTAAGTTCACCCTGAGCGGCCTTGAGCGATTCTTCCGACTTCTTGCTGTTGTCCCTAAGACCGGCGATCTGCTCAATACACTGTTTGTGGGCCGCTTCGGCCTTATCGCCGCGTTCTTTCTGAGCGGCGATGGCCTGAAGTTCGGATTCCAACTGCTGTTTTAGTGCAGCAATCTGACTTTCCAGTTCGGCCTTCAGTTTTACCGTATCAGCCTGAACTGTTTCGATACTGGCGTTCGCCGTTTCCAGCTGCTCCTGCACGCCCTTGAGTTGAATCTCCATATCGTCGGCATCTTCAGCGCGGCTGAGTGCATCCATGTAAGGCATCATTTCGCGAAATGTGCCGTCCTTTGCTTTATACCACCGTGTTGATCTGCAGGTATTCGTGCCGCGCTGGGCGGTGCCACCATCCGACGGCTGGGAATTGCTATTTGGGGTCTGGCAACAATTCGAGTTCGCAGTCACATGACGGGAACGGTGACCAGCTTCTGCGACCATGCCGCCAGTGGAGATCATGGTGAGCAGAATCAGCAGTCTTTTCATGTCATTGCTCCAAATATTGTATCGGGGGAGGCGAGGGTCCATGCCACTCGGCAACGTAAGGGATCGAATCATTAGCGAATGTTTGCCCAAACATCGCATTCTAACAACACTTTTTCAATTCCGCAGACCGAAGTCCTCCGGCATGGTGTTGAAAAATCCAATTTTGCCAGGTTTACGCAGACTTTTCCAGAAAGTCTCCCCAACAAAGAGAACTTTCATTGATCGGTCTCCGGACCTTGCCTTACTTCGCATGACCACGGGCGGGATTTTTCCAGACCCAGACGTCCTCTTCCCGCAGGCGAAGGTAGCTGTTGTAGCGGGCGGTTGAGATGAGTTGCTGGGACACCGCTTCTTTCACGCCGCAGCCGTCTTCATGGGTATGAGTACAATCCTGAAACCGACAGCAGGAAATGAAGGGTCGGAATTCGATGTAATAGCCATCGACTTCTTCCAGCGAAATATCCCACAACTCAAACTGCCGAATGCCAGGCGTATCGCAGACCCAGCCGCCGAACGACAGTGGCACGAGTCGTGCGCGGCGGGTGGTATGAGTTCCCTTGCGAGTCCAGTCGCTCACGTCGGCAGTTTGAAGCCCAAGTTCCTGATCGACACAGTTGAGCAGCGATGATTTTCCGACGCCACTTTGGCCGCTCACGGCTGTCTGACGATTCTTCAACAGATGCCGAAGCTGATCAATTCCGCGTCCGTCCATCGCACACGTCAGGACAACATTGTATCCAATCCGACCATAGGTTCGCACATGTTGCAGGTGTGTACTCGGATCGACCAGGTCTATCTTGTTAATACAGATGATCGGTTCGATGTTGAGGCGTTCGGCGCTGACCAAAAAGCGATCGATGAGCTGCGGCTTGAAGTCCGGGTCTGCGGCAGTGCCCACAATCAGCACTTGGTCAATATTAGCGACCAGAATATGTTCGCGGCCTTGGCTCCCGCGTGAAAGCAGGCCGTGACGTGGTTCGACTCGTTCAATAACGCCCTGATTCGTATCGCCTTCGTGTCGAAAGAGAACTCGGTCGCCCGTAACGACGACGTTGCGGGAATCGCGGGCCATCGATTTCAGTACGCCGCGAACAGAACAGGAAAATTCCTTCTGGTCGGCATCGTCCCGCACCATAATGTGCAGCCCGATAAAACTGGTGACTCGCCCGCGTCGCAGCCCGTCCTCAACGACCACGCGAAGCAGCTGATTTCCCTGCGACGAAATACCCACCAGCGTTCTGCGTCGAGACAGATCGCCACGTCCGGTGACACGTTCCGAGTGACTGACGTCAGCCGCGGATTCCTGATCGTTGAGAAGCTCGTCGGTCAGATTCTGCTGTCGCGTGCGAACCTGCTTGTTGCGGCGCAGATCGACCCGTACCTTCTTGCCGTGCTGCGAACGATGTTGCTTTCTTCCTTTGTCTGCCATCAATTCACCGACACAACAATCTGATTCTTCACCTTACGCACTCCTGGCTGCAGACGTATCAGGTTTGCCGCAAGGCGGCTTGTTTCCAGGGTAGTTGCGGAACCAGTCAGTATGGCCACTCCACCAGAACTCATCTCGACGTCGATTCCCGCCAGCTCAGGACGACTGGGCGTAAAGCGGGTCAGCGATGCGACGTTAGCGTCTGCCAAGCGTCCGATCATTTGGGATTGCGAGGCCGTTGGAAATGCGAAACCGACTCGCAAAGTTGATCTGATTTCACGAGGCGTTCCGGTTTGCTGTGAAGTAATCTGCTGTGACTGATCATTTTGTATCGCCTGGAACTGGCGATCACTTCCCTGCTGATTTGTCGCCTGCCTGGCACCGCCGACAAATCCCTGTGTTGCATTCGCCCCGATAAAGGACTCTGCCGCATTCGATGTCGCAGTGGATTCCCCCGGCACCGTTCCGGCAAAACTACTTTGCCCCGACAATCCGCTGCCGGCGACCCCGGTTTGTCCGGTCGCGGAAGAACCAGTGTTTTCGCCCCCAGCATTGTCGGGCTGAGCGCTGGCGGTGGAAGAGAGCAAAATGAGAACGATGATCGTGGCAACTACTTTGAATGGTGTCATCATGATGGATATCGTACCCTATTCGGGGATGTTGAACTCAACGAACGCCCTAGCTTAAACCCGGCGGCAGGAAATTTGTCGCCGAAAAATGGCTGTGGCTCTGCCCAGTATCGCAAAATCAGGTCAATCTTGTCGAATGCTAACCTTCGAAACGACAAAATGAACACCCTGTCCTCAGAAAACGGCCTGCTCCGCCGTTATCGTCCGAAAAGTGCCAAACTCCACTTTTCTGTCTATGCCGCTTTTTCCGATTGAGTCGCACGCGAGAATGCGAAGCAAAACGTCAATCTCTGGACCAACCTGGTCGCTGGATGAGTATACTCTCGCAGTTAAAACAGCTCGCAGGATCCCTGCCGGCCTCAGACAGAACACTCTGGATCGTGAAACCATGCCTCCTCGTCGCCCTCAATCCGGCACAGACAAGAAGAAACGTACGCCAGCCAAAGGCAAGCCAGCCAAAGGCAAGCCAGTCGAACGTGCAGGTCGCGGTACGTCGAAGGGACCGAAGGTGAAACCAGCTCGAGGCCCGCGGGCATCGGCAAAACGTACTCGTCCGGCCTTCAACGTACCGGAATCTCGCGGCGTTCGGTCTGCGCCAGTTGCGATGGTAGACGACGCGACCGAAGAAACCGAAAAATCTCCGGATCAGATGCGACTGCAGAAGTTCCTTGCGATGGCGGGTGTCGATTCACGACGCAACTGCGAAGAATACATCCGCACAGGACGAGTCACGGTTGATGGTGAAGTCATCACCGATCCAGCGCGGGGAATCGATCCGAAGACTCAGGACATCAGGCTGGATGCTGAGCGATTACGGCCACCGCGTTTTCGTTATTTTCTGATCAACAAGCCACGCGGTTTTCTGTGTACCAATTCAGATCCGCAAGGAAGACCACGAGCCATCGATCTGGTTCCTGTAATCGATCAGCGGCTATTCACAGTCGGCCGTCTGGACGAAAGCACCGAAGGAATGTTGCTGGTCACGAATGACGGGGACCTTGCACAGCAACTGGCTCACCCTCGCTTCGAAGTCATTCGCCGCTATCGCTGTCTGGTCGCCGGTTTTCCTCAACCCGATATCCTGCATCAGCTTCGCGAGGGCATGTACTTTGCCGAAGGATTTTTTCGTTTCCGAAGTGTACGCGTTTTCAAACGTCGTGGCCGCAGCACGATTCTGGAACTGGAACTGCAGGAGGGAAAGAACCGCGAGATTCGTCGCTTGATGGCCCGCGTTGGCCACAAGGTACTGGCGCTCGAACGCATTGCCTTTGGGCCGCTGAAACTGGGAAGTCTGCCGCCTGGCCGTCATCGTGAACTTTCATCGTTTGAAATCCGTCAGCTTCGCCAATTCATCGCTCATGGCGAATCGTCTCAATCCGGTTCACACAGCCAGGGAAGCAAGCAAAAGTTTGGCTATCGTACCGGACAGACACGCGGAGACCGAAAACGCGCTGCACCGACCGAAGCAGAACCTGCGACACCGACCGCCAAAACGAAGGCGACGTCCAGAACGCATCCGTCCCCCAGACCAAATTCGGTACGTCCAAAGCCGTCTCGACCGCCCGCATTGAAACCCAAAGCTGCAGGCAGTGCATCCCGCAAACCAGCGAAGCGCAAGCCAAGTACCGGAGCCGCCACCGACCGCCCTGTGCGGCCAATCAACAAAGGTCGCGATCGACGTCGACAACGCTGATTTTTAGGAGGCCGTGCAGATACATAGATTCAGGCAGAGTCAGTGCTTTTCGAATTGGTCTGCCGCAGTTATGCTGGCAGCCCATGAATGGGGAGCAGCACGACTCTCGTTGTCATATCCGGTGAGCCCATGACTTCCGACGACCAGACGCACAATGCTGATCATTCCCTGTCTCTTCAGGTGGACGCAATCTGCGATCGCTTCGAGGCTGCATGGATTTCCGGTTCTGCACCGCAGATTGAGGATTTTCTGGAACCACTGCCGGGTGGTGCAGACAACAGATTGCTGCTGGAGCTGGTGAGGCTGGATCTGAACCACCGTTTGAAACAGGGCGAGTTCCCCACACTGGAAGAGTACGCGAAGCGTTTTCCCGATCAAGCCGCTTTGCTCCGAGGCAGTCTGGTCGGTCCACTTCAGACAAAGTTTTCGGAACATGATGCAACACTGCCTGCCGCGACGTTGCTTGAACCTCAAGCGAAAACAGCAGCGAAACCGCCAGAAAGATCATCCTCGCGTCAGATCGGTCCGTATAAGCTGCTTCAGAAGCTTGGCGAAGGCGGTATGGGTACGGTCTACATGGCCGATCAACTCGAACCCCTACGTCGGCGGGTGGCGTTGAAGCTGATCAAATCGGGCATGGACAGCAAACAGGTAGTGGCTCGGTTTGAAGCCGAACGCCAAGCGCTGGCGATGATGGATCATCAGAACATCGCCAAGGTACTGGATGCCGGGATCACGGAAGACGGCACACCGTACTTTGCCATGGAACTGGTGCAGGGCATGCCGATCACGAAATACTGTGATCGGGAAAAGCTGAGCATTCCAGATCGTCTGAAGCTGTTTGTGCAGGTCTGTCGAGCGTTGCAGCACGCCCACCAGAAGGGCGTCATACATCGCGACATTAAACCGTCGAATGTGCTGGTGACACAGCGTGACGGGGTACCGGTGGCCAAAGTGATTGACTTCGGTCTGGCGAAAGCGTTGGAGTCCGAACTTCGCCTGACCGATAAGACGCTGTTCACGGAAGTTGGGCAGGTGTGCGGGACGCTGGAATACATGAGTCCCGAGCAGGCAGAGATGAACGAACTGGGTCTGGACACTCGCACGGACGTGTATTCACTGGGAGTCTTGCTTTACGAGCTGCTGACCGGTTCAACACCTCTGGGTCAAGATCGGATTCGCAAAGAAGCGTTTCATCGAGTACTGCAGTTGATACTCACCGAAGAGGCCCCGCGTCCAAGCCGGCGTTTGAGTAACTCCGGAGAAGCGATCACCGGAATTTCAGATCAACGTCGGATTGAGCCGCGGCGCCTAAGTGGAATTTTGAAGCGGGAACTGGACTGGATCGCCTTGAAGGCGCTGGAGAAAGACCGCAACCGGCGTTACGACGGAGCCGGTTCACTGGCAAACGATGTACAGAATTATCTGGATGGGGACGTGGTCACCGCGCGTCCGCCATCGACCGGCTATCGATTACGGAAAGCAATCCGAAAACACAAGGCGGGGTTCGTGTCAGGGACGGTATTCCTGCTGCTGCTGGTAGCCGGACTGATCGGAACAGGGACGATGTGGTTACGGGCCAGCAAGGCGGAAATTCAGGCAACTGGCGAAGCCAAAAACGCGAGAGAGGCAGAAGCAGCGGCTCTGGCAGCAGAAGCAAAGTCGGAGGTTGAGAAAGAAAGCGCGCAACAGAATCTAATCGCGGCGGAAAAAACTTTGTACAACGCAAATATGCTTCTGGCAGAGCGTAATTGGGAAGAGAAAAACATCGGTGACCTCAAGCAAGTGATCGAACATTACAAGAGCCGAGACGATTTGAAGGGGTTCGAATGGGCCTACTGGAATCGACGGGTCCACAGCGAGCTGCTGACGCTCCATGGATGCACCCAATCCGTTGATAGTGTGGACTTCAGTCCGGACGGGAAACGG
Organism: Planctomycetaceae bacterium; assembly: GCA_947476295.1. Lineage (GTDB taxonomy): Bacteria > Planctomycetota > Planctomycetia > Planctomycetales > Planctomycetaceae > SXXK01. The sequence goes on along the minus strand of CANJQC010000049.1, from coordinate 19,223 downwards.
ATCGTGTCCGGGGGCGGATTGTTTCACAGCCAGGATCCGGGTGAAGTTAAGATCTGGGACGCCGAATCAGGGAAAGAGTTGCTCAATTTGGAGGGAGCGTTAGCTTGGATCTGGAGCGTTGATTTCAGCCCTGATGGAAAGCGGGTCGTAGGCAGCGGTGGGGACAGTTCAGTTCAAGTATGGGATGCAAACGACGGCAAGGAATTGCTCACACTCAGCGGTCATACGGGACCTGTCTGGAGCGTGGGATACAGCCCGGACAACACTCGAATCGTCAGCGGAGGCCAGGACCAGACTGTGAGAGTGTGGGATGCAGTAACCGGCCTCGAATTGTTCAAAATCCAGGCACATCCTGAAGTAGTTAGGAGTGTGAGTTTTAGTCCCGATGGCAAACGGATTGTCAGCGGAAGCGACGCCAGAACAGTTAAGGTATGGGATGCTGTAACCGGCCAGCAGACGCTTGAAATTGAAGGGCATCAACGCGGTGTCGTCTCTGTGAGTTTTAGCGCTGACAGCAGGCAAATCGTCAGCGGGGGTCAGGATCACACATTGAGTGTTTGGGATGCAGCAACTGCGCAGGAAAAACTCACGATGACGGGACACACTGGTGCCGTTTGGGGCGTTAGATTCAGCCCGAACGGAAAACGGATCGCCAGCGTAAGTAAGGACAAAACCGTTAAATTGTGGGATGCGGAAACCGGCAAGGAAATCATCACATTTATTGGGCACACAAATCTTATTCATGGCTTGAGCTTCAGTCCGGATGGACAGCGGATCGCCAGCGGCAGCCGTGACAACACGGTTATCGTGTGGGACGCAGAAGCCGTGCAGGACACGCTCACCCTAGTTGGACACGAAGGTTCTGTTCAGAGCGTGAGTTTCAGCGCTGACGGGAAGCGAATCGTTAGCGGAAGCAGCGACAAGACGGTGAAGGCTTGGGATGCCGAATCCGGCTTGGAGGCACTCACACTTAACGAATGCGCAGAAGGTGTCGAATTCGTGGGATTCAGCCCAGACGGAACGCGGGTCGTCGGCGGAGGCGGTGATAAGACGGTTAGAGTTTGGAATGCGAAAACTGGTCAGGAAACGCTCACACTCAATGGACACTCTGATTGGGTGAGCTGTGTTTGTGTCAGTCCGAATGGCAAACGGATCGCCAGTGCAAGTGCGGACAAGACAATCAGATTGTGGGATGCGGATACCGGGCAGCAGATACTCGCCCTCAGAGGGCACCTGGACAAGGTCTACACTGTCAGTTTCAGCCCAAACGGGAAACAACTCGTCAGCGGGAGCGCTGACAAAACTGCAAAGGTATGGGATGTGCAAACTGGCAGAGAACTACTCACACTGTGTGGCCACTTAAAAGAAATCGCTAGCGTGGGTTACAGCTTGGATGGAACCCGAATCGTCACTGGCAGCGGTGATGAGGCATTGAAGGTTTGGAATGCGGAAACCGGCCAGGAAATGCTCACATTCAACGGACACTCCGACAGGGTCAAGTCTGCGAGTTTTAGCCCTGATGGAAAGCGCATCGTCAGTGGTAGTGACGACAAAATGATAAAGTTGTGGGATGCGGAAACCGCCCAAGAGACTCTAACACTCAAGGAGCATAAGAGTTCTGTCCGTAGCGTTTGTTTCAGCCCGGATGGGGAACGGATCATCAGTGGAAGTGCTGACGGGACTTTAAAGCTTTGGGATGCACGGCCATGGTTCACAGAGCAGAGAGTCGCGCGTCAGGCTGGAACTGTCGTGCGTGCGGCTTGGCAGCAAGAGTTCACGAAAGACACCGCGTCAGAACTAATCCGTTCCGATCAGACGATCACGGAACCCGTCCGCGAGAAGGCGTTGCAACTTGTAGAAGTCATGAGCGGTCCGACGGCTACAGTACTCAACGAAGCGTCGTGGAGTGCTGTCCGCAAGTCTGACTCTACGCGCACGGAGTACGAAAAGGCATTGCGTCAGATTCAGGCGGTCGTCGAATCAAAGCCCGACGAAGGATTTTACCTGAATACGCTGGGCGTCGCTCAGTATCGCGTCGGCGACTACCATTCCGCACTCACAACGTTGACACGATCGGAACAAATGAACAACACAGCGTCCGCTGGGTCTTTGGCGTTCGATCTGGTGTTTCTGGCGATGACTAACCAGCAATTGGGCAACACCGATCGAGCCAGCGAACAACTGCAGCAGGTGCGCCAGCTCAGCCAGGAACCACGTTGGTCTAGTAATACAGAACTGAGAGGTTTCCTGCAGGAAGCCGAAGCCCTGATCGAATCTGATCCCCCACCGGAAACCAACGCTACCGATCCGGCAACCCCGCCCGAGCCCGCAACTCCTTCAGACCCACCGCCCAACGCCGCACCTGAGGCGAAATGATCTGTGAGCGGAATTTTCCTGGCACAGAAACGTTGACCAGCAGGTCATCGTTGACTTCCATGATGGATCAGACGGTCCCATGGACGCGATGGCATCGACGGCACGAATCACATCGGCAATTCTCCGGAGTCGCCTCAATGAGCGGGTGGCCACCCAAACAGAGTCTCTTTCCTCTGAATTGATCCTGGAAACCACATTTTCGACCAAGTCTTCGCGGCATCGTGACTTTCCATGCAATGAAGCGACTTTAGACGATGGAAGAATTGGAAGCGTTCGCCGTCTTTGTCTGTTTTCTGTCTCTCCACCATTCAAAGGCGATGGGCAGGACCGAAACAACAATAATGCCCAGCATGACGAGCGAGAAGTACCTTTTCACGATCGCAAGATTCCCGAACAGATAGCCACCGACCAGAAACATTCCCACCCAAATGATTGCTCCGCTGACATTGAACATCCAGAATCGAAAGTAGTTCATCTTGCCAGCGCCAGCGACGAAAGGCGCAAATGTGCGTACGATGGGAACGAAGCGTGCAAGGAAAATGGCCTTGCCGCCGTGTTTTTCGTAGAACCGCTGAGCCTTCAACAGATAATTTTTATTAAGCAGCAAAGATTTTTCACTTCGGAAGATTTTTGGGCCGATCATTCGGCCAACTCGATAATTCACGGCGTCTCCCAGAATCGCAGCGACGGTCAGCAGTACGAAAATCAGCGGCAGACTTAGCCCAGCTTCGGGTAACGCCACGAGTGCTCCGACAGCAAACAGCAGCGAGTCGCCTGGAAGAAATGGTGTGACGATCAATCCGGTTTCGCAGAAAACAACCGCAAACAGGATCACATACAGCCAACTGCCGAGCGAAGTGGACAGCGTCGATAGATGCTTATCCAGATGCAGTACGAGATCAATCAGATACGCAAACGACTCTTTCACGGACGGCACTCCGGCACAACGCAGACTCAAAAAACATACGCAACCTCGCACAGCAACAACGCCAGCCCGGTTTGCTGCATTCAGCGTACGTCAAATGACGTCTTTAGCCGGACCGGATTGCATTCTCCTGAACGTTGCCAAAAAGCAACAGACCGATTTGCGCGATTGTGCGATTTGTAACGCCGAACGGAATCGACCGATCCTTCTCGACTGCGGTCATTTGCCGTTCCCTCGTTCGTCTGCTTAGACTCCATTCTATGCGAATTTCGTCCGTCCTGATGATCCTGATGATACTGATGATTCTCGGGATCGCCGTACGACTTGGCGGAGGCTGGATTTATCCCGCACATCTGACGGCCGACAACGATGGTTATCTGGCACACGCGGAAATGGTGGCCAATGGCGAAGGATTTTCCGGGCCGTCTACGCATCGTCCCACCGCATTTCGTCCGCCAGTTTACCCAATCGTGGTGGCTGCGCTGCGGGTGTTTGGACTGCCGAGTGCGGCCTGTGTCGCCATCATCAACGGTTTGTGCAGCATCGCTATCATCTGGCTGACATGGGTTCTTTGCCGACAACTTCAATTGTCGCAGCGTGTTTCGATGATCGCCACAGCGATCACAGCATTCGACCCACTGCTGGTTCGCTACACAATTCTGCCGATGACCGAAGTCCCTGCGGCGGCAATGCTGACGGCAGCGGTTGTAGCTCTGAATGCTGTCGATGCCCTCAACCCCCTCATCCGGCCTGCGGCCACCTTCTCCCCCGATCTCGGGGGAGAAGGGAAGGAACTAAAGGTCACAGGAGGCAACATCCAGACTCGCAGGAACGCGATTGGCTGGCTGATTCTGTCAGGCATCCTTTTTGGTCTCGGTTCGCTGGTGCGACCAATTTTGCTCGTGTCGTGCGCGATATTGGTGTTGCGGCGACTGATGCTCTGTTTGAATGGTTCCTCAGACTTCCGCAAAAACGTCGCGATTGCAATTCTTCCAATGGTCGCCGCAGCCGTTACTATTTCGCCGTGGATCATTCGAAATGCCGTGCAATTTGGGAAGTTCATTCCCGCGACGACGCACGGCGGCTACACACTCGCTCTGGGAAACAATCCGGATTTTTATCGCGACGTGATTGACGGCGACATTCCGTTTCCATGGCCCGGACCACAACTGGACGCATGGCAGAAGAGGATGATTGCTGATGCGGCGGCACAAAGCATTCCCGCTGGCAATGAACCAGCTCAGGATGCATGGTACTATCAGCAAGCCATTGCTGCGATGAAGGCTCATCCGATAAGTTTTGTCAAATCGTGCCTGCTGCGGCTGCGCCGATTCTGCGCGATCACGCCAGGCTTGCCCGATGGCATGCCGCAACCTGTCACAGCGTTGATTGCGGTCTGGTATGGGCTCATCGGGATCGGTGTGTTTGCAGCGACCGTTCGTGGGATTCCTGCATGTCGCCATCTACTGACACTCGACAACAAGGGATGCATTCCGTCTCACCACAGTCTCGCAGACCTGTGGCTGGTCGTGCTTTCATTCATGCTGCTGCATGCTGTGTACTGGACCGACACCCGCATGCGCGCTCCGGTGATGCCGTTTGTCTGCATTATCGCCGCAGTCGGCTGGCAGTCGTTGTTAACTTTCGTCTCTCGCGGCATCTGTCCCCAAAGGTCAACTGATCTTTAAACATGATCTGTATTTCAGTGACCCCGACTTCACGCACGCTGGCTCCTGCGTTGCTCGGAACAGAATGCCGTGCTGGCTGCAGATGAAGATATTTTGCGAGTCCATTCGGAATGTCATCTGAACAGCATTCGTGAGTTTTCAAAGGCCGGCGGCGGTCGAATTGAAGTCGATACGGTGATGAGTGCCGAGTCCTCCGATGTGGCGATTCTCGCGGCTGGCGCGGCCGTGGATGCAGTGTCAAAAGTCATCAATGGCGTCGATTCCAATGCGTTGTGTCTGGTGCGACCACCTGGACATCATGCGGTCCCTGACGGCCCGATGGGTTTTTGTCTGCTCGGGAACGCAGCGATTGCCGCACGAGTCGCCGTACAGCGACTTGGTCTGGATCACGTGCTGGTCGTGGACTGGGACGTGCATCACGGCAATGGGACCCAAGATGTTTTCTATGAAGACGAACAAGTTGGATTCTTTTCGGCTCATCGTTTTCCGTTTTATCCGGGGACAGGCCGTCGCTCTGAAACCGGAAGCGGCTCCGGCCTGGGAACGACGTTCAATCTGCCACTGCAGTTTGGTATTTCCCGACTCGACTATCTGTCGGCTTTTGAGAATCTGCTGACACTCGCCGCCGATTCAATTAATCCCGATCTGATCATTGTCAGCGCCGGCTTCGACGCGCACGTGGAAGATCCGGTGGGATCACTCGGCCTGGAGACTGCGGACTTTCACTTAGTTTTTCCATCCAGCTCTGGATTTGGATTGCATCCCCATAGGTCGCTCCCATAGGCACTGACTGCAACCCTCGCACGACGCGACAAAAACAGCGGAGTTGTTCCGCCATCATTCCGCTGGGCGGGTCCGTCCGGATCTCCAGCGCCAAAGGCCAAGAAGCCTGTGAATGCCAGACTTCGATTGGTCTGGGATTCGTTGAAATGCGAGCCGACCAGCCTTCCCCGAAGACTTCAGTCCTGTCGAAACCTCGGGGCGGCATTCCAGAGGGAGTCAGGTACGAGGCGGCGAACGACGCAACAGCACCGCAGCTCCACCCGAGCTGCGCCAGAGCGAGGTCAATGTCACCGCCTCCGGTACGATGGTATTGCGAGTTGAAATAATCCGGCTCGGCACGATTGAGCAGCACCTGCGCGGCATAGAGATCGTGGACCATCACGGCATGCAATGGATTCTCGCCTGGGAAATCTCTGACGATGCTGGCGGGGCGATGGCGTACACAGTCGATGTACGAGATCGGTCCATTCTGTCTCGCTACACTGCACAATTGCTGGAACTCACTGTTGAACAACACGATGTGCCCCATCATGAGATTTGCGGAGTCCGGCCGTACGAGTGAAGCAAGACTCCGGGCCTCGATAAGGTTGTCCGCGATCGGCTTTTCGAGGAGCACCGTTTTTCCTTTTTCGAGCAGGGCCTTTGCCACGGACACATGCGACGAAGTGCTGCAGGCCACGACCCAGGCCTCTGCGTCGGACTCCTCGATCGCCTGCGTCAGACTGGTCCAGCCTCGCACACCCGGCAGCTCCTGAGCCAATGCATCGAGGCTTTCCCGCCTCCGTGCTACCAAGGCTACCAGCTCGGCTTCTGCGAGTTCGGCGAGCGTCAATGAATGAAGCCGCCCGAAACGACCGAGCCCGATAACGCCGATCCTCACTGGCGCAAAGGTTTTTTGGGTCATCGATAGTTTTCCCACGCGAAACGCAAACATGAATTATCGAGCGGCCCTGATGGATTGCTGCCGTGTCAAAATATATCGAGCAGCGGCCAGGAGCTTATCACCCTGCGGTGTCCCGGCGGCGGCGAGAATTCCAACCTGCCCCCGGGCCTACAGTTAACAATGCACTGCTGCCACAGAACTTACGCCAGCCATGGCTGAACAACATGACCAGCCACATCGGTCAGTCGAAAATCTCTGCCCTGATGACGATGTGTCAGTTTCAAGTGATCGAGCCCGAACAGATGCAGCAACGTAGCCTGCAGATCGTTCATGTGAACCGGATCTTTGGCCACCCCCCAGCCGATATCGTCGGAGGCACCATAGATCTGACCGCCTTTGATCCCACCGCCACACATCCACAAGGTAAATGCAAACGGATGATGGTCACGACCGGTATTGGCGTCTCGGCCCCCGCGATTCTCTCCCAGAGGAGTTCGTCCAAATTCCGCTCCCCAGACAATCAGCGTACTCTCAAACAGTCCTCGCTGTTTCAGATCGCGAATGAGCGCGGCAATCGGCTGGTCCACAACCCAGGTGTTGTAACGCAGGTCACCTTCCAGACTGCTGTGCTGATCCCACGCTTCGTAAATCACATTCACAAATCGAACGCCACGTTCCACCATCCGCCGAGCATGCAGACAGTTGCGCGAAAACGACAGATGCGGATTGTCAAAGTTCCCGCGCCCCGTAGCCTGAGGATGCTGCGGACGATCGATGCCGTAAGCGTCCAGTGTCGCCGCAGTCTCGCCGCTCAGATCGATGAGTTCTGGTGCGGCTGACTGCATCCGAAAGGCCAGTTCGTAGCTGGCTATCCGACTGGCAATCTCTGAATCCTGCATCTCGGCCAGGCGACCTTCGTTGAGCACCTTCAACGTATCCAGCCCCTGTCGCTGCAGTTCTGCGGGCAGACCAGCCGGGTTCTCCAGATTCAGAACCGCTTCGCCCTTATTGCGAAATAGCACTCCTGCATAATGAGATGGCAAAAAGCCACTGGACCAGAGCGACGCTCCTCCACTGGATCCGCGTCCGCTGTTCAGCACGACATATCCGGGCAGGTTCTGCGACTCTGTTCCCAGCCCATACGTCAGCCAGCTACCGATCGTCGGCAGACCAAACGAAGCACGCCCGCAGCTCAGCAGCAACTGGCCGGGATGATGATTGAACTGCTCAGACACCATCGAACGTACCATCAGGATGTCGTCCGCGCAGGTGGCGATGTTGGGCAGGAAGTCTGAAAAATCCATGCCGCACTCGCCATGCTTCGACCAGCGTCGTGGCGAACCCAGCAGGACAGCAGATTCTTTCTGGATGAAGGCAAAGCGAACTTTCTCGACCATCTCCTTTGGCAGTGGCTGACCATTGAGCTCATTCAGACGAGGTTTTGGGTCGAACAGATCCAGTTGAGAGGGAGCACCGGCCTGAAAAAAGAAAATACAGTTCTTTGCTTTGGGGGCAAAGTGCGGGGCGCGCACGGCCATGGGAGTGCCTGCAGCGACTGCCGATTCCGCAGCGTCCGTCCGCGCCATCAGACCGTCGGCATTCAGCATTGATGTTAATGCAGCCAACCCCAGTCCACTGGCGGAAGTCGTCAGAAAGTCACGTCGAGCACGAGAGGCGAACTGTTCACGAAAGTTCATGGTTCCAAATTCTTTCTTCAGGCAGCAGTTAAGGCAGCAGAACCCGAACCACTATTCTCGCGTAATAAATTCGTCCAGATTGACCAGAATGCGGGCCGTTGAGATCCAGGCTGCGTTTTCTGCCGGAGTGACCTCCGCTGTGCCGTCCGTCGATACAAGCTGCAGGGCAGCCTCCGAGTGATCGTGGTACCAGTTTCGCGATTTTTCCAGCAGTTCTGCCAGTGAAAGGAGTTCGTATTCCTCGGGCGTTCGCGCGACACACAGGCGAAACGCCTTTGTGAGCCGATCTGTATCGCTGGCCGCAGAATCCTGCAGCAGTCGCTTCGCGAAGGCACGAGAAGTTTCCACAAAGGTTTCGTTGTTCAGGACCGTCAGTGCCTGCAGTGGCGTATTCGACGTTCGCCGTTCCACACAGGTCAGATTGGCGTCCGGGCAGTCGAACATCGTCAGATTGGGGTGAGGCGCTGTCCGCTTGAAAAATGTATACATGCCTCGACGGTAACGATCTGCTCCTTCCGACACCTGCCATTTGAAGTTGTTGGAATAGCTCAGTTCAGCGATGCCCGGTGGCAGTGGAGGATAAACGCTCGGACCGCCAATGCGATTCGAAAACAAACCCGCCACAGACAGACTCAGATCGCGGACGATCTCACCTTCAACTCGCAGTCGATTCTGTCGCGCCAGCCAGATGTTCGCGGGATCGGCTTCTCGGAGTTCAGGACGATGGTGTGATGCCTGCCGGTACGTTGCGGAGGTCACAATCAGTCGGATCAGTGCCTTTCGCGACCAGGGAACGACGATCAGCACATCATCCGTTTCACCACGGCGACCGATGAATTCACTGGCCAGCCAGTCCAGCAGCTCCGGATGGGTGGGAGGATCACCGCGGACTCCAAAATCATTCGCCGTCCGCACAATCCCTGCACCAAACAGCTGTCGCCAGATATGGTTGACGGTGACTCGCGGTGTCAGCGGATGATTGGGGGATACCAGCCAGCGTGCCAGATCCAGACGATCTGCTAGGTCCCCTTCGTGCCGGGCTCGCAGAGGTGGCAGTGTGGAAAGTCCTCCCGGGTGAATCACCGTTTCTTTGATCGGTTCCAGAAATTCGCCGCGTCGCAGGACGAATGTCTGACGCGGATCTGCCGTTCGCTGAGCAATGCTGCGGACTGTCCATTCAGGCTTTGCAGGTTCTGTCTTCTTCAGTTCCTGCAGTGACTTCACCAGCTCTGCGGTGATCGGCTGCAGCGTGCTGAAGTGATCGAGAATCTGCTGACGCTGTTCGTCGTTCAGCTGAGCCGGAGTCACTTCCAGCAGTTGACGAACCTTGTCAGGAACTGGTGGATCGGCCGGCGCGGCAGCCTGTCCGGCGACCGCCGCTGCGATCTGATTTCTGGCCTTCAGGAGCCATACTTCATATTCCGGCTGCAGCTTCTGCTGCTCGGCCTGTAACTTTGTGGTGAGCTGAGCGACTGCGACATCATGTTTTGGTTTCGCCGCTTCATAGGCTTCGACTTCCTGTGGCGACTTCGGCAGCACAAACGTCTGCTCGTCGCCATTATTGTACATCGCAAACAGCTGATAGTACTCTCTCTGAGTAATCGCGTCGTACTTATGTGAATGACAGCGTGCGCATCCAACGGTCAGTCCGAGCCACACCGCACCGGTGGTTTCTGTGCGGTCAAAACAGGATTCAACTCGCCATTGCTCCTTATCCGTCCCGCCCTCCGTATTCGTCAGTGTCTGTCGATGAAATGCTGTAGCGAGCTGCTGCTGATGTGTGGCTCCGGGCAACAAATCGCCGGCCAGCTGTTCGATGGTGAACTGATCAAACGGCATATCCGCATTGATGGCGTTGATGACCCAGTCTCGCCACAAAAATGCGTCCGGGCGAGGATTATCTTTCTCGTAGCCATCTGAATCCGCGTAACGAGCCATATCCAGCCAGTGGCGTCCCCAGCGTTCACCAAAATGTGAAGAAGCCAGCAGGCGATCGACCAGAAGGTCATAGGCATTCGGTCTGGCATCCCCCACGAATGCATCAACGACTTCGATGCTCGGTGGCAGACCCAGCAGATCCAGATAAAGGCGACGAATCAGTGTATATCGATCGGCCTCCGGCGATGGCGTTAGATGGTGCTGCTGCTGCCTTTCCAGAATAAACTGATCAATCGGATTTTTCACCCAGCTCGTGCCCTCGGTCACGGGAGGTGCCACTCGCTGCAGCGGCTGATACGCCCAGTGGCGGCCGCGAATATCTGCATCAGCCAGGGATTCTGGCCAGTCACATCCCTGATCGATCCACGCTCGCAGAATAGACACCGCAGCGGCTGACAGGCGATCACCTTCCGGAGGCATGACTTTCTCCGGGTCCGTGGCAGCGATGTAATGGATCAGACGACTTTCGCCGTTGGATCCGACCTTGACAGCGGGCCCCTGATCACCGCCCTGCAGCAGTGCATCGCGACGATCCAGCCGCAGCCCGGATTCCTGCTTGTTCGGACCATGACATGACCAGCAGTGTTCTTTCAGCAGGGGCTGCACATCACGTGCAAAATCCACGGTGGCAGTCGCGGCTGCCGTCAAATCACGCTCGTCGGCTGATGTCTCGGTGGCAACAACAGTACTGAGTGCGATCAGCACCAGCCGAAAGAATGTGGAACATGCCACCCAGCGAGCGGCCGACGGTGTCAGCGTTGAGCCGCAGAAAACATAGTGCCTGCACACCATCTTCATCACACTTCCTTCTGTCGCTCAATTTCAGGATCCCAATGCTCAGAATCCAAGTATTACGGCATCGACCGCTTCCGGATTCTAACGTCGGAAGCTGAATTTTCACGGCGAATTGAGGATGAATTCAAACAAGAAGTAACAGTTTGGCGCATGGCCCATTGACATAATCCGGTCCTGTCGCATTCCGGAAGTCCCGCGTGGTCATGGCTGCCGAGAGTGGCAATATTCGTGTCACGGCGGTCTCGTCGCCAGCGTCGTCGCCGGATCTGTCAACAAGACCTGCTAAGCTGCTTCATTTCACACGCTTCAGCAGCGAATTGCGGGCAATGTCGCGGCGGAGCATGTTGATACGGGATTCGTACCGTTGTCGTTCTGCCGATGCCTGAATGCGTCTCAACTGCGAAGAAAAATCCGCATCGACTTCGCCGTTTGCTTCCGCTTCCCGCTGCAGCGATTCTACCAGCCACGGGCCATGCAGAGCGATCAAAATATCCTCGGCCGACGCGTACATTTGAGCCGACCCGGGGTCTCCCTGACGCGCACAACGTGCGATCAGCTGTCGGTCCATACGCGAAGACTTCTGGTACTCGGCGACAATCACATGCAGCCCGCCGTTCGCCCGCACTTCAGGATCCAGATGAATATTAGTTCCGCGCCCGGCAAGATTTGTTGCGATGGTGACGCTTCGCGGATGTCCGGCACGGCTGATCATATCAGCCTCAGCTGCGTCCTGAAGTCCATTCAGCAGTTGACACTCGATGTTGAGTGAAGCCAGCCTATCCGCCAGCGCTTCGCTATCAGGAATTGACCGTGTTCCGATCAACACCGCCCGTCCCAGTTGCTGCACAAGTATGACATCCTGAGCGATCGCGTGAATCTTCGCCGCTTTGCTCACGAAAAATCGCGTCGGCAGCACGACGCGCTGCGACGGCACACGCAACGGGATTTCTTCGACCGTCAGATTGTAAAAATCACTCAATTCCTGTTCGCATCCGGTTGCCGTACCCGTCACACCGGAAAGATTCTCATAGAGTCTGAAAAACCTTTGCCTGGTGACTTGCGCGACGGATTGTTTTTCGGCAGTGATCGGCAAATCCTGTGACGCTTCTATTGCCTGATGCAAACCGTCCTGCGACGAACGATCTTCAAAGATTTTTTCTGTCGTTTCATCGACAATCTGCACTTCATCTTTCCTTATCACGTAATGCACGCCGCGTCGAAACAGAACTTTCGCACGCAATGCCTGTTGCACGTACTCGGTCCAGGGTCTCACAAGTTGCAGCACCGGGATCGCTACATCATCCGCGTGACAGCGTTGCACGCCGGATTCCGTCAGAGCGACTCGACCGCTTGACGGCTCCACCACGAACTCAACATCCGGCTGGAGAACTTCTGCCAGTGCTTTCGCGGTCAAATGAACATCTGCATCCGGTGCCCGGTCGTTGGAGCCAAAACTGAGTACCAGCGGGGATCCGGCGGCGTCAATTAACACACTATCAGCGTCATCGACGACAGCATACGCCAGTCCACGCTGCATTGTGATGCGGCGCGAGGTGGCATCGTGCCGAAGGCTGCCCAGAAGCTTTTCATCAGGTCGCAGTCGGGATTGCTGTCGCAGTGTCAATTGATCACGCAGATAATCGAGCCCGAATTCATGAGCTGTGCCATACGTGACATCAGCATCATAGCTCGGAGCTTTCTTCGCTGCATCAACTCGTTCGGGCAGCAGAGCAACAGAGGCGCCCAGCAAACATGCTGCCTTTGTCGCAAGATTATGGTCACGCTCAGCGAGGTAGACGTTCGACGTGATGACATGAACTCCACGACCGATGAATGACAGATGCAGCGCAGCCGTCAACGCCACAAAGGTCTTGCCTTCACCTGTCTGCATCTGAGCAATACAGTTTCGTGCCATCGCAATTGTGGCCAGTAACTGCACGTCGTACAGAGTCACGCTCACAGTGCGCCGCAGAGCTTCAGCAGCAAGCGCTAGTCCTGAGATCAGCACATGCGGTTCGCTCGGCGATTGACCTCGCGCCATTTCGCGGCGGATAAGATCCACCTCATTCCGCAACTGTGCTTCGGACGCAGACTGCAGTGATTCCGACAATGCGCGAACATGGGGAATCAGCTGTGCTGAAGTCGTTTGAGAGAATCTATTCAACGCTGCAGGATGCAGTGTTGCCCTGGATTGAGGGCGTTTTGTTGTCAGTGTGGAATCGGACATGGCAGCTTGACTCTCTGAGTCGAAATTTGTTACGCTCGACTCAGAGAGTCAAACGGCGAAGTGACGAAATAGAGCAATCCCCGAAGTGGGAGTTTCATAACCCGACAATTAATTCCCAAACGAATGGCCGCCAAATGACGCAGGTCGGACAGGAGCCTTCACAACCGATGCCTGCTGAGTCGGCTCATGCACTGAACCAGATTTCCCAAAACGCGGTCCGAGCGGCTGTGACCATGCCGCAGGCGGACGACCTTGATCATCGACCGGTTCTGATCTTCTGGAACTCGCTGTTCGCGTGGCACGTTCTTCGGTCTCTTCGGCCGTCTGTTCGGCGCGGGCCGTCATCCATTCCGATTCGTCAGGATCTAGTTTCGGAGCATCGTGACGTGACCGCATCAGCGTTCCGTTCGTGCGCCGAAGCTGGATGATCGAAAGAGCGTAGCTTGTTTGAGCCTGCACAAAGGCCGATTCTTCGTCGGCCAGGCGTTCGTAACCGTCGAGCAGATCTTCCAGCAGCAACATACCAGAGTCTTCGATCAGCGGCAGAGCATTGAAGCGATCCTGCAGATAGGCGATTTCGTTCTGTGCAGCGAGCATCGCCTGATATTTTCCCAGCATGTCGCGATACGCCGTGTCAACTTCGCGATTTGCGATCTCTACTTCCGTCAATGAAGTCTCTACGGTTACACGAAACTCGCTGATGGCTCGTTTGAGTTCCCATTGTCGCTGTTCCATCTTCGCCTTTGCAGCTCGATTGCCCAGCGGCACTTCGAATTCCAGTCCGACTGTGTACCCGGGACGACCGTCGGAGAACTGATTGCCAATTGAGTCGATAAGCTGCGCGCGACCCTGCAGTCCGGCCACGTACGATGTGACAAGAAAATCAAGACGCGGCAGAAGCTCGTTTTTGCTGACACCGATCCGGACACTCGACGCTCTCATCTGACGAATCGCGCGTGAAATGTCCGGCCGATTGACGAGCGATGTTTCCAGTGCTTCACGTAATCCGGTCGTAGACGGCATTGAGGCGGGTGATTCCGCGGGCGTAAACTCCAGTGGCCCGCTGTTAATCATTGAAGGATCATTCACGAGAAGTCGCAACCGGGATTCGGCATTCCTGATATCAGTGACAGCGCGTTGCATCCGCGATTCCGCTCGCGCCACAGCAGCTTTCGCCCGCAGGATCTGACGCGGGATTGCGTCAACCTGATTACGGCCTTCCAGTGTCTGCAGTACGCTCTGAGCAGACTGAAGAAGTCTTTGACGCTGAAAGAATTCAGCTCGCGCCCGATACAGTGTCCAGTAAGCTTCGGCGACTCTAAAGAGATGTGTCTGAAGCTCCTGCAGAGTTTCATCGCTGGCAATGTTGGAATTGATGCCTGCCAGGACAATATGCTTCTGGTTATAGACGGTTCCTGCGGAATTCATCAATGGCTGCCGGAAGCTGAGTTCCAGACGCGATGTGGCCTGCGGATTGGGCAGCAGAAACACCGAATTGTTGTACTGGCGACCAAGCGATTGCGCGATCTGTAATTCACCGCCAGATTCGGTACGACGTTTGAAGCCGCCCTGCGAATTCACTTTGTTGTCGGTAAAGCGGGTGTCATTATTGCCGGTCGTCAACGTGTTTCCGACCGGGTCGTTGAGGTCGCTGTACTTTGCATCAAGGAATGCACGCCAGTCGAATGCCGCCTCCTCCTGACGCGCAATGGTATATTGTACTTCCGGATCGGCCTGCAGTACCTGAACCTGTGGCGCATGAGCCAAAGCCTGCTGCACCAGCGTTGAGACTTCGACTGGAAATGTATTCGCAGCCAGCCCTGCGCTCTGACGCACCAGCGGATCCCACCAGGCAATGTAATCAATTGGTAACACAACAGACGGGGCCGGTGTGGGTGAGTTTTCACGGCCCTGTGGCATTAGTGCCGTGCGATCATAATACGGATTTATCCACGCCGGAGCGTCGCACTCCGTGGTGGCCCGAAAGTCCGATGTTCCAGGTGCGTGGCCAAAATTTGCACGACTCGGCTGCGGCGCTGCGACACCACGCGATATTCGAGGCGCAGGGGCATCAAAGTGAGGTGCGTTGGAAGATGACATGCCATCGGAAGCATTTGAATGCGCTGGCATCGAATGAATATTCGGAGTTGGTGTTTCATCAGGTCGATACGGCGGCGGCACTTGCGGAACGGGACGCCGCAAGACAGCCTTGGACGGTGCAGAGACAGATCGATCAACACGGCCATGAAGGCCTTCAGATTCCGACGACACCTGGCGAACGGTCGCAGAGGCCGGTGTCTGCCACGGCGGGATCATCCCTGTGCTTACGTCTGCCCTGCGCGGCACAATCATCAGCCCGGAATTGTCAGCCGGATCAGCTCGCAGTTGAGCTGCCGAGACAAGGGATTCCGGAATCACGTTCAGTGTCACAAAGGCCGTTACGATCGCCGCGCAACTCAGAATGCAGCGAGTTCGGCGGTTCTGCAGGAAACCAGCCAACAACCTACCAATGTCGCTCATCCGAGCGGCAATTGAAGAGTGTTCAGGCTGTTCGGCAATGTGATTCATGGATGTTTACGGAATTGCTGAACGACAAACAGGGAGAAACATTGCTCCCAACGAGCATCGCCTCGCACAATTCATGCTTTCCGAAGAATCGTCATATCCGGCAAAGTTGATCCAGCGAATCGGCCCCCCGCCACGCGCGGATTATCCGGATCGTCGGGCAGCGTCGTCGCAATTTACCCGGTTTGCCATACGCCGGTTCCGTTCTGACATCCGTCGGTTCGGTCCGATCAGTCTGATCCGTGGTTTCAGTTAGCACCGGCATCTTCTGCCTGTTGACGAGACAGTTCTGCTTCAAGAGTCGTTCGTAGAGCGCGAAGGCGTTCGAAGTCAATACCGTCCGGTTGATGTTCCAAGAACCAGTCAGCGTCATCGATGGCGTTGGTCAGTCGGCCCGTACGAGCCCGAATCTCCAAGCGTTTCGCGCGGTACTCGGGACTAGTCGGAACAAGCAGCACCAGCGTCTCAAGATACCGAAGGACAGCGGCGTCATCTTTTTCCTGTTCTGCCAGTCCCAGCAGGTTGCCGAGCATGCGTTCACAGATTTGCACGGTCGTTTGGGGAACTCGAAACTGTGGCAGATTTGGATAGCGCATTTCGGTAAGCCGATTAACCACATCGACTTCTGACAATCGCTTGCCGCGTTCGAAAGGATCGATCAGCTGCGAATCTGTCGGCGCAGCATTCGGTACGAATTGCACGACGAAGTGTCCCGGCAGACCGATCCCCTGAATGCTCAGATTCAGTCGGCGGCCGATGTCGATGTAAAGGACTGACAGCGTGATCGGAAGTCCCTCACGGTCTTCAATCACTTCGTTGATGTAGCTGTTGGCACGGGTGTAGTATTCAAATCGACTTCCGTGAACGCCCAGTTCTTCGAATAAATGTCGGTCCATGGCAGCAAGCCGCGTGGCTTCGTCGGCACCTTCCGGCAGAACACCACGAATCTCGTCGGCCATTTGCTGAACGCGATCAACGTACGCCTCTACATCGACGTCAGCATTGTCCATCCGCGCGATCAACAACGCCGCTCGTAGCAGTGATCCGTGATCGAGACCCGCACCATCAGCGTTGTCATCACCCGCAGTGTCTGGCAGACCGAGTACTTTGGCAAGCTGTGCTCGAAGCGAAGACTCATGGACTTCGACGGCCAGTTGTCGCAGACGCTTCGCTCGGCCCTCCATTCTGTCGGCTTCAGCGGATAAAGAGTCCGCTGCCTGTTCGCTGAATGGAAGCAGGTCTACGACAGCGTCCGGACCAGATGGACGATTCGGACGGACGCGTGCGACAATGTCCCTCAATGCGAGTTGAGCATCATCATCCAGCGGCATCGGAAGCAGGTTCGCTCCAGTCTGGAATCGCCGAAATTCTGCAGATGTGCTTCGAAAAGCCGCTAGCCCAATCGCCCCATGCGGAACGACGTTGTCACGCGATTCGACTACCTTTTCACCATTAAGAAAGCATTCAAAATGATCCGCATGAATTCGCACCATCAAAGTGTTCCAGTCCTGAGATCGATACGCAGCATGTGGTTCGTTATGCAGGATTGTCCATGACCCGACATCGGGGCCATCGAAGCAAGTGAGTCGCATATTTCCAGCGCTGGGATAAAAACCATAGTGCCGGTCTCCACCGTCAGAATGAAAGATCAGCCCCGCAGCGCCTTGTTCGTCGCCCAATTTCGCGTCCACTTTCAGATCAAACGGAACCTCCGGACACGGGCTTTGACGCACGCACAATGTCCGACCGCCAAACGACGTACCAGGACCGCTCACAATAATTCGGCCGGATCGCTGCTTCCATTCGGCTCCGAACACTGGCTTCCAGAGCCGAGCATCAAGCGTGCCGATCGTTTTCCAGCGAGCGAGCGGCACAGGGTTTGGATCGTCGATCATTTGCCGAATAAGTTTTGCAGACAGAGCGTAGCCAACGCTGTTCTTCACAGTTGATTTCATCGTGACCAATCCGACGACCTGACCGTCAGTTGTGAGTACCGGACCGCCGCTGTTGCCTGGTTCGATGGGCATCGCCAGTTCCAGCATTCCGATTCCGTCAATTTCATAGTTGCCTGAATACGAACCGCTGGCCATTTCATTCCGCTTGCCTCGCGGATGTCCCAGGGCAATCAGACGACGATTTTTGACAACTTCGTCCGTCGACAGCGGCAACGGTTGCAGCGACGTGTTGTCAATCCGCACGATGGCCAGATCCAATTGGCTGGATGATGCAAAGATCTCAAGGACCGGGGCAATACTGCCATCGGGAAGCTCAACCACAAATTCACGCCCATCACCGATTACATGCCTGGCGGTAGCAATAAGCCCCGGCTGATCGACCGCAAAGCCTGCTCCGAATCCGGATTCATCACCCGCGCGATCCGTCGCTCGAACGACGACCAGTGATTTGCGAATCTTGTCTGCAAGACTCCGCTGTGCCTGTTCTGCGTCTGCGCTCTCTGCGTCCCCTGAGGCTGCCTGAGCCCGACATTCTGAGGTGTGGCTGACGACGAGCAGAAGCAGTAGCAGACGTCCCATGAACGAATATGACTTCATTCGTTTGTCCTTCATTCGTTTGTACGATATTGCCCCATGCAGTTCGCTGGAAGAATGCTATGGCAGTTCGCGAACTCGCAGGCCGCGAAACTCGATCGGTGAGCCTTCTGATTCTAGGCACAGGAAGCCACTGGCTGGTTTGCAGTCCTTGCCCCCGGAAACTTCTTCCCCGTTGACCCACAACCGAACTTCGCCGTTAATTGCGCGGACATAGTAGTGATTCCATTCGCCGACTCCGTGACTCAGATTCTTGCTTGGAAAGCTGCGTTTTCCGCCGGGAGCTACAGGAGGAAACGGTGTCATGTCGGCATTTCCAGTTGGAAACACGTCACCGTTGGTCGTAAACCAATCCGGATCCTTGCCGGTCTGCTTGCGATAGTTTTCCGAGTAGCCATGATCTAATACCTGAACCTCTATTCCTGCTGGCAGTTCGTTTCTTTTCAACGCTGAAAGTGATTGTTCATTGGCCCACAGGAACACGCCGGAGTTTCCAGCAGATTTCAGATGCCTCCATTCAACGACCAGTTCAAAATTGGTCAGTTCCGTATTTGTCCGCATGACACCGACCGGACTGCCGGTGCAGTGAATTTCGCCATCGGGAAAAGTCCATGTATTTTCGTCACAGTTGACATTCACAAAATCGTCTTTGCCGAGCGCTCTCCAGCCGGGACCAGTGCCGTCGATGCGGGCAGCCGGTGCCGAAGGCGCTGCCTGAGGATCATCCTGAGCGTGGCTGATCAAAGTCAGCAGACTAACGGCCAATGCGACGAAGGGGGGGACAGCAAATGACAGGC
>CANJQC010000048.1 GCA_947476295.1 Planctomycetaceae bacterium | reverse complement strand
TTTCGGTCGATCCGCCGCGGATGCCTTCGGAATCTGCGCCGATACTTCTTTCTGCTGACGGCGAAGTTCGTCGCCTTTGGCAATCTGCGTATTTCGCTCGTCACGCAGGCGAATCACGGCATCGACATCGACGGTCACTCCGCGTTTGAAGCAATTGTCGATAACTTCGTCACGATGTTCGCAGATGAACTGCAGGTCCAGCACTGGGGGAACTCCTGAATGTAGCCCGACTCTCTGAATCGAGTGTTTAGTTTAACGGGGAGCCGCAGGCGTAGGGAAATTCTTGATTCAGTTCCGGCTGCCACCTACGCCTGCGGCTCGCCGTTAAACGAAGTTTGTCTTCAAGTTCCTACCTTTGCCAATTCTGCCCACAGGCAGGCGCTGGCGAGGGTACCACGGTGAAAATCCTGAACGTGAATGTGTTCGTCAGGGCTGTGAAGATTGTCTGAATTTCGGCCCCAGCCGAGCAGCAGGGTATCGATTCCCAGAATCTGTTTGAAACTGAGCACAACCGGAATGGAACCGCCCTCTCGAACCAGAACCGGCGGCTGGCCAAAGGCGGTCTCAATCGCCTTCCGTGCTGCCGTAAGCCACTCGCTTGTCGGATCGAAAACAAACGCCTCACAGCCATGAAATCGCTTGAATTCGAACTCAATCCCCGGCGGACAATGGGATTTCAGAAACTCTTCCAGTGCATCCAGAACTTTTGCTGGCTTCATGGCAGGAACTAGGCGGCAGGTGATTTTTGCGGTCGCCTTTGACGGGATGATGGTCTTTGGGCCTTCGCCCGTATAGCCGCCAAAAATCCCGTTGAGATCGCACGTCGGACGCGCCGTACGACGTTGCAGCGTCGTATACCCGGTCTCTCCGAAAGTTGCCGAACTGCCCACTTCTTTCAGGAAGTGCGATTCAGAAAACGGCAATTGAGCGTACTGTTCAAGTTCCAGTTCTGTGAGTTCCACAACGTCATCGTAAAAGCCCGGAATCTGAACGCATCCGTCGTCACCGACCAGTTTCCCGCAGATCTTGGCCAGAGCATTCACCGGATTTGCAATGCTGCCTCCATAGATGCCGCTGTGAAGATCCTTCGATGGTCCTTTGAGTCGCACTTCTGCGGCCACAATCCCACGCAGACCGCAAGTGATCGCCGGTATTCCGTCGCCGTACTGACTGGTATCACTCACCACCGCAATGTCCGCCTTCAGCAGATCGCCATGCGTCTCCAGAAAATGATCCAGATTTGCGCCACCAACTTCTTCTTCGCCTTCGATCAAAACTTTGACGTTGACTGGGAGCTGCCCGTTTAACTTCACCCAGGCGGCGATGGACTTCAGGTGCGTAAACAGTTGACCTTTGTCGTCAGTCGCGCCGCGTGCAAACAATTTGCCGTCCCGCACCTGCGGTTCAAACGGCGGCGTTGTCCACAGATCCAGCGGATCGGGGGGCTGAACGTCGTAGTGTCCATAGACCAAGATCGTCGGCAGCTTCGGATTCTGAATGCGTTCTCCGTAAACAATCGGATGGCCCTTCGTGGGAAAGATCTGAGCCGTCAGCCCTGCATCCTTCATGGACGCCATGACCCAATCCGCACAGCGCTGCATGTCACCCGCATACTTGCTGTCTGCACTAATGCTGGGGATTCTCAGGAAATCGCAGAGTTCACTGAGGGCCGTATCCTGAGTGGATTTCAGGTGATCCAGAATGTTTTGCATTGCAAGTCCTTTCACTCTGTAATCTTGTAACAGCAAATAACATCCTGATCACGCAGATACAGCCTGCCATTACTGATCACAGGATGTGTCCAGACGCGGCCCTGGGGATTACGCCGTGTCGTCTGAGGGTCCATTTTGAAACGACTGATCTCCTTGTATTCTGTTTCCGTCGCTTCCACCAGATAACACTCGCCGCTGTCTTCTGAAAGACAATAGAGCATTCCATCAGCATACGCCACTGCGCCCTTGCTGCCGTTCTTCTTCTTGTCACTCCAGACCAATTCTCCGGAGTTGAAGTTCTGGCAAATCATTCCGTTGTCATCGCTGTGACCGTAAAGATAATCGCCAACCAGCAACACACCACCGTGGTGATTCTTCATCACTTTGTTATCGTAGATTTTTTCCACAGCGCTGTCTGCCGTCACGTTCTGCAACATACAGCCAGCACCGTAGCCCGCCGTCACATAGACTTGGCCATCCTTGTAGATCGGTGTGGGAACCACGGCGACGCGACCCGGGAAATCCTGTTGCCACAGCAGCTTGCCGTCAACGTTGAGACCAAAAACTTTCTGCCCGGTCAACTGGATGTATTGGCGCTTGCCGAAATGATCCACTGCGATAATTGACGAGTAGTTTGCAGGCTGCTTCATCTCGGATGACTGCCAGATTTTCTCGCCCGTCCGCAGATTGAAGCAGGCGATTGTGCCGTTATCCCCACCGGGAGTGACGAGCACACGGTCGTCGTCGATCAATGCCGATTCACAATAGCCCCAGCTTGGAATCGTGCCACCGAGTCCCGTCAGACTGGCACGCCATTTTTCCGCACCATCCTTTGTTGACAGACAGACAACATCACCCTTGCTGCTGATCGCAATCAGCAGGTCACCGGATATCGTCGGCGTGCTTCGCGGACCACCACCCCAGCCGTTTTCAAGATAACTCCCGACATTTGCCTGCCAGACCTTTTCGCCAGACTTCGTGTTGATGGCAATCACGAAATCATTTGATTCTTCCCCCGTGCCGTCTGCCCCCATCGTAAAGAGTACGCCGTTGACAATGGAGCATCCCGAGTAGCCAAGTCCGGCGTCTTTGGAGGTCCAGAGTTTCTCCGGCCCGCCTTCCGGCCATTTCCTGAGCAGCCCGGTCTCAGTTGAAATGTCGTCGCGATTGGGGCCGCGCCATGACGGCCAGTCCTCGGACCTGACAACACCGCTCAACAACACACACGCACAAAACACCAACGCAACAGATCTGAAGACCATGACACACCCTGAAACTACAAGTCAGAACGGAATCAGAGTTCCATCCATTCGAAAGACAAACCCGGCAAGTGAGCCGAATTCACAACGGCGGAACTGTAGCAGAATCGTTCGGGGTTGTCTCATCATTGTCGCCTCAGGGAAATGGAAAGGCGAGTGGCAGGGCGGCAGCCCTCCGAGTGATTCGTTGAGATCAAATACTTTATTTGTGCAGCTCTTGTATTCTCGGAGGGCTGACGCCCTGCCGCTCGCCAAAATGTGTTCCCACTGCACGCTCTCAAAAATGCTGTGCGACCGGTCACTGCGCCCGCGATGCACTGCCGCTGGCGCTGATCGTTATGTGAGTGCCGACAGGCAGGGGTCTTCCGGCAACACGGATCTGCAGTCCGTGAGCGACTTCCCGCAGTGCCGCGAATTCTCGAAACGAATCCTCATACACGACTATCGTTACCGAACTGTCGGCCGGCATCGATTCCAGTTTCTGACGAAACGCAGAACCCGGCTTCACCGAATCGGCGGCGGACTCGGCAACCAGAGTTTCATCGGGAACGATCACCTGTGTGAACGAATTGAACTTACTGCCGTCACCGCCATACTGAAGATATTCCAGTGAGTTGAAGGCATTCATCTCGATCGCAAACGTCATCTTGTAACCGCCGATTGGTCCGACGACATCTTCCAGACGACCAAAACGCTGCAGCATCGTGATTCGTTTGCGAACACGATCAACCGCCAGATTCATGAGTTCTTTGATCGGTACTTCACTGATCCGGCCCTCAGACATCCGAAACATTACTTCTTCGCCGTTGGTTTTTCGGCTGACCGGCATAATGCGATGCACCAGCCTCGGACTGGAGTCCGCAGGCTTTGCAGTGTCGTCCAGCACTTCACGCAGACGAACTGTCTCTACAATTGTCTGCCGCAATTTTTCTTTAGCCTCGGTGGCGACCGATTCCTCCTGCTGAATCACTGTGATTGCATTCTTCAGAGCCTTCTCCTTGCCCGCCAAAATGTTCAACAGCCTTTCGACATCCGCCGATAGTTTTCCCGCTTCGTTTTCAGCGTCGGATTGCGCGACCTTGATTCGCTGCGTATCTGCAGTTTGTGCAGCCAACTGATTCTGCAGTGCATCCATTTCTTCCTGGACCAGTCGATGTTCCTGATGAAGTAATGCCTTGCGACTTGTAAGTTCCTGCAACCGCGATGCAACCCGACTATGCTGCTGTTTCATGGCATCGAGATCAGACTGACGCTGAGTGTACTCAGATTCTCGATCGGGAATCGGTGGTTCGACCTGCGCAGCGTTCGCCATCGCTTCCGCTTGAGCCCTCGGTTGCCGTTCGACCTTCACAGCCACGACGACAATCAGGATGATCAGAATACCGACGATATTGCAGATCACATCCAGAAAGGAATCGGATCCGAATTCAAGTTCAGGTCTTTGCGATCTGCGGCCCATTACAAGCGCGCCCTTCCTGGTTCTGAAGTCACCTCAATATGGGGCGACAGCTCATAGATACTCGCCGACGGAATCCCCAGATGTTTGAGTGAACTGGCCAGTGGGATCCGCCAACGTTCGCCTCCTGGGCTGACGATGAATTTAACCACCGGCATGACTTCTTCTCGTGGTGTCTTTCTTGCGTCAGTTACTTCCGTATCCACGTTTCGCAGCAGATCGGATAGCGCTGAGTTGAGCGAATCGGGAGTCACTGGAATCGAAGGCTGCTGCCCGACGGTCATGTGATGTTCGTCAAGAAACACGGTGACACCCACCGGCGTGGCGTAGGCCTTTGATGCCTTCTTTGTAGACGGCAGGCGACTCAACAGATCCTTGTCTACGCGGGACAGATCGAGCATTGGATTGCCCGGAATCTCGGTCGCCGGATCGCCATTCTGCGACAGAGTTCCCGCTTTTCCGATTTTTGATGGCAGTTGCAAGTGCCTGTTTGCAGCGGACTGGGGTTCGCTGGAAGGAGTCCCTGACATCATCGTGGCAAATTGTTCTTCCGCAGTCAGTGGCGGTTCACCATCTGAACTTTTCGATGCGGCTGAAGCGGATTTCGGAACTACCGGTGGGCCATCATTTGCGAACAGCATGTTTTCCGGGCGTTCGTTTGAACCGAAGACAGGTTCAGTGGGCAACATTGTCTGTTTCGTGGCAGGAGCGGAGTTCTGCGCCGGTGACTGCGGGCCACGGCTCGCTGGCATCTGCGAAACGGTTCTGCCACCTTGCTCTGCACCGCCAGACCCGACCCTGCCAGACCCGGCGCTTTGAGCGTAATGTTCGGCGAACTGATCCGCGAAACCATCGGACGAAGATTCAGAAGTTCCTGATCCTCGACGGCCTTCGTCCCGCGCGACCGCTTCCGCTGCGAGGGCCGCCGCGCGTCGTTCGTAAAAACCCGGAGGCGGTGCCACACCGCCTGCAAAGTTTTGACTGCTCGCACGCCGATCGGCCACACGGGAATCCGATCGCACGGTTCCGTCAGATCGTATCGACAAGCCACGTCGGCTGGGATCAGGTGGTGCTTCCGTCTGTTGCGGCGGAACACCCTGGGCGAGGAATCGAAGATTTGCGTAAATCTTTTCCCGCCGCCGAAAAGCCTCCGCCATCGCACCTTCGGCCGCCGCGACTTCTGCCGGAGCAGATTCACCGGCCGCGATTGTTTTATCAGCTTCAATGAGTTCATAGCCGAAGTGAATTTTTTCGCTCGCTAGAATGCCCTGTGCAGGATAGAAGGCTTCGCTGCCAGTCGGTCTTACGAGCAACAGCACGTATGGCTGCGACGTGACGGAGCCCTTGGCCCGCTCGCGATGTATGGCAAGAATCGCGGCCAGCAGGGGAGTGTCGCTGACGGGGAAGCCTTCCATGTCCTTTGACTGAATCAAGACGTCCGCCGGCTGAATCCTGTAGCCCTGTTTTGTGACCTCCACAATAATCGGAGTCCGCGTGGTGCCGGCGAAGTTTGTGAATTCGACGACAGTTTCAGTTCCTGCGGACGCCCTTGTTTGCTGCGCGTCCTCGACCTGCTTGCGGAGGGCGACGATGGAAGAATTCACGGCGTGCAGATTTTCCTGAGCCGCCGCAGTGGCTTCGGTCACCGCTTTCAGCTGCAATTGTTTCGCCAGCAGGAGTTTCTCCTGTTCATCCAAACGCTGTCGAAGCACAACCTGCTGTGATCGCAGTCCTTCAATTCGTTCGCTAAGTCCAGCGATGCTGGATTCATCTAAAGTCAGTTCTGCAGTCTGCAGCGTGCCTTCCAGTTTCGTAAATTGCTGCCGCAGCTCCGCGACAGCCGATTGCTGTTGATCAACCGACTGCTCAAGCTCATCGACCTGTTGCTGCAATTGCGACATGTCACGATTAACGGCATCCCGTTCAGTCTCCAATGCTGTGATTTGGCCGCTGCGATCGGGATACGCTGCTGCTGGCGCAACGGCGACTGCCGCTGGCGCATCGCCGCTGTATTGTTCGTGCCGGATCTTGCGTGTCAGCACCAGCAGCAACAAAATCAGTGACCCCATGGCACAGACCAATACGGCCAGAAAGGGGAACAGTGATATTGAAGTTTGAGGCCGTTGCCGAGTCACGCAGCCGCTCGCATATATGATTTCGATGTCAGAATGCTTACCGCTGCATTCAGACTTTGCACCGTCTGCTCCAGAGTCGCCACCATCTGCAGCGTCTGCAGATTTTCATTCAGACTTTCCTGAAGATGAACCAGCTTCTGTTCAGCCTCAGTCAACTGCAGCATCGTGCGGCCAAGCCGATGCAGTTCTTCCGCCTGTCCGGCTGACGCCAGTGAACTTTCCCGCATCGCGTTCTGCCATAGGTCCACGCGGTCCACAAACGTCATCATTGTCTGTTGCATCTGTTGTACGAATATCTGCGAACTTTGTTGCAGCGTCGCAGCGTATTGATCCCGAGCTGAGTCCGACGCATGTCGATGAGACTGCAACGTGGCTGCGGTTTCGTCCGACAGTGCCTGAGCCAGTGAATCCGTCTGGAAGTTCAACGTTTCTGCCCAGTCGGATTGCATGGCTGTAAGATGGCGACTCCATGAATCCGTTTGCTGGGCTAGAATCTCCGCCGTCCAGCTTGCCAACGCAGGTAAACCGGAGGCAGGCTCAACTACTGCAGCATCAGATTGGCTGATAAAGGGCACCAATGAATCAATTCCGAATTGCTCGACGTCGTTCAGAATTGCCTGCTCGTCACGTTCTACCAAATACGTGGCAAATACCAGCAGCATCGACATTGTCAGCGCCTGTGCTGTTGTATCAAACGCCACAGCAAGACCGGCGGTCACTTCAGGCAATGATGAATCGAGTTGTTCCGGAGTGACATTTGCAATCGCCAACGTGATGCCGACCACAGTCCCAAGGAATCCCATGATTGGAACAGCCCATGTCACCGTACGAATCAGCGAAAAGCTTTGAATCAATCGGTCGACAGAAAGATCGGCTAGGTATTTGAGATGATCTTCAAGTCCATCATTTCGGCCGGCATTGACGTAGTGCAGCACGTCCTGCACGCGATGCCACATCGAAGTGGATCGCCAGACGTCGCGATGCGAACCAGCCTGCCATGCCGTCAGACATTGTACTGCACCCGATTCTGCATCGGCGCCTGCCCAGTCAGCAGTCGTCGCGAGTTCCCTGACGTTTGCAATCACTGCGCGATCGGTCGGTAGCTGCTTCCATTTGACGGCAAGAATTCCCATACCCACAAAGAACAGTCCCGACGTCACATATTCAATCGGGTGTCCGCAGAAGTAGCGTCGAACAAATTCCGGCCCGCCAGAGAAGTACGTCGCGATGGCCGGTGCGACCAGATAAAATACGACCGTGACGGCGATCCCAAGAAACATTCCGACACTGGTCACAGATTTCCTGTGAACCTTCACCGCACGGACGGACGTGTTCACAGTTGACAACGAAAATTCTGAAGAATGGTTTGCTGACACAAGCAACTTCCTGTAGCGAGCCTGCAATTTCAATAGACGAATACAGCTATACATCGACCACGAATGGTGTTCATATGAAACGCAACAAGATCCTTCTCACCGCGCATACGACTGCCGAATTGTGTCCATGCCTGATTTCATTGCGCTGTAATATCCCAGACGCCCCCGCTGCGTCTATCGCAGTTTGCAGCCGGATGCCTTTCAACGACGTTCGATGCTGGTCAATTTTTGACAGGAAGTCGATCATACGGCTGCGATCTGCCGTGTCATTGAATCGTACGGCAAAAACTGCCGCAGGAAAAAGTATTCTTCGCCGGCATATCAGCCAGCACGGATTTCGGCGATTTGCCGCAAATGCGGCACCGGCACGTCGCTGTCCCCCTTTGAGTGACGGCTATAGAAGCCGATTTCCGCTGACCCCTTTGAACTTCGCCGATGGAGCGGGCAACCGCAGGACGACAAGGGCTGAGAGCCGTTAACTCGTTACTCCGAGATCGGCGAGTAACGCCTCGGCAGCTTTCCTTCCGCTGACCATTGCTCCCTGAATGGATGCTGTGTCGCAGTAGTCGCCGCAATTGTACAGACCGTCATCCAGTCGTGCTGGTGAAGGGCTGCCATCTCGGAAGTGAGCTGCCTGAGAAGGCAATGCGTATTGAATGTGGTAACTCTTCAGGAGTGACCACGCATCGACCTGAGCACCGTACCAATCTCGCAGCTGACGACGCACGGAACCTTCCGCCTCGGACGGTGACAAGGCTCCTTTGCCAACGACGGAAACACTGACCAACGCCTGTCCGGGAGGCGCATAGCCTAGAGACACGTTGCTCACGACGCACAGATTATTGATCGGTCCCTCGTTGTCGCCGTTGAGAACAAGCAGCGATTCTCTGAATGGAGCCTGCGCCGCGGCATAGTAAAAACAGGTGGTCGCACGGGCTTCCGGAACACGGATACGTCCACTAGTCAATCGTGACGCTTCGGGTCCTTCCACAGCCAACACGATGGCCTGACAGTCGATGATCGCTCCAGTCTTGAGTCGCACGCGATGGCTATCCAGTGAATCGACGGGAGCACAGAGGCGAATTACTGAGGAAGGGAATCCGTGAGCCAGTTGACTCGGGATGGCTCCCATGCCATGTTCCGGCAACGATGCTTCCCCGAGAGCAAAAATGCGAAACAGGAATCTGAAGAATCTGCTGGATGTAGCCAGCTCCTTCTCAAGGAACACACCCGAAAACCATGGACGAAAAAAACGATCCACGATGTCAGAAGACAAACCGCAGGTTTTTCTGAGATATTCCAGAGTCGTCGATTCGGGCTCCAGCCATAGGTCGTCGATGGACGTGTGAGTGACGTTCCATCGCAGCTTCGCCAGCTTCAGGCGATCAGAAAAGGTTCCGATTCCATTGAACGCGGTGGACAGCAACTTCGCAGGGCGCCGCCACGGATCGCTCATCTCGACCATTCGCCCCTGCGTCCGAATCAAAGCGCCTGGTTCAAAGTTGTGAAGGCGAAGCGAGCGATAGTCAAGCTGCAGGGCCGCTTCCGGGTATGCAGTCTGGAGCACCTGGAATCCGCGATCCAGGAGGAAGCCATCAACATGGTCTGTTCTCACGCGGCCACCGATGTCATCCTGAGCTTCCAGCACGACGACATCGATGTCATGTTTTAGCAACAGACGAGCGCAGCAGAGCCCCGACAATCCCGCACCAATCACAACCACAGGCTTCGGTTTCACACGTGGCCTTCCACGTGACGATGTGCAGCGGAAGCATGTTCGGTGACTGCCGCATTTCGGCGAGACGCATCATCAGCCTCTGCAGCACGAGCGATATTTCTGAGCATTCCGGCAAATACGCATTGATGCAGTGGATAGATTCCGTACCAATACAGGATTCCAAAGAGTCCCAGCGGATCAAAGACAGCTGTCTGCCGGATTGTGCTGCCTTTTTCGCATGGAGTGACTTCGAATTCGAGCCAAGCGCGGCCCGGAACTTTCATCTCTGCGTGCAGTCGAAGTCGATGTCCGGGCTCGTGCAACTCTACACGCCAGAAATCGAGAGAATCACCCACACGCAGCGTTTCCTCATCCCGGCGTCCACGCCTGACTCCAACACCGCCCAGCAGCAGGTCAATGAATCCTCTGACCGTCCACAGCCAGTTCCCGTAGTACCATCCGGTGCGACCGCCAATGCGGCGTATCGGCGAGAACGCCTTCTCGGGAGGAACAGAGACGACGACTGTCCGAGAATCGACGAGTCTTGAACCAAACCGACTACCGCCCCAGGAACGACGCTCACCCGCTGATGAAAGAGCATCGGACCACCGCGTGGCAGCAAATTCACCATCTTCGTTGATCAACGCACGTGCGATCGCTTCCCGGAATGTGCGTGGCCGAACCGAAAATGTGGTCGAGGCCAGGTTGTTGGAAATGAGTGTCGGGTTGCGCAGACTTTCGACCAGCTTCCGGCCCACTCGAGCATAAAGGGGAGTGACCAGACCTAGCCAAAGACTGGAAAGGTACGGGGTCAGAAAAGGTACGGGGATCATCCAGCGAGTCAGCCCTCGTTGCCGGGCATACTCCTGCATGATCTGACCGTAGGACACCTGATCTGGCCCACCGATCTCATACACCTGAGATGATGACGTTGGCAGATCCAGCGCTGCTGTCAGGTACGCCAGCAAATCCTCGATCGCGATTGGCTGAGCTTTGACATGCACCCAGCGAGGGCAAATCATGATCGGCAGGCGTTCCACCAGAGCACGGATCATCTCAAACGAAAGGCTGCCTGAACCGATCACAATCGACGCACGAAACTCGATCACCTGTGAATGATGCGCCCGTAATGCATCGCCGGTCTCCTGCCGACTGCGAAGATGCTTCGAAAGTTGATGATCCGGATTTCCAAGACCGCCGAGGTAAACAATACGTCGCACCCCGGCCGCAGTCGCAGCCTCGGCGAAATTGGATGCAGCGATGCGATCCTGTTCCTCGAAATTCCCGCTTGCACCCATCGAATGCACAAGGTAATAAGCTGTATCGACGCCAGCGAAGCCAGCCGGGAGGGACTCCCGATCAAGCACGTCCCCCGCCACGATTTCTGCAGTCGCTGATCGTCGGTCCTCCAAAGCCTCCGGGCGCCTCGTTAAACAACGCACATGCACGTTCTGCTGTTGTAAGAGCAACAACAGACGCCCGCCGACGTACCCCGTAGCGCCCGTCAGCAGTGTCAGTCCCGGCATCTCAAACCCCCGTCGATCCACGATTCGAAATCCTGCAATCTGCGCAAAAAAAAGGAAGCGTTTCCAAAACTTTCACTAGGCTGAAAATCCAATCGTCTCAAGCCATCTTACCTGAACCCGAAGACGAATGTCAGCGGCCCTCAGAGACATACTTATTGACGCACCGTTGAAGAGTCAGTTCCAACGGCCAGCCGTTCTCAGTTTGGGTTCGAGCCTTTGCCGTCAGTGCGGATTTTCATCGTCCCGCTCCCGACACATAACACGATTCAGTAAAAGCACCCACTCAGCATGCTCGGCCGATTTATTACTGACAATCAAAGACATGAATGTCGAGGTAAGGGCCACGGCAAACACTGCACAGCCGACGGCGAAAATCACTAAATCGCTATTTCCCATGATTAGAGCTCCCGAGCACAAGAGTCCCGAAGCTCAGAATCGATGGCACCCAAAGCCCTACGAACATCCCCTCTTCCCTACCCCCTGTAAACCAGAGCCAGATTGAGAAAAGGAATGATGCCCCAGCAGCCACGACATAACCAAGTTTCGCCAGTCTTTTCTTATTCATCGCCAGCCCCCTAAAACGAACAAATTCAATCTTTAAATTCAATTAATTCATTCATAACGTTCATATTCTCCATCCCGTGAGTAAGGCCGGATGTTAACGAATGTTCGCAATTATTCGTGCACTTAATCGCAATCTGGTTGGCAACCAAGGATTTGCCAGCCACTTTAAATTGCCAGAGACAATCGCAAAGGCACCGCTTCGTGGTTGTCAGATTTCATGCGAACTCGTGCTAATGAACGAATACCGATAACGTGAATGTTATGTTCGAGCGAGCGCTTGGTCGCGGAACTCGGAGAGCTTAAAGAAAACGAATGGCAAGATCGTGACGACGCAAATTACAAATACTTACACTTATACAAGTTTTTGCGTTTTATTTCTCTGCTGTTTTGCGGTCGGCATCGCTTTCACTCATTTTTTTATTTTATTTACAGAATCGTGTTATGTGTCGGAGGTCGCCTGCGGTCTGAATTGCAGACATGAACGTTATGAACGTTTATAAGACTGAAGCCCCTTTGAT
Source organism: Planctomycetaceae bacterium (assembly GCA_947476295.1). Taxonomy (GTDB): domain Bacteria; phylum Planctomycetota; class Planctomycetia; order Planctomycetales; family Planctomycetaceae; genus SXXK01. The sequence goes on along the minus strand of CANJQC010000048.1, from coordinate 24,257 downwards.
AAAGTGAGATTCGAGATGAAGAAACTGACGACCGTGTTGACGACAGGATTGTTGGCTTTTGCTGTAACGGCAGAAGCTGGTTCAAAGTGCAAAGGGACAGCGATGACTCGTCGCTCAACCGTCCACCATGTGATGACTACCGCAGTCGAGAAGCCGGCATCCAAGGACATTGTGGACACAGCCGTTGGAGCTGGTTCTTTCAAGACCCTCGTGGCAGCTGTCAAGGCTGCTGGTCTGGTTGAAACGCTGAAAGGGGAAGGTCCTTTCACAGTCTTCGCTCCTACCGATGAAGCGTTCGCAAAGCTCCCCAAGGGGATTGTGGAGTCACTGCTGAAGCCAGAAAATAAGGAAAAGCTTCAGGCGATTCTGACCTATCACGTGGTTCCGGGCAAAGTGATGGCGGCTGACGTTGTGAAAATCACGGGAGCTGTTTCGGTTCAGGGTCAGCAGATTGACGTCGTTGTGAAAGACGGCAAAGTAAAGGTAGACGGGGCAAACGTGGTTAAAACGGACATCGGTTGCTCGAACGGCGTGATTCATGTGATCGACAGTGTGATTCTGCCTGCGGATAAGGATATCATCGACACGGCTGTGGCTGCCGGTTCCTTCAAGACACTGGCGGCAGCATTGACGGCGGCTGATCTCGTTGGAACTTTGAAAGGTGAAGGACCATTCACGGTCTTCGCTCCGACCGATGACGCATTTGCGAAGTTGCCTGCAGGGACCGTCGAAAGCCTCCTGCTGCCAGAGAACAAAGAAAAGCTGATCGCTGTTCTCACTTACCACGTCGTGCCTGGCAAGGTTTTGGCAAGTGACGTGGTGAAGTTGAAGTCAGCGAAGACGGCGAACGGCGGAGAAGCCATGATCAAAGTTAGTGACAAGGGTGTGATGGTGGATGCTGCGAAAGTCATAGCGACAGACATTGAAGCTTCGAATGGGGTAATTCACGTGATCGACAGCGTGATCCTGCCATAAACGAATGAACGAATGAGCGATGAAGTTAAGTTTGGTGGGCGGTCGACATCCAGTCATCCGCCCCCTTTTTTTGTCTCTGAATCTTTAAGACATGAACAAGCGCCACTTCATTGAGAGGCAAACATTGCGTGACATTCACAAGACTCATGAGAGACCCGGCAGGAAGGTCTGATATGTTTTCGTTTCGATTTCATCTGCGATCCCGTCCCACAGTCGCTTGCGGGCCAGTAAGGAGCGGACGGCTGCTGCTTCCGCAGTTTGCCAGCGCACATGATCGTCACCGCACAATTCTTCCACAAGACGTTGAGCCATCGCACCATGTTCGTCACCGTCGAGCTCAATATGTCGCTGCAGATAGTACTCAAATCCATCGAGACTTCCCGCAGACTCCGCATTGAGTCGCCTAATAATTTGTGCGAATACCTGCGGCAGCAGATCTTCTCGACCGAAGGTGAACGCCGAGGCAATCCCGCACACGTCGTCTGTGTCAATGATGTCGAAAGTCGTCTCAACGAAGTCCTTGACGTGCTGCGACATCGGCGCTGTTCGCATCGCATCACGCCACGATGCGCCATTCCTCAGAGCGTGCAGGAATTTCTCGATCGGTTCCGTGTTGGCGCCTGCATCCGTCATCGCCGCGCAGTAGAGTTCAAAATGACTCGCAGGCTCTCCGGTCGGACCAATATCAGATTCCTCAGCGAGCACGATTTCATTGATTAGACGACAGGCTGAAGAACTGGCTGGCGGACGCCATGGCACTTCGATACATGTGAGTTTTCGTTGCAGGCTCTTCAGCAAAGACATGAAGTCCCATACCGCAAAAACGTGATGCTCCAGAAACACAAGCAGTGCTTCCTGTGTGTTCAGCCGATCGTAGAGTTGATGATTGATCAGTTCGTTTCGAAGGTCGCGAATTGAAATCTGCAGATTGCGAAAGCTGGACATGGATATTTCCCGGATCTCCTTCTGACACGGAAGCTCTTCGTTGCGGACCGATTCGTCAGTCAGCGTTGGAGTTTCCACTCGGGATTGTAGCTAGTAAAATCGTGATGGCTATGACTTTGTCGATCCGACAGAAAAAGAGAATGAGCTCTCAATGGCCTCGGCTGAAGCAGCGTGCTGCATTAGCTTTGCCATTGTCGTTTTCGAGTCGGGCTTGTGACTGAACGATGGTCTGTTAAGTCGCGGTGCCGATGCCGGAGTGGGTCTGAAAAAGGACCTACTCAGTTATCTTCCGAAATCCAGATGTCCTGCAGTTGCGGAAATTCTGAGTCGCAGCTATTTCGCTCGACATGCTTAAGGTAATCTTTGCGATGCGACTGAAAATGAAGGGAGCAAAGATGGTGTATGCAGCCATCCTGATTCTACTTGTGGCGATTGCCGGTGTGGGATGGAGAATGACGGCTCGCTCTTCCTACGAGTCAGCTGCCTACAGCCTGCTTGAATCGGATGGCTCATTTGAAATTCGTGAGTACCCGGACTTAATGTTGGTCACCACGCCGATGAAGTCGCAAGGCAGTGACGGCAGTTTCGGAAGGCTGTTTGGATACATCAGCGGCGGAAATGACAATGATCTCAAAGTCGCGATGACAACTCCGGTGTTTATGGAACCCGAAGGGCAGGATACTGACGGACAAATGAGTTTTGTCGTTCCTGAACAAATCTCCTCGGCACACATTCCCAAACCGACGGACGAAACAGTACAAATTCAAAAACGCGCCGGTGGACGATTCGCCGTCATTCGATTTCCGGGACGAATGAATCAGGAATCAAAGATGAAAAACGAAGAAGAATTGCGTCAATGGATCGAAACCAAAGGACTCTCCGGGAATGACGCTGTCGAATTCGCGGGTTACGACCCCCCGTGGACGCCGAGCTCTTTCCGCCGGAATGAAATTCTGATTCGATTGCAATGAGGGTTCTCAGATCTTGACTGATCCAGCCTTGAACGATCCTTCGCCGATGGCGACACCTGCAAGATTGTTTTTTCTGTTCCTGGCGGGCGTCTCCTTTGTGCTTGCAAGCGCAGGACTTCTGATCCCGGGTTTACCGACGACTCCGTTCCTCTTGTTGGCCAGCTTTTTCCTAGTGCGATCTTCTCCGCGGCTCAATTCTCGGCTGCTGAGATCAAGGTTTTTCGGGCCGATCCTGATAGATTGGCAGGTTCACGGAGGAATCCGGGGGGATGTGAAAGTAAAAGCTGTCACAGGCGTGATCATTGCTGTGTTACTGACAATTTATCTCTCCGCTGCCGCATGGCAATCTGTCGTCGCTGGCGTGCTGGCAAGCGTCGGTATCGCGGTCATCGTCTGCGTGCCGGTGGCGAAGCGCGGTGATCCCGAGGAGCGTCAGTGAAGGTTGGCGGTGATTCGACGCGGTGCGTTTTCAGGACTTCGAACCTAGATTGAGTGTGTAGGCCGGACCAAGGCGCAGCGCCGTTCCGGCAATTGCCAGACACAAGCCGGAATTGCGCCGCGCCTCGTCCGGCCCACCCCAATCTCACATACTGATGCCGGACCACTGATCGACCAGTTTCGGCAAGTTGGTTGCGGCAACAGGATCGGTCAGAAATAGACCGTCAATGTTGTTGACGAGACATTAGGAAATCAGCGTGGCAGGAGATTTCGATCACCCTGCAAAGTTTTTGACAGTATGTTCGCGAGTTGAAAACTGTTACTCATGATGAGTTTGCCGTTCAACAGAATGCGACCTTTGAATTCAAAGACTTCGCCCACATGATCCGTCAACTCGACATGCGTGTGCAGAGTATCGCCCGGTCGCGCAAAGCCTCGGAATCGTGCCCCCTTCAGCCTCACCAGCACACCCAGAGCATACGTGTTGAAGAACGGGTCATGCGTGTTGAACTCCTCCATGGGGTTGAATTTGGCGGCTAGCAGAATTCCAGCCGATTGAGTTGTCATTTCCTGGAGCATGGCACCGGGAACAATCGGCGACCCTGGAAAGTGACCGGCGAGGAAGTATTCGGCGCCAGTCACATGCGTGGATGTTTCGATTGAAAGGTCGCCGATCAATTGAATGGAACCGACCATCAAATAGGGCTGACGGTGGTGCAAGTAGTCTTCCACGCTTGCGAATTCATGCTGATAAACGGGGTTAATCATTGGGGGCCTTTCATCCGGCTGCAGAAATTGTTCCGCCATTTCGGAGCGTCTGCAACTCTCGAGGCAACGGGAAACGCACGTTCTCTTTACGAAGTACTGCATCGGATATCGAAGCGTCGAAGTGCTGCTTCAGATAATTGATACACTCCGTCACTACCAACTCGGGCGCACTCGCCCCGGCGGTCACCACAACGGTCTCGACGTTCGTGAACCATTCCAATTGAAGTTCGCCCACATCATCAACCAGGTAGCTTGGAACACCCTGCGAGAGACCTTTCTCCATCAGTCGGCGGCTGTTGGAGCTATTTTTGCTGCCGAGTACGATCAGGACATCTGCGGATTCCAGAATCGCTTTGATCGCATCCTGACGATTCGTTGTGGCGTAACAAATGTCCTCCTTCGCTGGTGATTCGATGTGCGGATATCGCTGACGCAACCTTTGAATTACCGCGTTGGCTTCGTCCAGACTCAGCGTTGTTTGCGTCAAATAGGCAAGTTTGTGACTGCTGGCGAACGAAAGCAATTCGACGTCTTCGGGCGTCTCGACGAGAACCATGCTTTCTGGAGCTTCTCCCATTGTGCCAATGATTTCATCATGGCTTTCGTGGCCAATTAAAATGATATCATAACCCTGACGGGCGTACCGAATGGCCTCGAGATGGACTTTGGACACCAGCGGGCAAGTGGCATCAATTGTCTGCAGCCTTCGTGCGCGAGCCGCGCGACGCACTTCAGGCGAGACACCGTGGGCACTGAACACCAGAATGCTGCCGTGGGGCACTTCGTCGAGAGTCTCAACAAAGGTGACGCCTAATTTCTCAAAGCGATCGACCACGATCTTGTTGTGGACAATTTCGTGGTAGACAAAGATTTTCGGCCCGATGCAACGAATTGTCTCATCTAGGCATTCGATGGCCATATCCACGCCTGCACAGAATCCACGAGGGCTGGCAAGTAAAACGTTCATAAAGTTGCCTGATAAATTCGGGTGTATCCGTCACCAAACTTCAGCTTGTCAATTGAACCACAGCCATTATGATGAGGGGGGGAGTTCCGAGTCTCTGAGTTCTTCAGTGGTTGGTGCGGGGAATGGATACCGTGGTGCAAACATCAACAGCAGTAGATTGTCTCCATCATGATGACCGCTTTATAGACGATTTGCTCCAGGGAACCAGTCGAACATTCGCCTTGGCGATTCCTTTGCTCACCGCAGAGCGGCGGCGGCACATCGGCCTCAGTTATCTGCTCTTCCGAGTTGCGGACAGCATCGAGGACGCCCCGGAAGGCGACGCAGTGACGAAGATTTCATTACTCACTGCCATGAGAACATGCCTGAACAAAGCGGCAGTCGACACGACTCGAAGCAGCGAGTACTCGGGTGCCGCTTCGATGAGCTTTGGAGGTCTGTGGCCCACAGAGAGTCCAACGGAAAGACTTCTGCTTCAAGTTCCGAGGCTCATGGCCCTGTTTGGCGAATTGCCATCAACAGTGGCGAATGAGATTCGCAACGCATTGGCTTCGACGATCAGTGGCATGATCCGTTTTATTGATGCATCAATGAGTTCCCGGGAGCAGATTCGGATTCAGACGGTGGGTGATCTTCGACTTTATTGCTATGTCGTGGCGGGGATTGTGGGAGAACTGCTGACGGACATTTTCGTTTTTCATCATCCCACAGGGGCTGTCGCACTGAAAGAACTCCGGCAACTTTCGGTCGGCTTTGGTGAATTCCTTCAGCTGACAAATATACTCAAAGATGCCGATCGTGATGCAACCAGTGGTCGAGTCTTTATTCCGATCGGGACTTCTCGCGAAAGCGTCTTCCAGCTGGCTTATGCTGCCCGCGAAGACGCTCTCGTGTACATAAGCCTACTTGAAAAGAACGATTTCCCGACCGACATCCTGCTTTTCTGTCGGTTTCTTTGTTTTCTGGCGGAGGGCTCGTTAAGCAGACTCCGAAGCAATGGGGCTGGCTGCAAGCTGACTCGTGACGAAGTGATGCGAATACTCTCGGCAGTGAAATCTGAGCCCATTGTCCTGCCTGTCTGATGATTTCACCAGCCGCAGAGCATTGAGCCTAAGGCGCTAGCCGATTCGACAGCAAGAAATCGGTTATACTCCGCGCGGTAATGAGCGAGACAATTGGTGAGCGGCATGCGTCAGCTTGCCGGTCCAAAAACGACGTACCATTGGGCTCACTCCGCTCCGCTCGCCGGACTCATTTCTGGCCGCGTGGAGTATAAGCGTCTTCGGCCCAATTCACTTACCCAACCGTTTTGCTATTTCCGCAGGCGCGGATTCGCATTGTATGAGTTTTCAGAAATCGGCATAATCTGCCGTTCTCGGTCAATTTCCCGAAGTGACAGGAAACGCGATGACAAGGATGTCAGCGAAAAGGAAGAAAGTCTGTATTGTCGGCGCTGGTCCGGGCGGACTGGCGAATGCCATGCTGATGGCGCAGGCCGGAGCGGACGTGACGTTGTTCGAGCGTGCGGAACGTGTTGGCGGACGGTGCTCTGCCATAGAAGCAGACGGATTCCGCTTTGACACTGGGCCGACGTTCTTTCTGTATCCTCGGGTGCTGGAAGAGATTTTTCGATCCGTTGGACGCGATCTTTGGGAAGACGTGCCAATGACACGCCTAGATCCTCAGTACCGCTTGGAATTTGGTGCAGGCGGGCGAATTGATGCCACGCCGGATATTGCGAGGATGCGATCTGAGATCGCTCGCATCTCACCCGGCGATGCCGCGTCGTTCGAACGATTCATGATCGAGAACCGCACGAAGCTGGACCGGTTTCGTCCGATTCTGGAATCACCTTTCAGCAGCGTGCTCGATCTGCTGCGTCCATCGGTGCTGAAAGCTGCACCGTGGCTTCGTCCGTGGCGGTCAGTTGCCGAAGATCTGCAACAGCACTTTTCAGATCCGCGGCTGATCACAGCATTTTCATTTCAGTCGAAGTATTTGGGAATGTCGCCTTTTCAGTGTCCAAGCCTGTTCACGATTCTGGCTTTCCTTGAATACGAATACGGCGTCTTTCATCCGACCGGCGGCTGTGCTGCGGTCAGTGAAAAAATGGCTAATATCGCCCGCGACATGGGCGTCGATATCCGGCTAAGTGAATCAGTCGAGCAACTGCACTTTGATGGACGGAAGGCGGTAGGACTGCGATCTCACACCGGTGATCACGAGTTTGATGCACTGGTGATCAACGCGGACTTTGCAAATACCATGCAGCGACTGGTTCCGAATCAGCTTCGCCGGCGATGGAACAATCGACGGCTGGAACGCAGTAAGTACTCGTGTTCAACATTCATGCTGTATCTGGGCATCGAAGGTCGATATGACGATTTGCCCCATCACACAATCTACATTGCGCAGGACTATGAAAAAAATCTCGACGAGATCGATCGCCTGAAGATTCTGTCTGAGGATCCATCGTTCTACGTCCAAAACGCCTGTGTCACGGACGAAACACTGGCACCGAAGGGCATGAGTACATTGTACGTGCTTGTGCCGGTCGCTCATCAGGGTCCAAATATTGACTGGGCGAAGCAGAACCGTATATTTCGGGCTCTGGTCATCCGGCAGATCGAAAAAATTGGGCTGCACGATGTCGAAGGTCGGATTCGCTTCGAGAAAATTGTGACGCCCGACGACTGGCAAAACAGCTATCAGATTTTTCGAGGAGCCACATTCAATCTGGCCCACAATCTTGGACAGATGCTCCATTTACGGCCACACAACCAGTATGACGATCTGAAGCAGGTGTATCTTGTCGGTGGTGGAACTCATCCGGGAAGCGGGCTGCCCGTGATCTATGAATCGGCGCGGATTTCCGCCCGGATGATGTGTGATTCTCTCCAGCTTCAGTATCCGGAATTCGCTTCAATTCCGACGGATCGCCGCGGTTCAGAATTGCCTCAGCGGAGGGCCGCGTGATGCAGGTTTCCAACGGCATCGCATTCCGGGAGACGTCAACTTTGCGGCTGCATTCTGCGGAGGCTTCGAAAGCAGAACATTCTGGTGACACTTCTGCTCGCGATGTCGTGGAACGCACATTGTGTCGATCACGCACTGCACAGTCCGAGTGGGCTGAGCGTTCTTTGCGAGACCGTCTTGGAATCCTGAAAACGATTCGCCTGCGGATTGCCGCGACTCCTCGTGAAATCGCGGCAAGTGTTCCGCGCCCTGATGTTGCCGAAACTCTGGCTGCGGAAGTGCTGCCGCTGCTTGATGCCTGTCGATTTTTGGAAATCGAAGCCCCGCGTATCCTGAAAGAACAGCTGCCATGCTCCAAAGCACGTCCCATGTGGCTTTTGGGAACTCGTGTGGCTTTGCGGCGGGAACCTCTGGGTGTCGTGCTTGTCATTGGTCCTTCGAACTATCCACTGATGTTGCCTGGCATCCAGATTCTGCAGGCTGTGGCGGCAGGCAACGCGGTTTTGATCAAACCCGCTGCACACTGCACTGCTGCTGTTCAGGCACTTGTGGATCTGGCGGAAGCAAGCGGTCTGCCGGCGGATCTCATTCAGATTCTTGACGAAGATCCGCTTGCTGCGATGACCGCGATCCGCTGTGGAGTCGATAAAGTCTTTCTGACCGGGTCCATGAACACGGGGCGGGCGGTGAGTCGTGAGCTGGCCGAATCGGTAATTCCCGCCGTGATGGAACTCTCGGGGTGCGACGCTGTTTTCATTCTGGACGACGCCGACCCCGAGCTGGCGAGTGATTGTCTGCTGTTCGGATTGACGCTCAATCACAGTCAAACCTGCATGGCTCCGCGACGAGTGTTCGCAAGCGACCGGATGGCTGATCGCGTGCTCTCGCTCCTATTGAGAAAACTCATCGCTCGTGGGTGCAGCGAAATTGTCTCGCTTGGCAATGCCGCTCGGACTGCCGTGGAAACGATCCATGAGTCGGTTGCCGCCGGAGCGAAACTGCTGGCCGGTCGGATCAACGTCATCAACGGGCAAGTGGAATTGGAGGGTGTGGCGATCCTTGATGAAGTCACGGCTGACATGGCCGTCACCCGGTCAGATCTCTTCGCACCAGTGCTGTCTTTTCTGCGAGTCCACTCGGAAGATCAGGCGCTTCAGGATCACACAAAGTGTCCCTATGTGTTGAGTGCGACCGTTTTTGGTTCACAGGCTCGCAGTCAGGCGTTTGCTCGGAGAATTCATGCGGGCTGCGTGGTCATCAACGACTTGATCGTGCCTACCGCTGATCCGCGTGTTCCGTTTGGCGGGCGAGGCAAAAGCGGGCATGGAATGACACGCGGCGAGGCGGGGCTGCTTGAGATGACGCAGTTGAAGACCATTGTCTCTGCGCGACGGTGGTTCAAGCCTCATCTACAGGCGCCAACACCGCTTGATTTGGATGTGCTTGAAAAATTGATTCGCCTGGAACACGCATCCGGCCCGTGGCAGACTTTGGCGGCAGTTCCGCAGATGATCAGGGCCACTCTTGCGCAGTTGAAATTTAGAAGAACTTTGGGAGAACGGAAATCATGAAGGCACAATCGGACGTCATCGTCGTCGGCAGCGGCCTCGGCGGACTGGCAACCGCGTGTACACTGGCTGGCCGCGGTTATGCAGTGACCGTGGTGGAAAAGAATGAATGGCTGGGCGGCAAGGCCGCTTTGCTGGAAGACCGAGGCTATCGCTTCGACATGGGGCCCACGATTCTGACGTTGCCTTCCGTTCTGCGTCGAGTGTTCTCGGAAGCCGGCCGATCTCTGGACGACTATCTCAGGATGGTGCGGCTGGATCCTCAATGGCGCTGCTTCTTTGAGGATGACACTCAGTTCGACCTCGTGGAATCTTTGCCAGGAATGAAGGACAGCCTGAAGGAATTCACAGGATCTGATCGTACCGGCGACGGATACGAAAAGTTCATGGGAATCTCAAAGCAACTCGACGAAGTTTCTAATCGCTTCTTCTTCTGGAAAAGCGTTGGCGGAATCTCGGACACGATGGATTTCAAGCAGTCGTTTTCCCTGAAAATCCTGCGCGATGTGCTGAGTCTGAGATTCGGGCAGACCGTGGCCGGACTTGTGCGGTCGCATATTCCGGATCAGCGAATTGCGCAGATGATTGATCATTTTACGCAGTATGTCGGCTCGTCTCCGGAAGCATCCCCGGCAGTACTGTGCGGCATCGCGCATATGCAGACGAACGAAGGTATCTGGTATCCGATGGGCGGCACGCGGGCCGTGCCTGAAGCTCTCGTTCGACTAGGACGGGAACTGGGGGTGCAATACATCACCGGTCAGCAGGTGAGGTCCATTGATTCACAGGCAGGACATGTCACGGGCGTCACGCTGAACAACGGCACTTCGTTGAAAGCAGCCACCGTTGTTTCCAATTCTGACTGTGTGCGAACTTGTGAGGAACTACTCCCGCCGAAGGTCGCGGATCGATTCATGTCGCGACGAAAATTCGAAGCCGCGTGTTCCGGCGTTGTCCTGTATCTGGGGCTGCGGAAAAAGTATGACCACATCCTGCATCACAATTTCGTGTTCAGCAAGGATCCTCATGTTGAGTTTCAGCAAATCTACCATCAGGGTGAGCCGGCAGCCGATCCGACATGCTATGTCTGCGCACCGTCGCTGTCGGGGGATCAAGTCGCACCGGGTGATGGCGAAGCGTTGTATGTGCTGGTGCATACTCCGTATCTGAGAAAGCACCATGACTGGAAGACCATGTTGCCCGCCTATCGGAACGTGATCATCAACAAGCTCAAATCCACCGCAGGTATGGAAGACATTGAAGATCGGATTGAAGTGGAACATTCACTGACACCCGCTGACATCCATACTCGGTATCACGTTTTGAACGGGGCCATTTACGGTCTCGCGAGCCATGGTCGATTCATGGGGGCATTCAAACCCGCGAATCGCGTCTCAGAGCTGAAAGGACTGTATCTGGCAGGCGGATCAGCGCATCCTGGTCCGGGTATGCCGATGGTAATGATGTCCGGCTGGATCGCGGCAGATACTGTTGATCAGGATCTCCGCAGTGCCGGGACAAGGACGGAGAAGAACGTGAAGGAACGAGCGGCTTAGCGAGTGCGTGCTGAATGGCACAGGTCTTATCAGCCGCAGTGCGCTAGCACCCGGTTTGATCGGGGTCGGGCGTTGAACCGGACGCTAGCACGTTCCGGCTGATGTTTGGAGAAACTTAACACTTGCACGGAAACGATATGTCGAGTCTGCCCTCGAAAATTCTGAATTGGGGCTTTCGTCGTTACGTCCGTCGGTTCGTCAGGAAGAACTTCAATGCGGTCCGAGTCGCCGGGCACGAACATCTCACCGGATTGCCCGCGCGGCCGGTCGTTTGCTTCATCAATCACCCGGGCTGGTGGGACCCGATGACCGGCGTGCTGATGACCGATCTGCTGTTTCCGGGCCGCAGATTCGCCGCTCCGATGGATCTCGAAGCACTCAGGCGTTATCCGATTTTGGAACGGCTGGGCTTTTTTCCAGTCGAACGAGACACCGCAAGCGGCGCGAAGGAATTTCTGCGGACCAGTCGTGACCTGCTCGGGAATCCGCAGACAATCCTCTGGCTGACACCGGCCGGCAGATTTCACGACATTCGACAATCTGCGCCGTTCATGAATGGGCTGAGTCATCTGGTCGACTCGGAATTCTCTGGCACTGCATTGCCAATGGCGATCGAATACACGTTCTGGAATGAACGATCACCGGAACTGCTCGTTCACTTTGGTTCGCCCGTCGTATGCAGTGCACTATCGGCCGAACGAGAGACTCGAACGCTTGAACTGGAACAGGCTCTTGCTGGAACTCAGGCATCGTTGACGGACCTTGCGATCGCTCGCAATCCGGTGGCATTCACAACTCTGTCCGTGGGCCGAGCCGGTGTCGGAGGCCTCTATGACCTGTGGCGGCGACTGGCGGCCGGTATTCGAGGTCAGAAGTTCCAGGACCGTCATCAGAACGAACCTGTGCTGCCAGCCCGTTCCGTCCATGGGGAACTCACATGACGAATGTCGCAGCATCAATCCTCATCTGGTCAATGTTCGGAGCCAGCGCATTCGTTTTCGTGATGTTTCTCGTCAACCTCCTGTTCTTTCGGAAGTCGCCAAGAGTCGTTGCTGCCTCCGAGGTTGTGAATTGTTGCAGTCGTCGAGTGGGACCAGCGAGCAATGCGAGCGCCGGCACACCAGATTGCAGTGAAGTCAATGGTGGGCCGGCGCTGCGCTTGTCCCACCCTACAAGAATGGACAACGTTTCCGTTTTGATTCCCGCACGAAATGAAGCCCTGCGGATCGGCCCCCTGATCGATTCCGTGCTGAGCAGCGAAGGCATTTGCTGCGAAATCTGTGTGCTTGATGATGAAAGTCAGGATGGCACAGATTCGATTGTCCTGAACTATTGCCGCGATCATGCCAACGTGCGTCTGATACGAGGAATACCAGTTCCGGCAGGCTGGAGCGGCAAACAGTTTGCCTGCTGGCAACTGGCTCAGCACGCATCGTTTCCGGAACTTGTGTTTCTGGATGCTGACGTGGCACTCTCTCCTGATGCGTTGCGTCGAGCTGTCCGGATGAGACAGCAGGCCGGGGCCGACTTGTTGAGCGGATTTCCACATCAGCGAGTTGGCACAATCGGTGAACAGTTACTGATTCCTTTGATCCACTTGATTCTGTTGTGCTTTCTGCCGTTCGGTTTGATGCGATGGACTCGCATGACCAGTGCGGCGGCTGGTTGCGGCCAATTTTTCATCACTACGAAGCACGCCTATGAACTCAGCGGTGGTCACAGTTCGATTCGTCAGTCACTGCACGATGGCATCATGCTGCCGCGTGCATTTCGACACTCAGGCCTGATGACGGATTTGTTCGATGCTTCGGATCTGGCGAGCTGCCGCATGTACACGTCGTTCGCTGAAACATGGTCCGGGTTGCTCAAGAATGCAGGAGAAGGATTTGCGAAGATGCCTTTGCTGGTCGTGATGACAGCGTTGATGTTGCTGGCATTTGTCTCGCCAGTGCTGTGTCTTATGGCAGTGGCGGCCGGGTGGATCAGCAGTACTCTCGTGATTCCTATAGGCACCTCCTGTGTGCTGAGCTATCTGCCGAGAATCGTGTGCTGCTGGCGGTTTGATCGAGCGTGGCTGGCGTGTTTGTTGAATCCAGTGGCTATTATGCTGTTCCTGCTGATTCAGTGGACCTCACTGCTGCGGAAGCGACTGGGGAAAAGCGTTCAATGGCGTCAGCGAAGTTATGAAATTGCCACATCATGACCGAGACGCCTACACCGATTCTGACACTGACGCAGGTGCGCAAGAAGTATCGTGGCCGCGAAGCGCTGAAGGGAATTTCGCTGCAGCTGTTTCCCGGAGAGCTGTTGGGATTCTTTGGCCCGAATGGTGCCGGTAAAACGACCATGATTCGTTGTATCAGCGGCCTCCTGAAACCGGATTCGGGGCAGATTCGGATGCAGGTTTCAGCGAACCCGGATGCCTCGACAACTGCACGCCTGGGGCTGGTTCCCCAGAATCTCGCCGTGTATCCCGATCTGACCGTGCAGCAGAATCTGGAAGTCTTCGGGCGGCTGGAAGGCGTCTCGGGGCGAGTGCTGCAGGAACGCATCAAGGAAGTTCTCGACTGGGCCGCGCTGAAAGACAGGACCCGATCATTGGTGAAAACCCTTTCCGGTGGTATGCAGAGACGATTGAACATCGCCTGCAGCGTGCTGCATCGACCGTCCGTGCTGCTGCTGGATGAACCCACTGTAGGCGTTGATCCGCAGAGTCGGGAACGAATCTACACCATGCTGGATGAACTCACAGCGCAGGGGGCGGCTGTGCTGCTGACGACGCACCAACTGGACGAAGTAGAGACGCGATGTCATCGAATAGTCGTGATCGATCATGGCACGATTGTGGCAGACGGAAAACTCTCCGAACTTGTCCGCCAGACGATCGGCAGACCGCATCGAGTCTTTGTGCGATTTGATCAGCCGTATCTGAAGGAACTGCCGGCGTTTTCGTTCGATGAACACCGGACGAGCGCCAAGTGCGCGATTGACTCCATGAAAGAACTGCCGCAGGTTCTGGCCGTGCTCAAACAGCTGGATCACGAGCCCAGCCAGATTGATGTTCGGAGTTTTGGCCTGCAGGATGTCTTTCTGGAATTGACCGGAAGGAGTCTTCGGGAATGATCCTGACGATCCTGCGCATCATGTATCTGCGTCTGCGGAACAATCCTCTGGAGTTGCTGCTGGTATTCGTAATGCCAGTCATCTTCTTCAGTATCTTCGCCGCGATCTTTAGTAATGGGATTGCCACCGGAAGCGACAAGAAGCTACGAATTGGTCTGGTGTGCGCCGAACCATCGCACGCAGGAACAGAATTGCGAGCGTTTCTGGAAGACAATTCATCGCTGCAATGCACCTCGTTGAACGACAGCAAAAGTTCACAGAGTCTCAATGACTCTATGGTATCGGCACTCATTCAGGACGCTCAGAATTCGGGGCGCTACGACCTCGTGGTTAAATTGCCGTGCCCTGTCCCGACGGACGCACCAGATAATCCATCGTCGGTGACTTTGGTGACCGACGGACAGAATTCGATGGCTGTCGCCATGGTCACGTCGATTGTGAAAGCCTTCTTCTCTCAAAAAGCGGCTCGGGCCTTCGCCGAGAAACTCTTCAAACTGCAGCAGGACGGGAAAGGCGCTCCGGAAGTTCAGGACGAAAGTTCTTCACGACGCACTCACTCTGACTCTGAGATGCCAAAACCCGAAGATGGTTCGTTCTTTGATGCGCCAAAGACTCCCGCAGACTTTTTTCCTGAATCGAATACCAATCAGTTGATGGCGACAGACGAATACGGCGTCGTCCGAGCTGGAGAAACAGCAGCCGTTGTTCCCAGCCGCTGGTCTCTGCCAAAATCTGTGAATCTCCACCAGCCTAAATCGGCAAAAAAAGGCGATCAGGATGTTGCCGAACTGTCTGGTATTGATGACGACATGAACATTCTGGTCGAGAACCCACAGGCGATGAGTCAGGAGAATCCACGTATTGCGATGTATGCGGCAGGCATTGCCGTGCTGTTTCTGTTGTTCTCCGCAACCGGTAGTGCAGCCGCTTTGCTGGAAGAAGAGGAATCCGGAACGCTCGATCGAATTTTGGTCAGCAAAGCCGGACTGTTCCACATCATCGGTGGCAAGTGGCTCGGGATTTTCGCGCTGGGGTGTGTACAGATCAGCGTTATGTTTCTGTGGGCGGAAATGATCTTCCAGATTCAGTTATCGAAGCATCTGGATGGATTTATGGTGATGACTGTCTGCACCTCGGCGGCAACGGCCAGCTTTGCCATGCTGATGGCAACATTGTGCAAGTCGCGGGCTCAATTGAATGCCGCATCGGTAGTCATCATCCTGAGCATGTCCGCTGTTGGCGGGAGCATGATCCCTCGTTTTGTCATGAGCGACCGAATGAAGGAAATTGGCAAATGGACTTTCAACGCATGGGCTCTGGATGGTTACCAAAAAGTTTTCTGGTACCAGTCACCAGTCTCCAGCCTGCAGACGGAAGTCACAGTGCTGCTGGGAAGTGCACTTGTCCTTGGTGTGTTGGCACTGGTATTTTCCAATCGCTGGAAGCGTGGGTGACCCATAAGGTGTATTCATGAAGAGAACAAATTTAGTCGTTGCGCTGGTCACTATCACCGCGCTCGCCAGCGGATTTCTGCTGCTCCAAGACTCGATGCTGCTCCAGCCTGCGGAATCAGGCCGGATACAGAAGGAGCCGCTGGCCTCAGTAGCCTCAGTGGCGAAGAATTCGCTGCCGAACGCGACATCGTTTCGGCAAGTCATGCCACAGGCAGACAGCGATAAATCTAGGACGACGCATAAGAGCACGGGTGACTCCGCAACCATCGATTCTGCAGAATCATCGCTTCCCGTCGAGCAAGACGTGACGTTCTGCGTTAAGGGTTTGACGGCAAAAGCATCCAGCGTTTATGTTGCTGTGTTTGAATCTGAGGCAGGATTTCCGAACTCAGAGCTCAGCAGTGAGACCATCGTTGTCGCCACGACAGGAGATCAGGGTCAATTTTCTCTCGAGCTGCGGCAGAACCAGCCAGTCGCCATCGCCGTTTTTCAGGACATCGACGGAAACGGCAAGCTGTCGAAAAATGCGATTGGTATTCCAATCGAGCCGTACGGTTTTTCAAACAACGCCCGCAGTCTGCTGGGACCACCGTCCTTTGAACAGGCAATGTTCACAATCAGCGACCATCGTGACCGAGTCGAACCCATAGAGATCAATGTTCGATAGGGTCGGTCTACCGAGCAAAATCAAGCCGAAATCGCTTCCAAAATCTGCGTCTTGCGGTAATTGCCGGTTTGGCGGTAAAAATCGGGCTTAACGAGCGCCGTTATTACGGTTGCTGTGCGCGCGGATTAAACGGAAATTCAACAGGGAGGCACGGATGCTGGCCTGGGTTCGAAAACGATTTTGTTCTGACCTTGCGATCGATCTGGGGACTACGTCCACTCAGATCGGCCTGCCGGGCGAAGGCATTCGTATTGACGAGCCGTCCGTCGTCGCCGTGCCAAGAGGCAGGCATCGTGTTGTTGGACGCGGTGCAGCAGTAGGCAAGCTGGCCTATCAGATGCTGGGACGAACGCCTGAAGGAATTCAGGCTGTCCGGCCGTTGCGTCACGGAGTCATCAATGACTTCGAACTTTGCGAAACCATGTTGCGATACTTTATTCGCAAAGCCTGTGGTCGTTCAGTCGGACTGCGTCCGCGCGTGATCGTGGCGGTGCCGGGTTGTATCACGGCGGTTGAACGTCGAGCGGTGTTCAACAGCGCAGAACGGGCCGGAGCGGGACGAGTCTGGCTGATTGATGATTCCAAAGCGGCGGCGATCGGAGCCGGATTGCCGGTCTCCGAACCGCTGGCAAGTATGATCTGCGATATTGGCGGTGGCACAACCGAAGTTGCCGTAATGAGTCTGGCTGATATCGTGGCGTCCCAGTCGATTCGAGTCGCGGGCGACGTCATGGACGAATCGATCGTCCGCTATTTGCGTCGGCGGTATTCGCTGCGGATCGGCGACCAGTCGGCGGAGCAACTCAAAGTCGCAATTGGCAGTGCGGCACCACTGGATCATGAGCTAACACATGAAGTGAGCGGATTGGACACTGCCAGCGGAATTCCCCGCAAGGCTCTGGTGACCAGCGAAGAAATCCGAGAAGCGTTATTTGAGCCGCTGGAAGAGATTGTCGACAGCATTCGTCGTACGATCGAACGCTGTCAACCGGAACTCATCGCGGACCTGGCAGACACCGGACTTGTGCTGGCTGGTGGTGGTGCGCTGTTGCGAGGAATAGATCGTTACCTTTCGCAACATCTCGGTATTCCGGTCCGTGTTGTGGATTCGCCACGAACTGCCGTCACGCGCGGCGCAATGATCTGTCTTGATCATCTGGATCGCTGGAAGAACGGACTGGATGACGGAATGCGGCAGTGACAGGAGGTTCTTATGCGAGTTGAACAAATTCGTCACCGAATGTGGTACGCGGCTGTCGCGATGTTTATGCTTTCGCTTCTGATCACAGCTGCCGATCGCACGGGAATGTTGAGCGGTGTCCGGTCAGCGCTGCATGATGCCCTGAGCCCCGGGCGACTGGCGCTGATGGCGATCACGCCGCATTCGGTTGATTCAGGAAAAACGGTAAGCGGTGCAGGTCCTGTCAGGATTGATACGTCACGCGAATTGAATGTTCAGCAGTTGCATAAAATGCGGCAGTTGATGATTGAGAACGCTCGACTGCGGCGTGATTTAAAGCAATCCAAAGATGCGACTGCGATCGCTGAGTTTATTGATCCGGCAGAATCGCTCACTGATTACGCGATGATCCCGGCTCAGGTAATCAGCAGCAGCGGACTGCCTGGCTCTTTGCGGGAACTCATTATCTCTGCGGGCAATTCAGCGGGCATCACGCGATCTGAACTTGTCGTGGATGGCAGCGGAGCCGTCCTGGATGTGGGCTCGGACGGCGGTGCCGCAGCCGGCGATCGTGTACTGTCGGGGTCAAGCGTCATTGGGCGCATCGAGAAGACCGGACGGTGGGTGAGCATGGTTCAGCCAGTGACTTCCGCCGACTTTCGCGCGCAGGTGCAGTTGCTGCGGGCATCGGAAGATGGCTTGCACTTCGGGGCTGTCGGAATGCTGGAAGGCACAGGCTCATCAGAGTGCCGATTGACAGGAGTTTCTTACACCGAAGCCGTGACGGTCGGTGACACCGTCGTCAGTGCGGATATCAACGGAGTTCGAGGGCCTCGCTTGTTTTTTGGTACTGTCACTTCTGCCGAATTTCTTGCCGGTGGTCAATGGGATGTCCGGATTCAGCCGGGCTTCACGTTGTCGGAACTGGACCGCGTGGGCATTGTTCGAATGAGTCTGCGAACGGATGTTATGACGATGACGACGGGGAAACTGACGGAATAGAATGACGGAGCCGAATGATGAACATTGTCCTGACGCTGGCGATCCTCTGGGTGTCGATTGCCGTTGAACTTGCCTGGTTCGGCGCGATGCCTCAGGGTGCCATCGTGCTGCCGATTGCATGCGGAATCATGTTCTGGATGCGTTCGGTGACCGGGATTCTCGTGTCTGCCACCGCGTTGTTAATAGACTGGGTTGCGCGGCCGGGCGTTCTGCCGCTCTGTCCTATGTTGCTGCCAGCAATCGCCGCATTCCTGATCAGTCCGTCTTCAAAGCCGGATGATTACAGTTCCCGTCGGCAGTCGTACCGGAAAATGCTGACTCCGTTACACCTGCCGCTCGTGACACTCATGGCTGTCAGTTTGCAAATGATCGGTCAGCTGAATCTTTCATCAATGCCCGCGTTGGTGGATGTTCAGTCGGCTGCCAGCACATCGTTGCCCCCGCTGCTCATCATCAGCCTGCCGATCAGCGCAGGAATCGCGATGCTCATGCGTCTCGCTGATGAACTCGGACTTAGATGTGCCAGTCAGCATTCGATTTGATCACATCATCCGGCCTGTCGGCCACCTTCTCCCCCGAGCTCAGGGGAGGAGGGACTGGTGGAAGCATTGTCCTTAAAATGCTGAACAAAACCCGGATAAATCGGCGGCATTAAATGCCGCAATGTTGCGCGGGCCAGTTCCATCCCACGTTTTATTGAAGAGCAGGAAAAGACAGATTCAGCGTGTTGTCGGTGGCGTCGGCAGCGACAGAGACGGGGACGCGCCAAGTTGCCGTAGCCAGACGGCACAGGGCATTTTCTTTGGTTCCGCAATAGCCGTAGCTGACTCGGATATAAACCGTCGCAGATCCCGCTTCGCCGGTCATCGGTAAATTGAACGTCGCGTTGCCGTCAGCTACGATGGCTTCGTCCCGCTGGCTGAGAGTTTCCGTCGGAAAGATCGGCTGTTCGCCATCGGTGAAGATTTCCCATGTCACTGGTGCCAGATCGTTCAGTTTGTAACCGTCGGGAACAGCCAGAGTTACTGTCACAGACAATTTTTCTCCAGATGCAAATGACTTTGACTCGGCGTTAATCGCGTCTGAAGTGTCTCGCTCGGAAACGACTGTTGGAGGATTCGGTGGAGTCAACCCTGCCACATCAAACACGCGAGCCTGTTTTGTATTCAGATCAAGCACCACAATGCGATGATTGTTTGTATCCGCGATATACAGTGACGATCCGGAGACGGACAACCCTCCTGGTTCGCTCAACTGAAGCGGTTCCAGTGCATTTCCTGCCACACCGTCACCGGCAAAGGTTGAAACTTTTGCAGACGCCAGCTCAATCTTTCGCAAAGAATGGTTGTACGAATCGGCCACGAAGAGTGAATCACCGAAGACGGCAATTCCCAGCGGATGTTGAAACCGTGCCTGCTTGCCAATGCCATCCTTTTTTCCGAACGCGAATAATGACTGACCACGCGGCAGCTCAGACGTGCCAGCCACAGTTGTCACTCGACCGGTGGGATCAGTCGGCACTTTACGGATCGACGATCCTTCACTGTCAACGATGTACAGGAATTTTCCGTCCGCATCTGCCACTAACTCGGACGGCTGCGCGAATGCCGCAGTTGCCAGAGGACCGTTGACTACATCTTCACGACCGCTTCCGGCGTAGACATTGATGGTTTGGGTCCCAAGTTTGTGCGACCAGATTTGATGTGGCCCAGCCATTGCGAGATACAGAGTCCCGTCAATATATGCTAGGGACCACGGGCTGTTTAAAGGGGACTCAAGCAGGTTGCCGCTCAGAAATCCCAGAGAGCCCTGTCGTCCCGTCCCGGCCAGTGTCGAGACAGTCTTTGCTTCCAGATCGACGACTCGCAGCATATGGTTCTCAGTGTCAGCCACATACAGCGTGTTGCCAACCAGCACGGTTCCCTGAGGATGATTGAACTCCGCCACATCAAATGCACCGTCCGTCCTGCCGCTGCGACCCGTTCCAATGGTGTGCAGCAATTCCCCCTTTGCGCCGGCGACTACAATCCGGTTGTGGTTGCTGTCAGTGATAAAGACGCGCTGTGAGGCATCATCCGCCAGTACCTTCCCGGGATACCTCAATGCGGTCGGCTGCACTTTGCCGGCTTCGGATTCAAAGACGAGTGGCGTTTCATCGAGCGTGCCTTTCCATCGATGGTATTTGATCAACTGCCCAATAATTGCATCGAACAGTTCTCGCTGACCTTCACCACTCTGCGATCCCGCGAACCGGCCTTCCGGGTCAACGATCGCCAGAGTTGGCCATGCACGAGTCCCGAATTTTCGCCAGATGATCATTTCGCTGTCGTTGACAACGGGATGCTGAATGTCGTACCGCATGATGGCGTCGCGAATGTTTTGCGAATCTTTTTCGTTGTCAAATTTCCCCGAATGCACGCCAATGACAACGACCTGTTTCGGATATTTTTCTTCCAGAAACTTCAGGTCCGGAAGTACATGCATACAATTGATGCAGCAATATGTCCAGAAATCCAGAATGACAATTTTGCCCTTGAGATCCTTCATGTCGATGGGATGTGACGTATTGAGCCATTCGGTTCCGCCATCCAGAATTCCTTTCGGCACTTCCACGGCCTCCGGGAACGGATTCTGCGGAGTTTCCTCGACTTTTGCCGTATCCGTCGGTGCTGAATCTTCTTTGTTCTGAACCGGCATGGCACCGCAGAATTGCGATGAAGCCGCCAAGGCCAGCCATGCAAGTGCGAAAACGTTGATGCTGCGGCAATTTATAAGACGACTCATGCCGTCATGTCCTTATGTCTGATGTTTGATTCAACGTGCGATTTCGGTGAGTTCACTAGTCCCACCACCACGAGGAATTCTGATCCTTGCGATCCGGCAGAGCAAGTGTAGCCACATCTGCGGCACAACTGAGCAATGGAGGGGACTTTCTCGGCCAGAGCTGGAATTTTCTCTGTAAACTGCTGAGCGTATTTTTCGAGACGGGCGTGCGTGGATGGAGCGTCCTGACGATTGCCGTTCGCATCCACAATTTCATCCTGCGCGCTGACCTGAAGACGCGGACCGGAAAGATGCCAGGCCGTTTGCTGATCGTTGGTTTCTATCGCATCGTAACGCGGGGAAAACCACCAGCGACGCATGGAGTCGGCATTGGGGCGCATCATGCTGAGATAACTCCTGAAGCCGCGTACCTGCGGATTCTCGTCGCCGGTTGTGAGTTGCTTCAACGTATAATCGGCTTCGACCAGTGCTGCCGCCATGTGACTGGATTCCGGCACACCAAACACAGTAACCTTCCAGCGTCCCAGCACACCGCCGATCTGCTGAAAGCCGCGCTGAGCCTCCGCAGCGCTGGCCGCCGTCGTGTTCTGCTGCAGAAGTTGCTGCGTCTTCGCGAGGCGACCGGGTTCCGGGTCGAACGAACAACCGAACATTGCTCGACTATCGGCTGTTCGAAGGGCGACGCGCAGATCGTCCAGACACAACACGGGCCGAAGGCTGTCCGTTCCAACGACGCGACCGTCCGGCTGAGCGGCAAAGCCTTCGGCAGGGCCAGCGATGATCGCATCACGACCTTCGTCGGCGACGAAAATAAATTCGATGCGTGTGAGACCGGCCAGATTCAGAATAGAGTCCGGCAGTGGCTGGCCAGCCCTCAGTAGTCGATCAATCTCCACATCAAAATCGCGGAGCGAGATCTTTCGCAGGTGACTGGAATGACTCAGATCTGATGGCAAACGTAGCTCAGTACCTCTGAGATTGAAGTCGCAGTGCTATCCTCTGCGCGGCCTGGAATGAGACGTCTTGATTGACATTTCACTCGTTTAACCTTGTTTTTCGCACCCCCTTGCGGAGCGAGATTTGTGGGGAAATCCAGTGGTTTGAATAATTTCATAACGTACGCTGCAGCAAAAAGTATGTCGTCAAACCCATCATCATCAGAAAGGCCAGCATACTCGGTCCGCCGTACTGAACATCGCACTCAGATCGCCCCACAGCGCAGCACAGATCACGCGATGTCCGACGTCGTCCATTCACAGCATGTGTCCGATGGAAAATGTGCCGCGGTCCGAGATCATCGTGGTGTTGCTGAGCTTCAAGAATTCATGGATCACCGCCGTCTGTTCGTGAATGCCCGTGCGTTCGTTTTGGTTGCCATCGATGGTATGACCGAACAACGGCAGCGGCCTGAGTTTTTCATCCTGGCGGTGAGCGGTCCCACATGAATCATCCTGGCTCCCGACAGAGCATCGTCCGTGCCTCTGCCCCTGGTAATGTGCGGAGGTTCAAGCGAATCGTTGCTGCGGATTCCATTTTCACTCACGACTCCATCGCGTTAGACAGCGTTGTTGTAGGCGCCGTCGAACAGTACATGCGTTGGATCGTAATGCCGTTCGCTGAGCGAGATTTTGAATTCTTCGCCGACGTGCAGAGCGACGGTTCCCAAAATGAAGTGCGCTGATTGAAGAAGGCGTCGAGCGATCTTCCGAACCGGTCGTCGTTCATTTTCTCAATGGGGAATCCGAAGTAGATGTCTGCTCCGGATTTTTATGCCCATTCAGAAATGTTGAACATCGCGACGGGCGCGTAGCGTCTGGCGGCGAGGGCGAGGATGCTTTCGCAGAAGATGGGCGAGTTGAGAGCAAACGCCGTTACGCTGCTCTCACCCTGTCTCGCCTGTTGCAGGAATTATAAAGCTCTAAGGTTTCGCAAAACTTCGATGGCAAGAAATGAATACTACTTGCTCACCTCCCCAGGGTCGTTGCACACGATGCTCATACTGCAATCACAATCGCAATTGTCGACGCGATCCCAATACGACGCTCCGTAGGTGCGTGCTTTCCAGCCACCAGAGCCCTTTGAGCTTGCGAAACCAGGCACCATGTACGACTGGTTAAGATTCCCAAACGCACTTGACAGGTCGCTCAGCTCAGCAACTATCCCGCTTTGCAGCTCCACAAGGCCAACGAGCATACCCAGGACCAAGATCGTGCCAATGAGTACAATTTCGGCTGACAAAATAACACCAGATTCATCGTTCCACAGAGACTTCTTCGACATTTGAATTCCTTTACGTGTTCTTGAGAGAGAGAGTATGTGGGAGATAAAATATCTCCGCTCACTTCTCACAGAAGCGATCCGCGTTCCGTCATGGCGCAAAAAGTACCCTTGCAAACACACGCCGACAAACTTACAGGAGCTAACTATTGTGATCACAGCAGTTTGCGGTTCGCGAACGATTTTTTATCCCGAAGGTACAGAACTGCAGGCTGTAAAACGCCCACGACACTGCGCTAATTGCGAGTGTTAAGCTACTGGAACATAGTACCGCGACACGAACATGGACGTCCCAATCGTTAGGCGTACGACTTCACCAGTCATACACACGGCCATTTTGTGGTGACGACGCAACTTCGTCGTTTTAACGCTAGAACCGTCGCAGTCGGAAGTTCAGAACAGCAACCTTCGTGCCAAAAGAATCAACGGCCCGCTGGCGGGCTAAGACGAGTCTTTTTACCGGGATTCATTTTCGGCGAGAAGTCGAGGTCGTTTCTTCGTGGAGCGTGCTCGGCGCATGAGACTGCGGCGTTGGAGCGACTGGAGTTGGCTGATGTAAGGAGTCGCGTCGCGAAAGGGCAGCAGGTCGGTGGAAGTGAGCGGTTC
>CANJQC010000047.1 GCA_947476295.1 Planctomycetaceae bacterium | reverse complement strand
GCACCCATGCCAGCACGTTCGCAGGAAACAGGGCCACGCCACGCACAAAGCCAGCTGCATCCTTGTCCTCGTAATCCGGGCAACGCAAGTTTTCATGTCGTTGTATAATTCAAGAATGCGGCGAATGCGATTTGAATTGCTCAGTGCTGGGAACAGATGGCTCACGCGGAGGCGCGGAGGCGCGGAGGACGAGTGAGATGGTAGCAAGTTCATTTCGTCTTCTCCGCGTTCTCCGCGCCTCCGCGTGACATTTCACGCACGTCGATTTTTCCGGTGACGGCAGCGGAGATCAGGGCCGTGCGGCGTTCTTGAAAGAGTTCGATGCAACGCTGGGCCTTGGGGATAGATGCCTGTAAGAGATGGCTCACGCGGAGGCGCGGAGGACGAGTGCGTCCAGATTTTCTGGGTCTCCACGCCTCTGCGCGCTTCCCTTCCCAGAATGCATATTGAATCATGGTGTCTCACCTCGATTGCCGTGATTCACTCGCAGCCCAGGGGAAACCGATGCAGGAAGTTTATTCACGATTCGATGCAGCCCTTGTTTCAGCGTAGCCTCTCCAAAATTGATGAGCAGCCCAACGTGTAAATTCATCAACCGAAGGTATGTAAGGACTTGTTTGCTATGAACAGGCGCGAGTTTTTCAACAGACTTGAGCTCGACGATCACCCGGTCTTCTACCAGTAAATCAATTCGGAAGCCTTCTTCGAACACCATGCCATCGTGTTCGAATTGAATCACTTTCTGTCTTTCAACCCGTAATTCCCGCTTCTGCAATGCCCGAGCCAGCACCGCTTCATATACCGATTCGAGCAAACCCGGCCCGAGTTCCATATGAATCTTCAACGAACAATCCACAATTGCCGCAGTTATTTCATCAAGTTCCATCATCAATTCTCCCTCCGCGTTCTCCGCGCCTCCGCGTGAGTAACTATTCCTCCGCGTTTTCCGCACCTCCGCGTGAGTAACTATTCCTTCCGTTCCAGATCGCGCCAGTTGTTCAGGTCGGACGTCGCTCATTTCGACAATCCCCCGATCATCTGCACGAAGGGATGCACATTCCAACAACCGCATCAAACTCCGCAGAAATGATGCGGCATTCGCTTGGGTCCTGTTTGCCAGACAGTCGGCCGACAACTCGCGCTGCATCGCAGCATTGCGGGAAGTATGCCAAACCAACGGATGAAACCAGAAGCTCAGGGAATACGGCGATCATCCTTGATTCTCCTCAAGCTTTCGCAGGGCGTCGCGCAGAATTGCGGCGTCGGTTTCGTTGGCTTCGTCTTCGGCGATCAGATTCAGTACCAGCGACGACATCCGATTTCCAAACAGCACAGCCTTCAGATCGCCCATCACCGCTCGGCAGACTTCATCGCGAGAGACGATTGGGCGGTAAACAAAAGCACGCCCCTGCTTTTCCCGTGAGAGTACATTTTTACGGGCAGCCAGCAGATTGAGCGTTGTCATGACCGTGGTGTAGGCCAGATTCCGTGCAAGTTTGTCACAGACATCCTGCACGGTTCCCTGTTCCAGCTTCCAAAGGACGTCCATCAATTCCAGCTCGTACCGAGTCAATCGGTTTTCAGCCACACTGTAGTCTCCTGGTGAGTACGAAGTCATTTCGGGGATGACCTTACACGGATTTGACTGCCGAATATCGCAGCCCTAACTGAACAATACGATTCAGCAGATCTTCGTATGAAATTCCTCGGGCGTCGCCGGATTCGGCAAAATCTTCGCCGTAGGATAAGTTGGGATTCGGATTGGCTTCAAGTACGAAAAGTCGACCGTCTTCTGTGAGTCTCAGATCGATGCGAGCATAGCCCGTGAGAAATAAGGCTCGGTAAACTCGCTTGCACGTTTGCAGAATCTTCTGCTCGATCTCCGGCGACAAATCTTCCGCCGGGTATGTCATCACGCCGTACTTCTTTTGGAACTTCGGATCCCATTTGGCTTCGCGAGTCGCGATGAGTGGAATTTTTTCTTTGTTCTTATCGAATCGCAGCTCCCAGATTTTGAAGGATGTCAGTCGCTTGTTTCCGAGGATTCCAACGTAGAGTTCCCTGCCCTCGATGTATTCTTCGCACAACGCATCGGACTCAGTGACTTTGTGTATGTCCGAAACCCGCTCCTGAAGTTCTTCATCGTTGTGAACGATGTTGCTTTGTGAAAGTCCCAATGACGCATCTTCCGTCGCAGACTTGATGAACAAAGGGTATGTCAGTCGCGAAGGTTTATGGGCCGTCCGTCCGACTGGAATTACACAGAATTTCGGAGTCGGGATGCGGTGGTATGTCAGAATCTGTTTTGTCAGCGCTTTGTCATGTGCCAGCATGAGGCCGCGAGGATTGCAGCCGGTGAATTTCTGTTGTTTAAGAATGAGATAGCTGACGACATAGCTGTCGAAGACAGGAACGCTGTGGAATTCTTCCAGCAGGTTGAACGTAATGTGCGGCTTGAAGTCGGACAGCTTTTCACGAATCACCCCCAAATCGTCCCGCACTCCAATGATCTGCGCGTCGTGTCCGATGTTCTGCAGCGTGGTGAGAACATCGAATTCGGTTTTCCATTCAAGGATTTCTTCGTCTGTAAAACCTTCCATGCTGTCCGGAGGCAGCAGGTCTTCGTGAGCTAGGACAAGTATTCGCAAGGGCTTCATAGTGCGACCTGGTGGTGGCCGTTGTGCAGATAATTCATCACCTGCACCGTGAGCATCACGATCGCGTCCCGACGAACCTGAGCAGGAGGTCGGTCGAGTCGCAAATCCAGTTCTTCGCAGCGGCGGATGATTTCGGACAGAATTTCATCAATCGTATACTGATACTGACCAGTCCAGTCGGCCAAGTATCGACGGAATTCTACGCGATGTTGCCGCAGAAACGAAGCCGCCGGGACACGACGGGAGTGCTCCGGGGAGTCCGAGAACAGTTTTCGCAGTTCGCTGTCGTTAAAGTTGGACCCTTCAATTCCATAATGCGAACGTCGATCTGCGTAATGTTGGCGGAGCGTCTTGCGAAGTGATTTGAGCGGATACATATGCTGTCTGGAATTCACCTGCGGGCGTGTCATGCCGATCTCATGCATCAATTCATCAACGTACTGCAGTTTCCTCATGGCTGGCCAGCCTTCGTACTGCGTCCTCCAGCGAGAACGTGGCTTCATCCAGACGGCGAATGTCTCCGCGAAGTCTTCACACGGATGACTCTGTGCATACCACATGTCCAGATGATGGACAAAGTTTCTGCTGTACGGCTTTGGCTGATAGTACGCGGGATACGGCTGAGAGCGCTTTCCAAAAACGTCCTGCCACTTGCGACGGCGGTAAAGACGATAGGCCGTTTCGATCGTGTGACCGGTTTCGTGCCGCAAAATTCGCATGCACGTTTCTTCAGACGCACCTTCCACCTCCAGCATCATGTGGTTTTCAAGACGAGCCAGCCGAAGATGCGCCAGATAAAAAGGAATGGCAATCCCCGGCACACCATCCGGTGAAAACCACTCGTCCGATAGCCAGAAATGTGGCCTGAAGCGGAGATTGCGCGCTTCCAATTCGCCGTAAAGACGTTCAATCCGCGATTCCAGCACTGTTCCTTCAATGCGGACATTGAGTTGATTCATACGAACATCCAGCAGCCCCTCATCAGTGAGATGGCACCACTCAGAGTGCTCAGGGTTGCAGGATTCTGACTTTATACTTGTTCGAGGATTTGACATGTGCTATTGGGGAATCGGCTGTGTTCTTTTCCTGGTAAGTGTCGCTGGCAGATCTTTGCGGCCGATCGCCTGAAGTCTGACCATTTTGGCAAATTCACGTCAAGGCACTCTTTCACGTCGGGCTGGATTGTCGCGGAATTCGGGAGAAACAGGAAATCTGGCCGAGCAGGCACTTCCGTCAGAATCTGCAGGATCGACCATCGCGGCATGTTACCGTCGGAAATTGGGGGGGAATTCAACGATTTCGTTGAAGCCCTCCACGCTCTGCATCCGGACACACGACCGGTACGCGACACACTGCCAATTGAAACCACAACCGGCACCATGGCGGTTCGTGAAATATTGTGAGAGCAACAGGGACGTGACCGACCTCGGGGCCGACTTCGCTGCTCTCTACAATCGCACGGTAACCGCCGACCTGAACCGCGCGAGCAGACGGTAGATAAGTGCCTGGGCCACCCGCTCAGCGAAGAAGTCCACATATCCCGTTGGCTGCATCAAACCTTGGTTTTTGAAGGAACAGGAGCACGTGCCGCCAATGCGGGGCAGGGATTAACCGACTGGCCATTTATGGGTTCGGTGGTGGATTATCTGGACGGACGCCGAACGGAAGGAAAATCTCAGTCGATGCCTCGTAATGTCGGATTGCCCTGGCGATTTTGTTCAAAGGGAAGTTCGTCAGATCAGGCTGGCCCCTACCCGGCATTTCTGGGAAACAACTACGATCCTTTCTGGACCGGTTTTGAGGGAAAGGGAACCGTGAGTGTTCCGAAGCTGAATGCCGACAGTCAAAAGGAAGGCGTTTGGGATCCGCATGCCGGGATCGAAGCCATGGCACGATTTCCAACTGTCAGACGGTTGCCAGCTGCCGCAGGAATTGTCTGCGCAGCGATTCGATGCGCGAGTCCATTTGCTCCGGCAGTTCGATGCTGCGCGACCGCTGATGGATCGCGCGGCAGAAATCGGGAACTACAGCGCTCAGCAGCAGCGAGCATACTCACTGATTGGGTCGAACCGGATTCGCGAAGCCCTAGATGTTGGCCGCGAACCACATGCGCTGCGAGAGCGTTATGGAATCTCCTTGTTCGGCCAGTCCTGTCTTGCCGCGCGGAGACTCGTGGAGGCGGGCGCTCGTTTTGTGTCCGTGTTCTGGGATCCGTTCGGTCCTCATGGAGCGTCAGTGTGGGATACGCATTCGAATCATTTCCCGAGACTCAGGAATTATCTTTTGCCGGTTTTTGATCAGAGTTACTCGGCCTTGATTGCAGATCTGGATGACCGAGGACTTCTGGATGAAACGCTGGTCCTCTGTACCAGCGAACATGGTCGCACTCCGAAAATTGATTCAATGCCGACGGGAGGTGGTCGCTATCACTGGTCTCGTGCTTATTCGTCGGTATTCGCCGGCGGCGGCATGGCTTGAGGGCGTGTTGTTGGCGAAACAGATTCGATCGGCGGAGATGTTGTCGATACGCCAATTTCCCCGAGGGATATGCAGGCCACGGCGTATCACCTTCTGGGTTTCGATGAATCGACTATGATTCCCGATCAACAGGGTCGGCCACATCCCATCGCGGGTAATGCGCGCGTGCGAAACGAACTGCTGGGGTGAGTTTTTTCTGCCGCTTGGCTTGTAAGCGGTAATATGGTCGCGGCTAAAGGGATTCGCCATGCTGTCCAGTGTCGAACAGTCGTTTATTCCAGTGCGAAAGGCGTGCTAATGGTGAAGAAAGATGCGTCACCTCCGCGCGCATCCGAAGCCAAGCTACGTTTTGATCACTGTGAAATGAGAGATGGGGTTTACTTCTTCTCAGAGTTCTTTTCGTCCTTCCACCAATCGGGGCCTTCTTTCAGCACTGACGCGTCATGAGCGATCAGCTTGTCACAAAGTTCGACAAACTTCTCCGGATGCATGGCGGAAAGGTCCGTTGTCTCCTGCCAGTCGTCACGGATGTTGTAGAGTTGGAACTTTGTTAAGTCGTCTGAGCCAATAATCTTCCAGTCGCCGTCTCGCATTGCCACTCGAAACTCTTCCGGCGCCAGATGGTTTCGCCAGTACAGCGGTTGCTGACGGTCTATCGACTTGCCGTCCAGCAGCGGCAGAATACTCGCCCCGTCGATTGTGCGATCCCTCGGCAACGGCGCGTTGATTATGTCGCAGACGGTTGCAAAGATATCAGACCCGATGACGGGCGTATCGCTTTCTGTCCCAGCCTGAACGTGACCCGGCCAGCGGATGATGCCGGGGACTCGAATGCCACCTTCGTGCGAATCACGCTTTCGTCCGCGAAGTCCTCCGGTTGAGCCTCGTGTGCGACCTTTCAGACCGTCACCTTCCGGGCCATTGTCTGCCGTGAAAATCACCAGCGTATTGTCGCGATAACCGAGTTGTTCGATTCCCGCCATCAGTCGCCCGAACGCCGCGTCCATTTGAGTGATGTTGCCGTGATGCTGCCGAATGCCTTCGTCCTCAATATCTGCGTACGGCTTCATATGCTCCTCAGCCGACTCGATGGGAAGATGCGGTTCGTGAGTCCACACGGTCAGAAAGAACGGCGTGCCATGGTCCCTTCGTGACTCAAGCCATCGCAGCGCCTCTTCGGCACAAATCATTGAGCTTGGTCCTTCCATTTGGCCAACGGCTTTGCCATTGCGCACAAAGTTTTCGGGATTCAGGTGATTCGGTGCGGCATTGTTTTGAGTTGCCAGCCAGTGATCGTATCCGTGGTCGTTTGGTTGAGGCTGCTGGTCGCTGTTGAACAGGCCATTCAAGTGCCACTTTCCCGCGTGACAGGTATCGTAACCATGTTCCTTCAGCACTCTGGGAAGTGTGATCTCGCTCGTTCGCAGATGGTACTGACTGCCTTCCGGAATCCATCGCCAGACACCATTTCGATACGGCGTGCGACCGGTCAGGATCGCTGACCGTGACGGCGAACATACGCTGCAGGCCGAGTAACATTGCGTCAGCCGCAGTCCTTCACTGGCGAACCGATCAAGATTCGGACTCAGGATGCGAGGATGCCCATAGCAACCAAGATCTCCCCAGCCCTGATCATCGGTCAGAAACACGATAACGTTCGGTCGCTCGTCGGCGTCAGCGCTTGTGATCATTGTAGGCCAAATCGCCAGCGCCGCGAGAACAAGACGAATCGTGCTCATTGGAATTTTGTTTCTGTGGCCGGGGTAACGAAACAGCAGACGGAACCGCGATCACACTATTCTTTCTCAACAGCTTTCAGGATCACTGCAGCAACTTCCTGCGCCAGTGCGTCATAGCCTTCTTTGGTGAAGTGGACGTCAGCTGGCAGCATGATCTGGTCCTGTCGTGCCACGACGAAGGAGCAGAGATCATGAACTTCAATTCCATGCTGCTTCATCACCTTTGCGGCGACGGTGTTGTACTTTTGGGAATCGCCGACAATACGGCCACTGGCTCCTGCAGGGACGGGAGTCGTGTTTCGCCAGATCAGTTTTGCACCGGTCATCCTGAGGCGTTCCACAAGTTGTTGCAGGTTCTTTTCGTATTCATCGGGAGGTACCTGCTGATGGTTTTTCGGGTCACCGGGGTCGCCAAGGTTTTCACCGTTGGGGCCCATGTACTTCAAATCGTGAAGTCCCCAGTTGAAGTGAATCACGTCCCATTTTCCGTCGCCAAGCCATGCATCGATGGACTTCAATGCGGTTGATGTGGGCCCGCAGTTGGCTTTGGGGCGATGAACGTTAACCTTTCCCTTCAATGCTTCTCGTACGGGGACCGTGTAGCCAATCGAAATAGAATCACCAATGAGTAATATTCGCGACAAACCCGCGACGTCCTCAACCTCAGCAAACGCGGGATTTGGCGTGTCCTTGGCCTTTGATTTTTCCTGTGCATCGACGCTGACCGAGGCAACACAGACAAGAGACAGGAACAGGGTCAGTGGCCGTGCGGCCATGTGTGTGAGAGGTTTCATGAGTCAAGAGCCTTTCGATGATCGTAAGTGTTCATGAATTCCATATATTCGACTGTATGAAATTTCAGCATAAAATTCATTCGGCCTTCTTCTTCTTGGCGGAATTATTGGTATTTCCAGATTGCTTGAATTGCTGATCAAGTTCAATTGGCCGAGCGTCTTTGAACTGATCAAGAACCGATTTCAGCTCACTGACCGATGCAGCCGCGACGCCTTCAAGTGTACTGATCTCCATGGAATTCTGTTCATCCGGATCTTCTGTCAGATCGAAGAATTCGCCCGTGCGGTAGAGCTTGAATTGCTGATTGAAGGCACATTCTCGCACGGTCATGTCAGCCTTCTGACGCGGTGAGTACCATGAGTAGAGCCATTCGCGCGGGTTTCCGGATTCTCCGCGAAGTTGAGGCAGAAAGCTGACGCCATCAATGCTGCCAGGCACAACGATTCCGGCCGCTTCGCAGATCGTGGGCAGGAAATCCGTGCTGCTGATCAAATCGGTGTTTACGCGGCTCTGCTTCATCGCAGCAGGCCAATTCGCAATGCACGGGACATGTGTTCCGCGATGTGTTGTCTTGCCCTTGCCACCTCGAAAGTCGGTGTCTTTGAAGCGGCTCGTGACACTGCCGAGCGTGCCGTTATCTCCGAGGAAAATCAGCAGCGTGTTGTCTCGGAGCTTGAGTTCATCAAGCTTCGCGACGATGCGGCCGACCATTTGATCCATGTAGGCAGTCATGTCAGCGAAGTGCCTCACATCCTGAAGTTCCACCTCAGATTTTGTCGTCGGATCCCAGTCAGTGCTGTCCGGTGTCGGCTGGAATGGGCTGTGTGTCAGAATCATCGGATAATATAGAAAGAACGGCTGCTCGCGATGCCGGGTGATGAAATCCAGTGCGAAATCGTTCACCAGAGTCGGTCCGTATTCACCATTCGTGAAATCTCTTTCGGTTCCATTGTACTCCAAACCGGGATTCGCATAACGCGGCGGGCGGCGGGTGTGTTGCCAGAGACACGATTCATCGAAACCAAAGTGCTGGGGTGCATCCTGCTCATGGCCAAGCTGCCACTTGCCGCAAATGCCGGTAGTATAGCCGGCGTTCTTTAACAGGTGGCCAAACGTAGTCTGGGTGCGCACCAACGTGCCGAATTCCAGATAGTTGCGGACGTTGTAGTGCCCCGTCATTAGCTGCACGCGCGTCGGCGTACACAATGGTTGCACATGGCAGTTTTCGAAGCGAATTCCCGCAGCGGCAAGCTTGTCAATGTTTGGCGTCTGATATGACTGACCTCCGTTGGCCGTGACGCATTCGTACCCGAAGTCATCAACCATGATCAGGACGATGTTTGGCCTTGAGTGCTCCGCCGCGTGCAAGGACGCCAACGGTGCGAATAACAGAGAGATCAGAAGTACGTTCACGATTCTCATCGGATGCCCAGGAATTCGTGTATCTGCGACGCGACGAACAATTGCAGCAGTTTCATGACATCGAACGATGGAACTTTGAAGGAATTCTCGAACCGGTTGTTCGAGCGTAAGTCTGTTTTTCAACCCGACCATTTGACATCCTTACTTTTCTTGAACTAGAACTTGTGCAGGCAATCTCGGAACGAATCGGGCTCCAGTCAACTTCACCGAGACTGACTGCCGCGTGAATTTTAGTCTTCGGACTTCTATGGAAGTCTGATCATTGCCGCTCAAAGATCAACCAGGAACCCAGAACATGAAGAATTTTTTGAAGTCCATTGCGTTTGCGGTTGCGCTCAGCATCGCGCTGCCAGGGTCTGCTGCAGATACGGTTCAACCGGTGCGGATGGGTTGCGGAGCGATGACGTTCGACACGGTTCCGGGCTGGGGACTCGGCGAAGACGGCAAATCGGTCATTGGTCCGACCCACGGCAGTGTCGTGATCGACAAGGCAGGCAACATCTACACCAGCGCCAATATGGGAGTGTTCGTCTTCTCGCCGGACGGCAAAGTGATCCGCCGCTTCTTAGGAGACGAATATACAAATATCCATGACATGGAGATTCGTGATGAAGCCGAAGGCGAATTCATTTACGGCGCGCGAAACAACAATGCTGAAGGGATCAAGTTCAGCGCTGAAACAGGTGACATTGTGCTGAAGCTGCCGTTTCCTGTGGAATCGGGACTCGATCTGAAGAAATTCAATCCGACTGCAATCACGGTCGCTCCCAACGGCGACATCATCCTGTCCGACGGCTATGCCAGTAACTACATTTTTAAGTTCGACAAGACTGGAAAGTATTTGATGCATTTTGGCAGCAAAGGCAATGATCTCAAGCAATTCAACACGGCTCATGGAATGACTCTGGACACGCGCTATGAGCCACCTCGCCTGCTGATCTGCGACCGCAACCATGAACCCAAGGGCCGCCTGCTGCATTACGATCTGGATGGCAACTTCATCGAAGAAGTCATAACGGGCCTGGGAATGCCTACATCGGTTGCCGTTCATGGCGATTTTGTATCTGTGCCCGATTTGCATGGACGAGTCGTGATTCTTGACAAGAGCAACAGGATCATCTCTGTTCTCGGTCACAATCCTGATCCTAAACAGGGAAGTAACTATAATGTACCGCAGGATCAATGGATCGAAGGTATCTTCAGCGGCACGCACGGGTCATACTGGGACAAAGACGGCAACCT
The DNA here is from genome assembly GCA_947476295.1 of Planctomycetaceae bacterium. Taxonomy (GTDB): domain Bacteria; phylum Planctomycetota; class Planctomycetia; order Planctomycetales; family Planctomycetaceae; genus SXXK01. The sequence continues at coordinate 26,290 of CANJQC010000047.1, read as the reverse complement.
GTATGTTCAGGACTGGAACGTCGCCGGTCGCCTCATGAAGCTGGTGCGCGTCAAGTAGGCTGAGTTTTGCGGGGATTCCCTACTCCGCTGACGTGGCTTTCCGGCATTCGTATTTTATGAGAAGCAACCAAACAGCTGTCGCGTTTCCTGCCTGTCAGAAGCTCTAGTGACATCTTTCCCGGCACGTTACGCATCAGCCGCAGAGTGGCAGCCGCGAAGGTTTCGGACAACGACGCCGTCTGCGAAGCCTGAACTGCAAATGCTTCGATGTGTGTCAGCAGATGTAAAGCAGTGACCGCTGCGGCCGTAAAGGCTTCAGTCCCGGAGAGTTCCAGACATCTTTTACAACCTCCTGGCGCGGCGCAGCCGCAAATCTGAAATCCGAATCTCGAAATCCCAAAGAGCTACTGCCAAAAAGATGCGCGAAAAAAGCACAGTTGTTGGGAAGAAAGGGTCTAAGACATTCCGTTCGACATCGACTGACGCAGCCGGGGAAGGTCGTTCAGGCAGCGCGAAACTTCGCTTTTCATTAACAGGCATTCACGGAGCATGCCGTCGATATCGCAATCGGTACTGCGATAGTCATGATCAATGCGGCTTGTCACTCTCAATAATCTGGCAGCCGACAGATTGCCTGCTACGCCTTTCAGTGCGTGCGCAATCCCGACGAGCATCGCTCCATCCCGCTGGGACACTCCAAGGTCAATGGCAGGCAGGTGAATGGCCGCTCGGTCGGCAAACATGTCGAGCAGTTCATTTGCAAAGTCGGTATCATCGCTACAGCGTTCCAGCAGATGATCCCGATCGAAACACTTTTCATCTGCAGAAACCTTACATAGGGACTCCGTGGATCTGTCCGCGACACATGGCAGATCATCGCTGACGCGACCGACTGTCGGCAGCCAACGCTTCAGAATTGTGGCCAGAGCGCGGTGATCAATTGGCTTGGTCAGATAGTCATCCATGCCGGCCGAAAGGCACATCTCGCGGTCACCTTTCACGGCGTTAGCCGTCAGAGCCACAACCGGCAACCGACCGCCCCGGCGAGCCCAGCCGCCGTCACGGTCCTCGTGACGACGGATGTGTGCTGTGGCGGCAAAGCCATCCAGGACGGGCATCTGACAATCCATCAGGACGAGATCGAATGTCCGGGAGGCGGCCAGTTCCACGGCCTGCTCGCCATTGTCAGCTAGGACGCAGGTTAGTTCCAGACGCATCAGTAGTTCGCGCACGACGACCTGGTTGATGTCATTGTCGTCAACCACAAGCACGTTGTAGCCACTCCCTGGAGAAAGTTGATGATGACTCGGTCGTAGCCGCGAGCGGCTCGAGCCCACGCTTCTGTTCGTGGCTTCTGGCGCTGATCACCGAATCGTACAGGCGCGACTGGCGCACCGGCTTATGGAGATAAGCCACCCGTTTCCACGCATCGAGTTGCTCCTGCGGAATGTCTTCGTCAATGGATGTGAGCATGAGCAAAGGAAGTTCCGCAATTTCGTCCGCCGAACGGATCAGTTTGATCAACTCGCACCCATTGATGTCGGGCATCTGCATATTCAGGATCGCCAGACCATAGGGACGCCCCTGACGGACTGCCGTCTTGAGTTCTGCGAGGGCGGAGGGTGTGCGTGGTCGGAGACATTGCAGTCGATTCCCCAGCGCTGCAGATGCGTCCTCGTGATCTCGAGATTGGTTGCATTGTCATCGACAACCATGACTCGCAAATGCTGAAAGTCGGGAGGTGTGATGTTGGAAACCGGGTGGCAGGTCGCGTGCTCAACAAACACTGTGAACCAGAACGTCGACCCTCCGCCAGGCTGGCTTACAACTCCGATTTCGCCGCCGAACAGTTCCACCAGCTGCCGGCATAATGCCAGACCCAGACCGGTACCCCCGAAGCGGCGCGTCGTGGACGCATCAACCTGAGAAAACATCTTGAACAGGCGGTCGCGTCGATCCACCGGAATCCCAATCCCGGTATCAGTCACTTCCAGACGCAGCTTCAACGACGCCGAAGTCGACTCACACAAATCCGCACGAATGAGTACCTGACCGCGTTCTGTAAACTTGATCGCGTTCGCTACCAGATTCAGCACAACCTGACGCAGCCTGTCGGCATCTGCCCTGACCATGGTCGGCAGTACCTCAGACACGTCACAACAAATATCGAGACCCTTCTTGTGGGCTCTCGGAGCCATGATTTCTGCCACGTCTTCCAGCAGCGTACGCAGGTTGAATTCGACGGGATCGAGTTCAACCTGCCCGGCCTCGATTTTTTAAAAATCAAGCGTATCGTTGATCAGGCTCATCAGGCAGTCGATGGATGTCTGCGCGCCACGCAGATAGCGTTTCTGTGTGTCAGAGAGTTGCGTCGTGCCGAGCAGTTCCAGCATACCGACAATGCCATTCAGCGGCGTACGAATCTCATGACTCATGTTGCTCAGGAACTCACTCTTGGCGCGACTGGCTTTTTCAGCCTCGTCTTTGGCAGCTCGCATGTCAACAGCACGTTGCTCCATGTTTTCAAGGTGGTGTGCCTGTGCCTTCCGCATTGCGGCTTTGGCCGTCAGTGTCATTGCCAACTAACGCACTTCCACACCGTCAAACGGCTTTTGGAGAATGAGGAAACGATCTGTGACGCCCAGTTGTTCGATGATCTCTCGCCAGGAGTAATCGGAGTACGCCGTGCAAATCACAACTTTCAGATCTGGATCCACTTTCCACAAGTGCTGAATCGTTTCAATCCCGTTCCAGCCCGGCGGCATACGGACGTCGACAAATGCCATGCTGAAAGGTTGCCCGCTGCGCATGGCTTCTTCCACCATCGCCAGTGCCTGCTGCCCCTGCCGCGCCGATTGAAGGTCAAACTCGACATCGGAGACGCCCTGCCCAGGCTCCGGAGCGGATTCTCCAAACAGTTCGGCCTCTGTTGAGGCCAACTGGTCGTCGTCGCGTGTTTTCAGAGTCGCGCGGATATCTTCGTGGATCGACGGATTGTCATCGGCCAGGCCGACTTTCAACCTTTTGCGGACGATGAGAACGCTGGCCTGACTCTCATCCGCTGCGGAGGCTGGCTCACGACCAGCAATACAGACGCAGTCGATACAAGTACCGTTTTTGACGGCAATTTTGGATTCTACACAACACTCGATCAAATGCTGTGGACCGAATTCGGCGACAACGAACAAGGCATGGGGGCTTTCCTGCAGTTCAGTTGGGCACCCTCCGACCGGAATCAGGTCGATCTGAATTATGGCGCGGGGCTGGTCTACCGTGGATTGCTGCCTGATCGGGACAGCGATACGCTCGGCGCCGGCTTTACCGTAATCGAATTCAGTCCCACGCTACGCGAACAGAACGGACAAACATCCGAAAACGCCATGGAGCTGTTCTATAAAGCGCGAGTTCGCAGTTGGCTGACGATGCAGCCGGACCTGCAGTAACAACTCATGCCTCTTAAAATAATCGTAGTTCGCGCAGGTGCCAGTCACTGTAGGCGCGTTATGAGTCACGGTTTGATTTCGTAGGGTGTGACAAGCGGAGCCCCGGCACACCAAGGCCGTGAGATGGTGTGCCGGCGCTCCGCTTGTCACACCCTACGGGAATTTGAGTCCCTCAAAATCGGCCGCGTGAAGTATAGAATCCGGATAGCTCAGGCCTGTCAAATACCCCGACTGTTGCGCTGTTCGCTTGGGCCAACATGCAGCACAACGAACTGCTGGATGTTCCCCGAGCGTGGCATAATGGGGGGATTGGCTTGAGTCTTCTTCACGAATTGTCGTACAATCGGGAGTAACGCTCGTTGAACGGGCCACTTACAGGCAACGCTAGGATGGTCTTGGTTGCCATAGATTGGAAGTGACGCAGTCCGTCTGCTAATGCACCAACAGGAGTCATGCCGTGAGATTTCAATCACGAGGAAAATCCGTCGGAGAGTCGCTTGTTCGCAGTCAGCGTCGAATGACATTTATCGTCGTTGGCATCGGGCTGGTGGTGTTGTTGCTGTCGGCTACCGGCAAGTCGAATTTTTTCTCTGACTTGTTTTCGAGCGATTCCGCAACCATCCCGCAGCCACCTGCGATCAGTGAAAGTCTGCTGGCAACGAACACGCTGCGTTCCGATGAATTCCGAGTCGTGCCGACCGAAGCCAATGAAATTGCCAGCAAGTATTCGTCTCTGCTGGATCGCGAAGGTATTGCAGAAATGGAATCCGGGGTGCAGACGGATGTCACTGGAGTTGCCGTGGTTCCCCAGGTGTTGACTCGCACGATTCGTGACGATGTGCTCGGCGTTTTGTCATCCGAGATGTCTGCGTGGTACGGCACGCTGCGGATGTCACAGAAGCTGAAGAAGAGTGATTTGCAGACGTTGCCTGAAGCGCAGTTCACGATGTTTATGGATTCTCCGCAGTCCTGTCGCGGTCGCGCTTTCACGCTGCGAGGTCGATTGCGTCGTCTGACACCGTTTGTGATTGATCAGTCATCGGAGTCATTCGGGCTTAAGTCGGCGTACGACGCATGGATTTCAACACGCGATTCCGGCAACCAGTTAGTGCATGTCATCGCAGTTTCAGCGGATGCTGGACTTCCAAATCCGGAGTCAGATGGAGTCGAAGCGCCGGACGTCGAAATGACAGGATATTTTTTCAAGCGTGAAGGATACGCTGCGAATGGGAAAACGGGTGAAGGCGAACTTGGACTGACGGCGTTATTTCTTTCAGGAAAAATTCAATATCTGCCACCTCAGGAATTTGTCTCCCGAGCATCGGAAATGACTCCCTGGATGACATGGATCGGGATTGGGGTCTGTTGTGGCGTCATGGTCTTGGTATGGCAGTTTCAGATTGCCGACAGCCGTTTTCGACTGACGCGAACCCATCAACTGACGACGCTGCCCGTGCGAGCTTCGTTTGATAACATTGAGGTCCGCACGGTGCATGAAGCGTTGCAGGAAATGCAGGATTACGCCCGATCGTCTTCGCCCGACACCGAACTGTTAACGTAGGCGATGTCGCTCCGCCGACTCGCATTCCGTAGATACGTTGATTGCGCAGGAATTGCAGTGATGTCAAATCCACAGGGGTACTGCCGCGATGGTCATATCGCGAATTGCGATGGCTCTCCCGTGCGCCTCGTGCCGCGGTTAACGCTCAGTAGTCCGGCAAAGCTGAACATCTTTCTTGAAGTGACTGGCAAACGCCCTGATGGGTTTCACGAGCTGGAAACCGTGATGCTGCGCACGCACTTCTGCGATCAGTTGACGTTTCAACAAACGCCCTCGTCAGACATAACGCTCAGCCTGAGCGATGCGACTGCGGCTGATATGCCTGCCGGTATTCCGCTCGACGAAACAAATCTCATTCTGAGAGCCGCCTGCGCTTTGCAGAAACTTTGCGGAACATCGCTCGGTGCCCACATCATTCTGCACAAGCGCATACCGCCCGAATCCGGACTCGGCGGCGGTTCCAGCAACGCTGCGACAACGCTGATCGGATGCCGTCAACTCTGGAATGTGGACGTTACCGACGACCAGTTGCATGCGATCGCCGCTACGCTCGGCAGCGACATTAATTTTTTGCTCAGCGGTGCGTCGGCCGCTGTGTGTCGTGGTCGAGGTGAAATCATTGAACCGATCCGGCTCGCCCGGAAGCTGTACTTTGTCGCACTTCGGCCACGCGCTGGAAATTCCACCGCAGCCGTCTTTCGACAGACAATGATTCTAGGGACGCCGCGTTTATCGACCCCACTGGCGGACTCTGTCGCGCATGGCTTCGGGAATCTGCAGTCGCTGATTTTCAATCGCCTGACGGACGCCGCGTCACAACTCAATCCGGCCATGGCCACGCTGCTCAAACGCATCCCGCACCTCGTCCGCCGGCCCGCGTTCATGTCCGGAAGCGGATCAACTGTCTACGTTGTCGCCTCAAGCCGTCTGGATGCACAGTCGGTGGCCGATGAACTCAAAGATTCCTGCCGCCTGCCGGTGTGGATTCTGGAATGCGGATAGTCGCCGTGATTTGGCGAGCGGCAGGGCGTCAGCCCTCCGAGCATTCGGTCATCGTTAGGATTACGCACAGAGACGATGAAACGCACTCGGAGGGCTGACACCCTGCCGGTCGCCTTTGATGGCTGTGCAACGAATCATTGTGACCACTTCAATGAGCAGATAATTGAGCGGAAACCAGACCGGTCCCCGCCAATTACTGTTGCCGCCGAACATGGATGAGTCGGAATCGCCAGGGTCATAGTTGACTCGATGCTCGTGCCCGTCCACATAAAACACAAACGGCTGCGTTTCATGAATTTCTGACATCGACCTGATTCCCTAGGGAGACAAAAATTCCTTTTCATCCAACAGGTACTTCAGGATTCGCTCCATGCGTTCTCGCGTTGGAATTGCCAGCAGTCGCAGGCCCCGCGCCGGTCTGGTGTCGTCAGCTGCCGCCGATCGCTGCATAAATGTGATGTTTTTCAGTCGTTCGCTGCGGTGCTCCATGAACCATTCCATGCGACGACGGAAACCCGGCAGCTTGTCGAGCACAAGGTCGCTCAACTTCTGAAATGTTCTGGCCAGAAACAGTCGATCGCGGTGTCCCGGAGCCCCGGTCTGTTTGTAAACTCGCCAGCAGGCCCATGCATGAACGGGAGGATTGACGTCACTGAAGTTCCATTCGTTGACGACATAATAATAGAACTGCTTCGTCCACATCAGGCCCGAATACGCCTGCTGCAGAATCCGACGCGACTCTTCAGGAAGTCCGGCCGGAATTTTTCTGTCGTAAAATCTGTCGGCTTCCACCTTTCTAAGTTCGAAGATCTCAGAAAATGTCGATCCAAAGACTTCCGCAGGTTGCGAACCTGACTCCCACAATCGCAACTGCAGCGTGACTTCTTCACCAGCGCGGAGCATCACGCGATACATCGCGGCCGCTTTCGTGCCTTCGTCATCCGGATTGACCGCATTGATCTGGCGATTGACCACGTAGCTATGAAACGCATCCTTTCACGTACCTGTCAAACCACGTCACCATTTCCCACAACGTATGTTCCACGGATTCACGCGCGACGTAGCCGTGGGATTCGTGTGGAAGTGTGACGTAGCGAACGTTGCCGCCGTTGCCGCGAATGGCGTGGTAAAGGCGTTCACTCTGAATGGGAAACGTGCCCGGATTGTTATCGGCTTCGCCATGAATGATCAGAATCGGGGCCTTGATCCTGTCAGCCGCAGCGAACGGTGACATGATCAAATAGATTTCCGGAGCTTCCCAGAAAGTGCGGCGTTCGTTTTGAAATCCAAACGGCGTCAACGTTCGATTGTAAGCTCCACTCCGCGCCACACCGGTCCTGAACAGTGTTGAATGAGCCAACAGATTTGCCGTCATAAATGCTCCGTAACTGTGTCCGCCCACCCCGACACAGTCGCGATCAGTCACTCCCATATCAACCGCTTTGTCGATCGCCGCCTGGGCGCTTGCCACCACTTGTTCTATAAAAGTGTCGTTAGCAACGTCGGGGGCACCGACGACGGGCATGGTGGCTTCGTCCAGAATGGCATAGCCCTGAGTCAGCAGAAAGAGATGGGAAATTCCACTGATCGAGGTGAAACGATTCGTGGAACCGGATACCTGACCTGCCGTTGACGGATCATTGAACTCACGGGGATACGCCCAGACAATCGTCGGCAGCGGCTTGCCTTTCTGATAATCGGGCGGCAGATACAGCGTGAACGAAAGGGGAACGCCGTCGCTCCGTTCGTAGGTGACCAGTTCTTTGTGAATGCTGCGAAGTTGCGGCATCGGGTCCGGGAAGCTGGTCAATGCAATGCGAGCTTGCCCGGCGGTGTACAGAAACACGTTGGGAGGATCGAGGGGAGATTCATGCTGCGTGATAAACTGTGTTCCGTCATCAGCAATCAACGCCACGACAAATTCGTAACTTTCGTCAGCACAGGCGAACAGGCGCTTTGTTTCGTGAGTTATCAAATCAAATCGATCCAGAAACGGTCGATCGCCCTTCGGTGTCGCACCGGTGCTGCGCAGAAACAGGAAATTGCCATGCTGCCACATCACACTTTGACCGTTAGGCAGGAGTCGGCTGATTGGAGTTCCGGGATCTCCGTAGCGATCGTTGATTGATCGCTCCCAAATCAGTGTCGGAGTCGCATCGGGATGCTCGGTATTGATTTGCAGCGTGCGAGTCCAGCGACGGTCGCGATCATAGTCGCGTACAAACGCGAGGCCATCTTTCTCGCCCCACAGAATTCCCGTGCAGCGCTGTTCGGTGCGTGCAAGTTCCGTCGGAGCAGAATCAAACGGTGCAGTGAGACACAATACTCGATCCCGATAAGGTACGAGAGTCCGTGGATCGCCGTCGTCCAGAGCTTCCATCCACGACAAAGTCGCAGGCTTATTCGGTTGCCACGTGACTGAGCGCGGACCGGTCGGAACGCCTTCGATCGGGATGTTATCCTGCATAGGAAGTGAAGCCACCACGTACTTTAATTCGCCATGGCGATTCCAGACTTCGATCGACTTTGGAAAGCGACTGGCTGGCAACAGACAGGAAAACGGGCGTTCGATCAGGATCGCGAGAATGTGCTGACCGTCCGGTGATACTTCAACCGAGGCAAACAAGGATGCCGGCCCAGTCGGCTCAACTGACATTTCTGGCAGATCGACGACCGTCAATTGAGAACGACCGTAAAACTCAAACAGATCTTCGTCGTGTGAGTTCTGCAGCAGATCTTGGTAAGTCCGCACGGGGCCGGATCGGCCGAAACTTTCTTCGATCGCGGGTCCCAACGGAACATTCGGCTGTTTCGGTGGCGCGCCGCGATTAGTCACGGTAGCCTGCACGAGTAGTCCAGTGCTGTCAGGCAACCATTGAACGGGCACGCCATAAGTTCCGTTGATTTCCAGTCCCTCAATTTGATGAGCCGTGGCGTCTTCGACAGTCGCGACCCATAACTGAATTGCGTTGTCCGTCGTGATTGTGAATGCCAGTGACTTTCCGTCCGGCGACCATCCCTGAAATCCGATGTTGGCTCCTTCCTGAACATCGATTCGTCGCTGCTCACCGGTTGCGATTGTCTGCAGAATCAATCCGGTACCGCGAGGTGCGAGATGCGGTCCGTTCGTCTGCGGATTGACTCGCAAGCCCGCCAGCTTCAGCATCGGTGCGGCAAGATCTTCAATTGGCGGATAACTCGCTCGTTCAATCAGCAGTAGAAATTCACGAGTTGGACTGAGCAGAATTCCGGGCGTCGGTCCGACGTCCAGAATGTCGGTAATTTCCTTTGGCGGTCGCTGATAATGGCTGGATGTCACAGTGCGGCCTTCAGACGAAAAGCACCGCTAGTCAGAGCCAGCCAGCCGATCATTTGCAGAGTTCCACCGATGGGAGCCACCATTCCCCAGGGAACTCCAAGCCACCTAGGACCAGCGATCACTAGGACGTACAATGCTCCGGAAAACAAGACGATGCCGCCGAGAAAACACCATGCTGCGACTGTCAGGCAGCGCGACGGCTGGTGCAACATAAGCAACCCGGTTGCCAGCATCGCAAGCACATGAACCATGTGGTATTCCACACCTGTCTCAAAATCCTGCGCGTACTTGTAACTCGCCGGAATTGAATGACCGGCCACGACTTTCGGCTCCATATTCGCGTATTTTTCCGTCAGAAATTTCGTGTCCTTCAGGCCATGAGCTCCAAAGGCTCCCAGAAAAACGGCGAGAAATCCGAGGCAACCCGCCATGCACAGGCACATCCGTCCACTCATTATAAGGATTCCTCATCCTGCAATTCTCAAATTCTTCCCCACAAACCTAAAATCCGGCGTAAACCTGACTAAGGTGCCCGGCAATTTTAGCAGTCTGCTTCGACTCAGTCGTCCGTCGCGCTGCTACACTGCGGTTTACACGCCGATGTTCCCGGAAATCGGGCCAACGCGCTCACAAGTGCGGATGTCCAGTAAGAATACCGAGTTGAAGTCATGACAGAACGCAGGATTGGACCATTCATCCTTGGACGCCAGATCGGGGCAGGCGGGATGGGTATTGTCTATCTGGCGACGCACATTGAAACCGGAAAAGAAGTTGCAGTGAAGGTGCTTCCTCCGGCGCTGTCAGAAGACGAAAAACTGCTGAAACGATTTGAACGCGAAATTGGGATCCTGAAACGCCTGAAGCATCCAAATATCGTGAAGTATTACGGAGGCGGAACCCATCAGGGGCAACGCTGGTACGCGATGGAATACATCGACGGCGGTTCGCTGCATGACATCCTGAAAAAGCGTAAACGACTCACATGGGACCAGGCGATCCAAGTTGGTCGGCAACTCACTGCGGCCCTAGAACAGGCTCACAACGCTGGCATCATTCATCGCGATCTCAAACCCGGAAATCTGTTCATCACAAAGAAGGGACGCATCAAGCTGGGCGACTTCGGGATTGCTCGAGACACAGAAGCGACGGCACTCACAGCGGCTGGCAAGACTGTCGGTACGTACGCCTACATGGCACCCGAACAGATTCATGGCAACGCGCCGATTTCAGGCAAGACGGATCTCTACGCCACCGGTTGTCTGCTCTACGAACTGCTCGTCGGGGAAACGCCGTTCGTGTCCAGCAACCCGGCTGAGATGCTGATGATGCATCTGAACGACTATCCGTACAATCTTCATGAAAAGAATGTCGAATGCCCGCTGGCACTCGATCAACTCGTCGAGCGTTTATTGCAGAAGAATCAGGAGGACCGTCCGTTCGATGCGCTGGCCGTGAACACGGAACTGGAACATATCCTGAAGTCCGGTGAAGAATCGGTCGCGCATATCTTACCGGAAGCACTTCACTCCGCCGGTGCATCGGCCTCAGTGTTTGTGTCGGTTGATCCGGCCACGGGCGATGTGACGGTCAAGAAGAAAAAGAAAAAAAAAGACCATTCGCAGTTCTATGAAAAAACCTGGTTTCTGCTGGTTTTTCTGGGACTGCTGATTGCGGTTGCGGTGTGGCTGTCGCTGCCTGCAGGTGAAGATGCGTTGTACATCAGCGCGAAAGAAGCGATGTCCACGTCGGATCCTGTGACACACTTTGACGCTCGAAGTCATTACCTGCGTCCGTACCTGCAGCGATTTCCTCAGGGGAAGTATGCCGGTGAGATGCAGAGTTGGCTGGATGATGTCGAAGTGTCACTGATCGAAGCACAACTCGAGCGCCGCGTGCGGCGGCCGGACGCTGGAAGGAATCGTTACGAAACGACATGCTTGAAAGCCATGCGGGCGGCATTGGATGCGGATCGCAACAAGCTTGAGTCACTGGAAACGTTTCAGGCGCTGATTGAATCACTGCCACCGGACGATGCTGCACAAGCAAACGCAGCGGAAGTCGAAGTCGCTGACGGCAAAACCACTTCTGAAGATGATGCGGCGGCTGACGTAATCTCCGTGCCGCGATTCTGGAAAACGATTGCCGAGAAAAACCGCGATTCTGGGAAGCAGGCTTTGCTGTCCGATCCCGATCGCAGCAAAATCATCACAGCACGCATGACAACCGCGAATCAACTTCTCATGGATGGCAAGACCCACGAGGCTCAGCAGATCTTCCATCTGTTCCGCGAAATATTCTACGGGGAAAAAGAACTCGAGAACTGGCTTGACTACGCCAAATTCCGCCTCCATGGCGACGTCGTTGATATGCCAGCGCAGCTTGAGCCCTGACGCTGGCTCTGGCCGCAACCATTGTGCCCCGACACTCCGTGGCGGAGATTCTCGCCACGGAGTGTGGCGCCACAATGATGCCCCGCACGGTTATTAGTACAGAGTAAGACTCCAGCGAGGCATTTCCCTTCGCGTCATCTTGAGGACAGTTGATTTCCGTGAACATCCCCGCGAAACTCCTGCCACTTTGATCCGCGACGATACGATCGTGCGGACGATTTGAACCTTAACTTTCGACATGAGAAATTCACGCCCACAATCATGCAAAAGCCACTTCCCTTTGACGCAGCGACTGTTCGCCGCATCGCTGAAAAATACCCGACGCCATTTTATCTGTACGACGAACAGGGAATGCGGGACGCCTGTCGCAAGCTCAACGCCGCGTTCGCGTGGTGTCCGGGATTTCGAGAATACTTCGCGGTTAAAGCATTGCCAAATCCGTACGTCCTGGAAGTGTTGAAGGACGAAGGTCTGGGCGCAGACTGCTCCAGCCTGGCTGAACTTGAACTTTCAGAACGAGTCGGCCTGACCGGCGAAGATCTGATGTTCACGTCGAACAACACGCAGGCCCACGAGTATCAGAAAGCGGCGGATCTTGGGGCGATCATCAATCTGGATGATTTGTCTCACATCGACTATCTGAAGGAACACGTCGGTCTGCCGGAACTGCTCTGCTTCCGTTACAACCCCGGTTCAGCACGCGAGGGCAATGTGATTATCGGCAAGCCGGAAGAGGCCAAGTACGGTTTCACCGAGGCTCAGCTCTTCGATGGATATGCCATCCTGAAGGCCGCAGGCGTCAAGCGGTTCGGCCTGCACACCATGGTGGCTTCCAACGAACTCAACGGGGATTTCTTTGTCGAAACCGCTAGGATGGTGTTCGATCTGGCGGTCCGAATTCATCAGCAACTTGGCGTGCGGATGGAATTCGTGAACCTCGGCGGTGGCATCGGGATACCGTATCGGCCCGAGCACAAGGCTGTCGATTTGCAGGCCGTCGGTCAGGGCGTAAAAAAAGTCTACGATGCCATGATTGCCGGAACACCTCTCTCTCCGCTCAAAGTCATGATGGAAAACGGCCGCATGATCACCGGGCCGCATGGTTTTCTTGTGACCACGGCCATACATCACAAGCACATCTACCGCGACTACGTCGGTGTCGATGCCTGCATGTCAAATCTGATGCGTCCAGGCATGTACGGAGCCTATCACCACATCACCGTACTGGGCAAAGAGAATGCACCTCATGACCGCATCGTGGACGTCGTCGGATCACTATGTGAAAATAACGACAAGTTTGCCATCAATCGACCTTTGCCTGCTGTCGAACGTGGCGACCTGCTCGTGATCCATGACGCCGGAGCACACGGCCATGCGATGGGGTTTCAGTACAACGGCAAACTGCGAAGTGCCGAGCTTTTGATGAAACCAGATGGCACGGTGAAAATGATCCGTCGTGCTGAGACACACGACGACTATTTTGCGACGCTGGATTTTTCAGGGCTGGCGTGTTCGAAATAAAATTGTCGGTAAGGCGTCAATCAGGAGACTCAACATGCCATTCATCGATCTAAGCTCGATTCCATACATCGAGCCTGTCCCCGGATGCCGCATGAGGACTCCGCACGGGCAGAATCTGATGCTGTCGTACCTTGAAATGGACGACGGCGCCGAAGTGCCCATGCACCATCACCCGCATGAACAAGGCGGCATCCTGCTTCAGGGGAAAGTCCAGTTGACCATCGGCGACGAAACACGCATCGTCGAAGCCGGTTCACTCTTCATCATCCCGCCCAACGTTCCTCATCGAGCCGTCGCTGTCGATGGTCCGGCGGTCGTGCTGGACGTCTTCAGTCCGGTCCGAGAGGACTATGCAGAACTCGCAAATCGCTACATCCCGACGATACATTAAAACGATGACAGAATACATTGAGGCTGTCCCGTTGATACGCAGGGAAAACTACTTCTTCTTACGATGCTCACCACTTCCGGCAGCCGGATTTCCCGGCTCTCGATGTGGCCGTGCTGCCGGAGCCGGGTCCGCTCTGTGAGTTCTTTCCACAGCAGGTCTTGATGGTGGTGCGGTCCGAATTTCACTCCGACTATTTCCTGCCGGATTAACTCGTCGAGGAACAGCGTCGGCAACGGGCTTGCCAGCGGAAGGCGGACGGGATTCACGTTCCACGCGTGATGGCGGCGTTTTGATGGAAGGACGACTATTGGGCCGTTCAACAGCACTCCGGACAGCGTCGCTCGTTTTGGTCTTTGCTGCTGCAGAAGCATTACCGGTCGGCGTCGTTGGACCTTGTTCGTTACGTCGCACTCTTCCTGTGTCGGGTAAGGATTCAACACTCCCATTTGAACGTCTCGGCTTGCTGGCGTGGTTGTCAGTTTCAGGGCGAACCTGTCGATTGGCTGCCTTATCTTCTGCCTGATGGTCCGGTTGTTTGACCGACCGTGCGGCACGATCCCGAAGATTATTCAGCGTGTTTCCTTTCTGAGAGTCAACCGCCGGAAGTCGCAGACGATCGCTGCGCTCACCCTCTTTGGAGGATGAAGATTTGACAGTTTCCGCAAGATCGTTGCGTTTTCCACCATGACGAGTTTCAGGGTCGGAAGAGTTGTCTCGTCGTCCGATGTCGCGCTGGTCTGTAGTCAAGCTGCGTCCGACAGAATCATTTGTTTGGTTATGAAGGCGAGTTGTTTCCAAGCGGGCACGGTTTTCCACTTCCCGTCGTTGGTCCATGAGCTGTCGCAACGATTTAGTGTCTGTCTGCAGGCGGCTCCGCTGGTCTTCCTGCAGTTTCACAAATCGCGTATTGCCTGCGTCTTTCATGTGTTGTTGCAGTGTTGAGCCAAGCTGAGGCGACCGATCGTCGTTGTTGATCCGCCGTGATAGTTCGCGCCCATCGTGATGGTTGAATGTGCGTCCAGGTCTGCGGTCAGCGTGGCTCGTCAGAAGATTGAATCGACCATTGACCTGATCGTAGAAGCTAACATTCCCCATACCGGCGCTTCGGCTAAAATGAGAATACAGTGGATCAAACTGGCGTCGCTGTTGATTAAATTGATGCCACGGCTGAAACCCGGTGCGGGCATATCGCGGGCCGTAGTAGTCACCGAAATAATAGTGACAAGACCGAGGACGAACCCACAGATTCCAGTGCAGCAAATTTGTCGCAATGACCACCTGTGGTGTGAACCGACGGCTTCGATTCCAGTGTGCGGAACGTCGACAACGGTACGGGGCAAATAACAAACCACGACGGTTCAGAGGATAATCCCAGTACCCATTACAGCCGAGGTAGCCCCGTGGCGTCCAGACGTGGCGGGCGGGAACCCAGATCCAGTTGTTGTAGCCCGCACCCCAGTATCCGGGTCGCCATGCATAACTACGGGCATTCCAGTTCCAACAGCCGGGGATCCAAATGTGCTCCTGCGAAGGCGCATCACCAACTGGACCAAGTTCCAGCGATTCCGGCGGTACGGCTTCCACATATTGAATTTCTTCTGTCTGTTCAGAAATCCATGTGCCCGAAACCCATTGATAGCCCGTTTCAACCTGCGTCCAATATCCCGGCAGCCAGCGAAATCCCTGCGGAACGTCGCGCCAGATTCCGCTGACCCAAAAGAAGTCCTGGTCGTCATCGTCCCACGCCCAGTAGCCTGCGATCCACTCAATCTGGCGGCCATCAGGACACACTTCCGGTGGAAGTTCTTCGATGGGTTCCGGAGGCTGCGGTGGAACAATAAGCCCCTGCACAGGATTCTGATTGAATTGCTCAGCGAAGGCCTCATGCACCGGACCGCGAAGCATCGGCTCTTCCTCATCAACGCCCTCTCCGTTGAGGGAATCGATCGGAATCGGAGCGGGAGGCGGGACCGGAGTGATGGCTGGAGCAAGCGTGTCCTCCGGTGCCAACTGAGACGGACCCTGTTGATCTGACAGAGGAACAGCAGGCAGCTGCTGCATGCCCTGGACACTCAGTGGCAGAAGAATTCCTGCTGCAGCCGCAGCAGTCATGATCGAAAGAGATTTACAAGAATACCGTCTCATGGTTTGTGTTTCCTGAACTCCGTCTGGAATTCGAAATGCTCGCATTCAACGCGACAGTGACTTCTTTAATACGCAGCCCACCGCGCCAGCGGGCTGTTGATTTAGCAAATTCGGGTGCTTAATCTCTTTACTAACCCGAAGCGTCAGCGAGGAATCGAAGTTGTTTGCCTCGCTGACGCTTCGGGTCGGCACTAAATCAACAGACCGCCAGCGGCAGTTTTTCTGGGAAAGACGCTCATTCCACGAAAGCAAATACTGCACCATAGTGAACTTTGCTGGCTTAATCGGGCACCTGCTTAACGACGTGCAGAGAACATGGTGTCCGATTGATGACAAAGTGTTCCCTTTTGATGGCGCTTTCGGAGGGCCAGTTGATCGATACTTCAGACAATCCGGATTGAGGACGTGCATTCGATAAAACTGCCAGCCGCGGTTCCCCATGAGTTCGATCTCGCAGAGTGGCTGGAACACAGCCTCGGAGTCTTCCGCAGCGGTTCAAAGGAGATGCAAACCATCCGCATCCATTTCGCCCGCGACGTCGCTCGGTACGTACAGGAATCCCGCTGGCACGGCAGCCAAAAACTGACGCCTCAGCCAGATGGCTCACTGATCGCCGAATTTAGCCTGCCCGATCAGCACATGTGCGGCCTAGCCGCAGGAAAAACGGGGCGAGTTGCTGAGGCGCGAGCCGAAGTGCTGGCGGCGTGCCGTCACGCAGCTGAGTTATCGCCTGGGCTGTTTTCACTTACTGTCCCAACAGGTGGCGGCAAGACACTGTCGTCCCTCGCCTTCGCATTGGCCCACGCTCTGCTCCCCCTTCCCGTTTGACCCGAGCCATCGGCGGAGTTTCCTGAGCCGCGCCTCCACGCCATCCCGTTCCATCTCCAACACGAAAGCGACACCGATGATCCACGGATACCATGTCATTTTGCCAATGTACGGCGTCTGGCTGCCGAACGATCCACGTGGCTCATGGTGCGATGTGATCTGGAAATGGGAATTGCTCCGTTACGGTCAACCACGTCCAGCACCGGAACGAAAAGCCTTGGGTGAACTGACCGCAGAAGAACTCAAACAACGCGAGGCTGCCGCGCGTGAATTGCGATATCCTCCGGTCACGCTGAACGAGCTACAGGCGAAATCCATTGCCGATGGATTTGCCGAGACGACTCAGAAGAACAATTACACAATCTGGGCTTGCGCGATCCTTCCGCAGCACACTCATCTGGTACTCGCACGACATACCTACAAAGTTGAACAGATGGCAAATCTCTTAAAGGGTGGAGCCACGAAGCGAATCATCCGCGATGGTCAGCATCCGTTTACTCAATACGCATCCGAAAATCAGTATCCCCGCATGTGGGCGGAAAAACGCTGGAAAGTGTACGTCGATTCTGAGGAGCAGATTCAAAACGCCATCCACTATGTCGAGCTGAATCCCGAGGAAGAAGGGCGACCTCGACAATTCTGGAATTTCGTCACGCCATTTCAAGGCCTGCCCAGCGGACATGTGACCTACCACTAAATAGCTCTCTCTCCTGGCTGCCGTTTGACCCGAGCCATCGGCGAGGCCACTTCCCGTTGTTTGCCCCGAGCCAACGGCACGGGCACTTTCCAGTCGCCATTCACCAGGCCCAGCAGCCTTGCCGCTACTTCCTCCCCGTTGGGTCGGGTCAAACGAAACACGGAACCGTACACGATGAAGACACACCTCAACACGCTCTTCGTGACAACGCAAGGGGCCTACCTTCGCAAAGATGGCGAAACCGTGGATGTTCGCGTCGAAAAGAAATCTCGCCTGCGAGTTCCACTTCACAATCTTGACGGGATCGTTGGGTTTGGCCGAGTCTCCATGTCCCCGGCGTTGATGGGAAGCTGTGCGGAAGCCGGAGTCACAATTTCGTTTCTCACTCTACATGGCTGTTTTCTGGCGTCAGTCAGCGGGTTCACGCCGGGAAACGTACTGCTCCGCCGACAGCAGTACCGGACTTCGGACGATCCGGCCAAAGCTGTAGAAGTAGCAAAGGCCATCGTCGCCGGAAAGCTCGGCAATTGTCGCACAGTACTCCGTCGAGCCGCCCGCGATACCGGTGCCGGGGAACGTCAGGACGCACTTAACAAGGCTGCAGACAAACTTACTGCATCACTGGAAGAAGCCCTGCTTTCACGTGATCGTCCCGGTCGCCCAGGCATGGCGCTGGATCTGATGGAAGAATTCCGCCCATTTCTGGCGGATCGCCTGGTACTCTCTCTCATTAATCGACAACAGATCAAGGCCGGCGATTTTACGATCCGTGAAAGCGGTGCCGTTCAAATGAACGATTCGTCGCGAAAGGCCATGCTCGTTGCCTAGCAGGAGCGCAAACAGGAGCAGATCACACATCCATTTCTTAATGAAAAGACCACGGTCGGCCTGTTGCTGCATCTTCAGGCCAGACTCATGGCCCGTTACCTGCGCAACGACCTCGACGCATATCCGCCATTTGTCTGGAAATAAGATGTTTGCCGCCGTCCGTTTCGCTCAAGCCAACCACAAGGCATTCCATCGTCCGTCAAAGAGAGTCATGCCATGATGTACGCGATTGTCACCTACGACGTTTCGACCAAGACGCCAACAGGTCAAACTCGGCTTCGAAAAGTCGCCGCGATGTGTGAAGACTGCGGGCAGCGCGTGCAGAACTCGGTGTTCGAGATGAAAGTGGATTGGTCGCAATGGACCCGCATCAAAGCTGATCTTTTGGCCCTGATCTTTCTCGACGAAGACAGCCTGTGATTCTATTATCTGGGTTCGAATTACCAACACAAGATCGAGCACCACGGCGCAAAGGTTGGTTATGACTTCGATGGTCCACTCATCGCCTGATACGGCAGCATGCCAAAACGGCGCCCGCGTATGGCAAGCGCACACAAAACGCCCCGTACGTTCGCGATCCACCTAAGTTCCATGATGCAAACACTTAGCGTCGATTCAAAAAGCCACCCCTGCCCGCAGGATGCGTTTTACCCTTCCATTCGCGGAAACAGCCCGCTAACCTCTTGCAGCCGTTGGCTTTTCAGCCAAGGCGTTCGCCCCGCACGCGGGGCGCGGATTGAAACCACCAACATCACGCGGAGCCTACAACGCACTGCCTGCTTACTGCGGTTTCGAATCACGCTCTTCCATCAACAGTTTCGAACCATCCACGGCGGTGTGCATCGGACCGTCGATCAGGGTCTCGCATTTTTTGCCGTCTGGTGACTCATCACAATTGAAAATAACTGCCCAGACCATGTTATCCCACCGTTTCAGAAGGATTGTCGATGTGCCTGCCAGCGCGCCTGTGTGCCATAAACTCACGCGGTCAAGCCCATCGATTGATCGCACGTTCCAGCCGAGTCCGTACCAGTGATCGTCTTTGGGGCCAGCAAACGCGGGCCGTTCTTTCGACTGCCGCAGACTGTCTGGTTTGAGAATTGGTTTCGTGTCTGCATCAATCGCGATCGCAAATCGGACCAGATCGGATGCCGTCGATGTCCAGGCTCCGGCAGAATCCATGACTGCCAGTTCCGATTGTCCGTAGGGCGCCTGTACAAGTTCGAACTTCCCGGATTTTCTCCCGGGTGCCACGTCCCAAATGGCCGGATATGTCTTGAGCGTCTGCGTGTAGTAATGGGCCTCATCTTCGGCACGATTGGCAAGTTTACTTTTTCCGAGCCGCGTCTGCGTCATCCCGGCTGGCTTCAAAATTCGTTCAGCCACGAACGCTTCATACGGCTGCCCACTTGCCGCTTCGATCACTCTCCCCAGCAGGCAATATCCAAAGTTTGAATACTGGTATTCGGCTCCGGGCTCAAAGTTCAGCGGTCGTGGCAACTGATAACGCACGATGTCCGGAATGCGGGCTATTTTCTTAAGATTCAGCGCACGAGTGATTTCAACCAGCTCAAACATCGGGTCCTTCGACTTGTCGCTATTCCAGCCGCCGGAATGCTGCAGCAAGTGTCGAATTGTGACACGACTCCATGCAGGATCGGCATCTTTCGGTAGCGCATACTTCTTGTCGCGGATAAGATACTGAATCACATGATCATCCAGCTTCAACTTGCCATCTTCAGCCAGCAGCAGTACGGCAACGGCGGTGATTGGCTTGGAAATACTGGCGATCCGCATCGAAGTATTCGCAGCCATCGGCGTCTGTTGTTCCAGATCCGAATAGCCAAAGCCCCGTTCAAAGACAATCACGCCATCTCGAGCGACCGCAACTGTGGCTCCGGGGATGTTGTTGTCCGTCAGCGTCTTCAGCAGCAATTCATTGATGGGCTCGAGGTTCTGGCCGAGTTCTCCTGTGACGGGAAACGGAACATCGGGCAGCTTTAATTGCTCAATGCTATCCGTTCTCTGCACCCAGATCGTTGAGTGCAACTTCGCACGACCGTTTGGGATCACTCGATGAATTGTGTTCTCGAAACCGTCATCGGTATATCGCTTCCTCGAATCACGAAATTCTCGATCCGAAATATTCACCTGAATGAGCCAGGCGAGCTTGTCTTTGTTTGCCTGAGCCGTGACGTCAAACACGGCCTTTCTTTCAACGATCCGGACTTTCAGATCATTGATAATCTGCCCCTGGGATGTCAGCTGTTCAACGTACGCAGACAACTCATTTGCCGAAATTCCCATGCGCTCAACCGTCTCGTCGGCAGCATGTGCGGCACTGGCAATGAGCAGTAACATAGCCAGCGATTGAATCAGTCGCATGGTGTGACTCTGTGTGGCCTGAGTTAACAGTCCTGTGCAATCCCCGGCACCGGATACACCTTGGCGAATTCAGCGATATCGCCGCGAATCTTTCCAAGCGATGTCGCATCATCGTGAGCTTTCAACGCCTCCAGAATCCATGCACCAACTCGTTTCATTTCGTCGGTTTTCATGCCGCGTGTCGTGAGTGCCGCTGTTCCGATTCGGATGCCGCTGGGGTCCATTGGTTTCCGCTGATCGTAGGGAATCATGTTCTTGTTCACCGTGATGCCAGCTTCGTCCAGAGCATGCTCAGCCACTTTGCCCGACAGGCCGATCGTTGTCACGTCGCACATCATCAGATGGTTGTCCGTGCCAGCGGAAACCAGTCGCAGGCCGCCCTGGATCAGGGTCTCAGCCAGGGTCTTCGCGTTGTCAACGATCTGACGTCCGTAGGCTTTGAATTCAGGCTTTAACGCTTCACAGAAACACACAGCCTTCGCGGCGACGATGTGCATCAACGGACCGCCCTGAATTCCGGGAAACACACTGCGATCGACATTCGCCGCATGTTCTTTTCGACACAGGATAAAACCCGATCGTGGGCCACGCAATGTCTTGTGTGAGGTTGATGTCACAAAGTCCGCATGAGGCACTGGACTGTTGTGAATTCCTGCTGCCACCAGACCGGCATAGTGCGCCATATCGACCATCAAATATGCCCCCACGGACTTTGCAATCTCTGCAAATTTCGCATGATCGATTTCACGTGGGTACGCACTGGCACCGGCGACAATCAGTCTTGGCTTGTGCTCTTTCGCCAGCGTTGCGACCTGATCAAAGTCAATCCGATGGTCATTCTCACGCACACCATAGTGAATGGCCTTATACAGCTTGCCACTGAAATTCAGGTGCATTCCGTGAGTCAAATGGCCGCCGTGGGCCAGGTTCATGGCAAGAATTGTATCGCCGACATTCAGGATGCTCATGTAAGCCGCCATGTTGGCCTGCGAGCCGGCATGCGGCTGCACATTTGCATGTTCGGCTCCAAACAACTGCAACGCGCGATCACGCGCGATGTTTTCAGCCACATCGACGTACTCGCAGCCGCCGTAGTAACGCTTGCCAGGATAACCTTCGGCGTATTTATTAGTCAAAACCGTGCCGGCCGCTTCCATCACAGCTGCACTGGTATAATTCTCTGAAGCGATCAGTTCGAGCCCATCAACCTGACGGCGACGTTCATGAACAATCGCATCCCAAATGGCTGGATCGGACGATTTAAGTACGGACATTTCAACTTCTTTCAATGGCGCGGAATACGAGCGACAGGAAGACTGGAAATCTGATTGCCAAGTGTATGACAGAACACGTCGTGTTTTGTGAGGGATTGAGATTAACGGCGGTCGTTCATTCAAGTCTGCGAGACATTTTCGTAAAAGTTTTGCGAAATTTTGCAGCCAAATTCAGAACCCATCGACGACTTTCCACTCTTATAGCAGTAGATCGCCTGATTGCTACCGTTTGCCATTTTTCGACGGTATCTTCGATGAAAACGGCCAGTGTTTCCGATCTGCGGAATGGACGTTTCTATTTTAACGAAGGAAAACCGGTGACTGACCGGACATCGCTCGAACCCCACGAAATCGTTTCCACTCCGTTCCCGCATCCAGAATCTGAGATCGCGGATGATGCACCGCTGTCGAATGGCGAAGTCGCCGTAAGTTCCCAGCCACTTGTTGGTGAAACAGTCGCGTTTACCGGAACACTTGCGTCGATGACGCACCGCGACGCGATTCGCCTCGTGGAACAGTTCGGCGGTCGCGCGACGCACACCGTGAGCGGTTCGACAACGATGTTTGTGATTGGCGAAGAAGGCTGGCCCCTCGAACCTGATGGTGGCACGTCTCAAAAACTGCAGCAGACTGTCCAGTTAGTTGCAAATGGCGCAGACATCAAGGTCCTCGCAGAATCAGACTGGCTGCAGTTGCTGGGCCTCGATGAACATCGTGAAGAGATCCGCCGCGCGCACACGCCGGCAATGCTGAGCCGATTGCTCGATGTTCCGGTTCGCATGATTCGCCGCTGGGCACGACTGGGACTCATTCGCCCGGTTCGCCGCGTTTGTCGGTTGCCGTATTTTGATTACCGCGAGGTCGCCAGTGCGCGGCGTCTTGCGATGCTGCTGGATCAGGGCGTCTCTGCCGACGTGCTCGAGCGGAGTCTCAGCGAGCTCAGTCATACAATGGCGGGCACCGACCGTTCACTGGCACAACTGAATCTGCTCGTGCAGGATGATAAGATCCTGATGCGGGACGATCGCGGTGTGCTCAATCCACGCACGGGCCAGCGACTGCTGGACTTTGATGTCAACGACGGCTTCGGCGTCTTTAGTCCGTCAGAAGACGGGCCATCATCGAATGATCCGGCCGACGACGACGAAGCGGACGGAGAAACTGTTTCCATTCCATTCGCTTCGGCACGACCGGATCTTCAGGATCGCCGGATGACGGACTGGAACGCGGAAGAATGGTTCCACGAGGGCTGCCGACTGACAGAGGAGGCGGAACTGGAGTCCGCCATCAATGCCTTCAGAAATGCCATGAGTCTGCTGTCGTCGGAATTTGCTGCGGTGCGACTCAGTGTGGAACATCCGACCGATGACCAATTCTCACTGTTTCCCGATCCGGCGGAGGTCAATTTTCACATGGCCGATGCCTTGTATCGCACGGGCCGCATCGAAGCAGCGATCGAACGCTACTACTGCGCAATCGAATCGGCTCCGGATTTCATCGAAGCATGGACCCAATTGGGTTGCTTGCAGTCAGAATTGGATCAGCCGGAAGCGGCGGAGCAATCTCTAGTGACCGCGATTTCCATCCACCCGGCAAACCCGGACGCATTGCTTCACTACGCGCAACTGCTGGATCAGAATCAACGAGCCGGCGAAGCCGTTGATTACTGGAAGCAGTACCTGCAACACGATTCTCGGGGACCTTGGTCTGATCATGCCCGCGACCGAATCGCCCGAGTGGCACCGGTGACGGTTACGGCGCCAATGTCGGACGACGATCTCTTTGGCTGAAATGTTGAATAACCAGTGTGTGTTCTGGCTGTGCGACGGACATGAATGTCGCATTCGACATGCGACTGTGCCTGAAACAATGGTCGTTGCCGTTCCTGGAAAATCGAGGAATCGGCAGTATCCTTTCCTCGTCGAGTCTGTCGGAGTAGCATCTGCGGCTTTCCGGCCACAATCTGAGGTGTATTATGAGCAAATTTGAATCAGTCAATATCGTAAAAACCGCCAACATCTATTTCGATGGTAAGGTCACCAGCAGAACGGTTGAGTTCGCTGATGGCAGCATCAGCACGCTGGGGATCATGCTTCCTGGCGAGTACAAGTTCAACACAGGCAAGCCGGAATTGATGGAGATCCAGTCCGGTCAGCTGAGCTATTGTCTGGCCGGCGAAACCCAGTGGCACGACGTCAGGGACGGACAATCCTTCAATGTCCCTGGCAACTCGTATTTTGAACTCAAGGTAACACAGGTTGCCGACTATATTTGTTCGTTCCGGTAAATCAATCCTCGATTCTCTTTGCTCACGTTTAGGGTATTCCATGCGTTGGTCTCAAACATTTATCCCGACCATGAAGGAAGTTCCGGCGGAAGCCGAGGTTCCCAGTCATCAGTTGATGCTGCGGGCCGGGCTGATCCGCCAGTTGATGGCCGGTGCCTACACGTACCTGCCGCTCGGTTATCGATCTGTTCGCAAGGTGTCTGAAATTGTCCGACAGGAAATGGACAAGGCGGGTGCCATCGAGCTGTTCATGCCGGCGCTGCAGCCGATGGAAATTTTCGAACGCACGGGACGGCGCGAAGCATTCGGCAACGTACTGTTCAATTTCGAAGTGAAGCGAGGTGATCGGAAGCTACACTTTGCCCTCGGCCCGACTCACGAAGAAGTGATCACCGATCTGATGGCTAGGCATATCAGCAGCTACCGACAGTTGCCGATCACGCTGTACCAGATTCAGACAAAGTTCCGCAACGAAGAGCGTCCAAGATTTGGTGTGTTGCGAACGAGCGAATTCCTGATGAAGGATGCGTACAGCTTTGGCTCATCGATCGAACAGCTCAATGCAGCCTATGACGCGATGTACAATGCCTATTGCCGGATCTTCGAACGATGCGGATTGAAGTACCTGCCAGTCGAGGCTGAGAGCGGTCCGATCGGTGGCGATGCTTCGCACGAATTCATGGTGCCTGCAAGCAATGGCGAAGACTTTGTGGTTCACTGCCCGAAATGCAGTTATGCCGCGAATCAGGAACGCGCGGACACGGGGCGCTACTCAAAACTGCAGGCCAAAGTGGATGGTGCAGCGGCGCCTGCGAAAGTCGATACGCCTGACGCTGGCAGCATTGAACAAGTCAGTAAACTGCTGAAATCTGATGCGAAATCATTCATCAAGACTTTAATCTACAAGGCCGACGGAAGACCTGTCGCCGTACTCCTTCGAGGGGATCATACAGCCAACGAGGGCAAGATTCGCCGAGCCACCAGCACAACGACGGTCGAGCTGGCCGACGAAGCGATGATCCTGAAAGTTACGGGAGCACCCGTTGGCTTTGCTGGCCCGATCGGCATTCAGTGCCTGTGCATTGCGGATCACGACGTGGCGATGATTGAGTCGGCGATCGTCGGGGCAAACGCAAAAGATTCGCATCTGACGGGTGTCATTCCCGGTACGCATTTTGATTTGACAGAAACATTTGACCTGCGGAATGCAGAAACCGACGACCCCTGTCCAAAGTGTGTGGGGACGCTGCAGATGGTTCATGGGATTGAAGTGGGCCACGTCTTCAAACTGGGCATTAAGTACAGCGTGTCGATGGATGCGAAGTTCGTGGATGCTCAGGAGCAATCGCATCCCATCATTATGGGATGCTACGGCATCGGCGTGACGCGTGTGGTGGCATCGATCGTGGAAACCTGCCACGATGAGAACGGCATCATCTGGCCGATCAACGTAGCTCCGTACACCGTACAGATTATCCCATTAAACGTCAGCGACGGGGAAGTGATGAAGGTCACCAACAAAATCTACGGTGAACTCACGGCTGCCGGAATCGACGTCCTCATGGATGACCGCGACCAGCGTCCGGGCTTCAAGTTCAAAGACGCCGATCTCATTGGAATCCCACTGCGCGTCACCATCGGTGGCAAGGGTCTTGCCGAAGGCATCGCGGAAATTAAATGGCGAACAGAAAGCGACGCCACGAAGATCCCACTGGCAGATGCCGTTGGTTTTGTGAAGGATTTGATCGCGGCAAAGCAGGTGAGCTGATGCCTGCCGCGAATTAAACCTGGAGTGTTTCCGGATCGCGGGTGTGACAAACGATCGAGCACAATCTTTAGAACGCTTCAACCAGCGGTGGTTCGTTTGATGAACTGCGGGCTATCGGCCTCTTCGTGCTGGCGGCCGACCAAGAGACGTTGGTGACGTTTGTCGAGGGCTCTGTTTCCGAGAACGCAGGGTCCGGGGTTGGGGCTACGGCGGTGTTTGGGGTTGAATTCAGAGGGGCCGCAGATGGAGTGGTCGTTGGCGTCGTAGATTCGAGTGACCATTCTTCGCCTGACGACTGCATTTCGGGCGTCCCGGTTCCAAATGACATGGACGCAGTCTGATCCGGTGGCACGTTCATGATCGAGGTGGCGGACTGCCAGCCACCCGGCGGCTGCATGTTTCTTGGAAAATGCATATTTCCTGGAGACTGCATGTTTCCTGGAGACTGCAT
>CANJQC010000046.1 GCA_947476295.1 Planctomycetaceae bacterium | reverse complement strand
TGACGAACCGTCTGAACTCGACGTTGCCCGCGGCCTTTCGGCGCTGGCTTCCGGGAAGAGTCATGAGGCCGAATCGCATGGAAGGAGTCGCGCCGCATAGCTAGAGGCTGTACTCCAACCGGCACTGGTGGCTAACGCCACTCCGGTCATAAAAATCCGCGAATATCAGGTTAAGTCCGGGGGGCTCACGCCGCCTGGCTGGCAACAGAATCGTTCCGCTCACAGAATTTTCCTCCTGTATCAAAACCCAGTGTCTTCTTATGTCCATCCGACACGCTCGCCAGTCATCGGGAATTCCGCAACTTGTCCGCTTCAATGCGGGTCAGGGGGTGGCGTTTCTGGCGGGACCGAAACTGCTGCTGACGACGGACGCTATCCTCACAGCTTTGATTGTGTTCTTTCCATTTATCATGGGGGGGCGCGAAGCTTGGGGGCATCGAAGTCTGATCACGATGGCGCTGGCGCTGGGCTGCGTCTGGAGTCTGCATAAAGTCCGCACGGGCGGTCGTCTGCTGCTGCTGGCTGTCGAACCACTGATTGTCGCCGGTTTGCTTCTTGTCTGGTTTCAGACGGTTCCACTGGCTCCGGCCGTATTGGCAAAGATCTCGCCGGAGTACGAACGACTGCTTCCCGGATGGACGGCTACGCAACTTCCGTCCGAAGGTCATGCCGCACCGAATGCATGGAAAACGACCAGCCTGCTGCCCACAGAGACTCAGCATGCATTTCTAATGCTGTTGTCGTACGGCGTTATCGCTGTCGTCGTCGCGCAGCGCCTGACAACGGAAGCGGATTGCCACCGGATGCTGAAACTGGTCGGGATCTCAGGAATCCTGATGGCCGTATTTGCCGTCATTCAATTGATGACTTCCAATGACCGCTTCTTTTGGTTCTATCGTCAGCCGTATACCGGCACTCGCGAAATTCTGAAGGGCGCGTTTACAAATCGCAATCACTTCGCACACTTCCTCGCACTTTCGATCGGGCCATTGGTTTGGTGGATGCTGGCGCAGCGTGCAGATACGCATGGCGGAATTCGCCAACTCAAAGGACTTGGCCCGGCGAAAGCAAATCATTCGCAATTCGACAAAATCGTTGATATGAAAATGCTGCTCATGGTTTGCGCGGTGGGGGGCGTGGTCGTGTCGATCATGTTGTCGTTGTCGCGCGGAGGCATGGTAGCTGCAGCTTTGGCGAGCACCGTGTGTCTGGCGGGACTTTGGAAAAGCGGCCGCGTTTGTGCGTCGCTCGCCGTCGTGATTGTCGGTGTCGGTGGAATCGTAATCGCCGGAATCATTGTGCTGGGGCAGGGGAAAATTGAAGACCGTATCGATCAACTGGTTTCCGCAGATGCCGACAAGGTGGATCAGTCAAATGCCCGCCGCGCCATCTGGAAAGCCGACTCACAAGCTGTTCAGGCATTCCCGCTGCTGGGCTGCGGTGTCGGCAGCCATCGCTACGTATACCCGGTTTACATGCAGGACTTCGTCGATTTTCGCGGGGTTACTTTTTCGCACGCCGAAAGTTCGTATGTGCATCTGGCGACAGAAACCGGTCTGGCAGGGCTTACTCTGGTCGCGATGGGAATGCTGTTTGTCGGGGGGCGAATTCTGTGGCATCTTCTGAAACGTAGGGAAACCGAACGAGTTGCCGCGTTATCCGCTGTGATGGCGGGTCTGATCGCAGGACTATTTCATGCCGCAGTTGATTTTATCTGGTATGTCCCCGCGATTGTGGTCATCACGATCGTGTTAGGAGTCACCGGACTCCGCCTTTGTACTGGGTTTCGTCCTGAGCTGGGGATTCCTTTTCCACGCATTGGCTGGCTCATCGCAGGCGTTGGCTGTCTGCTGGTACTGTGTCGCGTTCAGCCGGATCTTGAACGACGTGTCGCAGGCGAACGCTGGTGGAATCAGTACAAAAACACGTCAAATGATCTGGAAACAAACCGCACGATGGCAACCGAGATTTCCAATCTGGATGAGGAAGAAACAGACTCGGAGACATCTGAACTTTTGGACGAAAAGCATTCATCATCCGAAGTCGCGAGTTACGATGAACGGGAAAAAAACGTTGCCGACGACCACGAACTTCGGGAAATGTCGGCTCGAATCAATCTGTTACTGAAAGGAATCAAAACTTACCCACAGCATCTGGACACGCTTCATGAACTATCCTTGCTGAGTCTGAAAATGTTTCAGCTCCGGCAGCAAATCAGTGACAATCCACTCAGCGAAATCCAGATCCGTGACGCAGCGCTTTCCAACTTCAAGTCAACCGGTGAGATGCACGTCTGGCTGAAGAGAGCTTTCGGTGGAAACATCAAACTGCTGATGCTGTCAGATCAGATGGCTCGCCGCGCGCTGGCGCAGTGTCCGGTTAAGGGTGAAGCTTATATGATTCTTCTGCACACTGGTTTCCTGAGAGACGTGCGGGATATCGGACGACAGTCCCTGATCAGTCAGACAATGCTGGTCGGCGGTAATGATCCCTATGTGCGCTACTTTGTTGGTGGCTGTCTGCTCACCGAAGGCAAAGTGGATGCCGCACTGGAACAATGGCAATTCGTGTTTCATTCCAGTTCCGAGCATCGGCGGCAGGTTTGCCTGAACATGTCGCATCAGTTGCCGGCAGATTTTGTGCTCACAACCTTTAAGCCGTCCATTGATGAACTGGATGAAGTGCTGGCGGCGTTTCGCGAGCGTGGTCGGAAATCGGATATCGAAAAACTGCTGTACGTGATTGCTGAAGTCATTCAAACCGCCGCAACGGCACCAGGATCTGCAGCCGTACCAACGGAGCAAACGCAGGACGCCAGTCAGCGCGTCAACCTGCTCATGGCCGGTCATCAGGCCGCGCATGCATTTGAACTTCACGAGCAATCGGAAAACATGCTCCGCCTTGCACTGACCTGCGACGAAACCGCCTACTGGCCGCATCATGCAATGGGCCTGTTTCTGCTGAATCAGGAACGCTACACCGAAGCCGGTGAAATGTTTGAATGGTGCCTGGAGCAGGAACCAAGTGACACTAAAATCGAAGAACTCCTCCTCGAATCTCGCCGCCTCGAGCTGCGAAAACGCAGCCCCATCCATTCCGCATCGCACGAGAAAAGATAACATTACCAACAGATATTGCCGGAATTGTCAGGGTTAGTACGAAAAAACGGCCAGCTTGACCTGATTTTGCCCAGACCAATATACTGTGCTGTTTGAAACTCAACCAAACTGACCATGATGCTGCCCCAAAGTTGACGGGGTGCGCGTCTCTGGATGAAAGCTCACCGACAATGTCGGATCGTCATTATGTCCATCACGAAAATGAAGTTCAGCTGGCCAAACTCCTGAAAGAATCCAAGCCGTTCCTTGAAAAGTACGGCACGACGTTGATCTACGGGGTGGCAGCGCTCATGGCGATCGCGGCGGTGGTCGTCTACGTTCAGCGGCGACCCGCTCCGACGGCAGCAGCGTCCCGGGACCTGCTGCTTGCGACGACAGCCGAAGACTACCAGGCGGTAGCTGATGAATCCCCAGATTCACCGATCGGGATTCTGGCGCGTTTGCGTCAGGCGGATCGTGAACTGGAAGACGCCGTTTCCAACATGTTCACTAATCGCGAAGCCGCAGTGGATAATCTGAAATCCGCGCAGAACGCATACGAACAGCTTGAAGTTCGAAAGGACATCATCGATTCAGTCCGCGAACGTGTTCTCGTTGGTCTGGCGCGCGCCGCCGAATGTCGCTGCAACGGGACTGACGAAACGATGAAAGCGGCAGTAGCAGCATGGGAACGAGTCCTCAAGGAGTTTCCGGACTCCAAGACATTCAAGAGTATCGCGAAGTCGCGCATTACGCGACTGGCCTCAGAGGATAGCCGTGAATTCTACGCATGGTTCAGTACACAGAATCCAAAGCCCGGAGACGACCTATTGTTGCCTCAGGACGGCGGACCGGGACAGGTCCCGTCGATGCCAATGTTCCCTTCCCTGCAAAACCTAGGACTGCCAGCACTGGACGCAGCGGCACCTGCAGGCAAGGGCGAGAAGCCCGCCGAGAATCAGCCCGTAATTTCTGATCCCGCAGCCGAAGCCCCGGCGACAGATGCACCAGCGAGTGAAACGCCGGCAGGGGATGCTCCTCTCGGTGCAACGACTCCTGCCGATGCACCCGCAGCAGATGTACCGGCAACAGAAGCACCTGTCGGTACCACGCCAGTTCCCGAAAAATCCGGCGAATGACATCGGCCGATGAAAATCCGAAGATACACGACAGTGGCGAAATTTCGCCGCTGTCGGCTGACGATCTTGCGGATTCAGATGAACCAGTTGATATCACAGTCGAAGCTCGCGCACATGGCTGGCGGCTGGATCATTATCTCAGCCGCCTGTTCCCCAATCACAGCCGATCGCAGTTGCAGCGTGCGATCGAAGCGGGCGGCGTGCAGTTAAATGGACTTACGCCCAAGTCATCGCGGCGTCTGCGGGTGAATGATCGAGTCTGGATTCAGTTGCCCGATGCTGAGGAATCGCATACCGTTGCGGAGAATCTGCCGCTGGATGTCTTGTACGAAGATGACGCGATCATCGTCGTCAACAAGCAGGCGAACATGGTCGTGCATCCGGGGCGAGGCAACTCCCAGGGCACGCTGGCGAGTGCGCTGCAGTTTCACTTCGATACGCTCAGCGATGTTGCAGGTCGTCATCGGCCCGGCATCGTGCATCGTCTGGATCGCGATACGACCGGTGTGATTCTGATCGCCAAAGATAATCAGGTTCACCAGAAAATCAGCAGCCAGTTTGAGCGGCGCGAAGTAAAAAAAGAATACCGCGCGATCGTGCGTGGAGTCCCGGAACTGGCATCCGATTATATCCGGACATTTGTCTGTCCGCATCAGCGCGTCCGGGAAAAGATGATGGTCTGTCCGGAAGGCGGCAACGCACGAGAAGCCGTGACGTTTTATAGCACGGGCGAGGACTTCGGCGGCTATGCCTTGATGGAACTGCATCCGCAAACCGGACGCACGCACCAACTGCGAATTCATATGCAGCACATCTTGACGCCGATCGTGGCCGACCGTATGTACATCGGTCAGCCCACGTTGACAAAGTCGGAAGTCATGAAATCAGCCGCGGGAGCAAATCGCCGATCAACCTCGCGTGAGGTGAAAAACTCCCCCAATTCCACTGCTGACCCTGCGAATTCCACTGGCGACGTGCTGATCGCCCGCCAGGCGCTTCATGCGTTTCGTCTGACAATTCGGCATCCAGTGAGTGGAAAAGACATCCAGTTTGAAGCACCATTTCCTGAGGATTTTCAACGAACACTGCAATTCCTGCGAATGCTGCATTCCTGAATTGCCTTGCGATTCCTGTAGCTTGGACATTCATGTCCGAGTGCTGGCCGTAAGGCGCTCCACATGCGATGCATTCTGATGATATGGTAAACTTCGCTTCAACTGCCTTTACTGGCCTTGCGACGGACATGAATGTCCATCCTACGTATAACTAAGCCTACAAAAACGTTGGGATCACATTGGCATGTTTGAACTTCTTGCTCCTGTTTTTGCTGCCGCAGGCGGTTTGCTCGCGGGCGTGCCGATCGTGCTGCACATGCTCCGTCGAACGCCGGCCGTGCGAGTGCCGTTCAGCGTCGTGCAGTTCTTGTCACCTACTCAGCCAAAGACGACGAAACGTTCCACGATCGAGCACTGGCCCCTAATGCTGCTGCGCATATTGGCGGTTGCTTTGATCACTCTGGCATTTGCTCGCCCGTTTCAGCGATTGGCAATAGACAAAGCAGCGGCAGCAGGTCGCGCAGATCGCATCGCCATTCTTGTTGATGCCAGTGCCAGTATGCGGCGTGATGGACTGCGCGAAGCTGTCGCTGCGGAACTCCAAAAAGTTGCCGATACGTTGAATGCAGATGACACGCTGAGTGTCTCCATTTACTCCGAATCAATGCGTAGGCTGATTACGGCCGAAGAATGGAAGACGGCCGATCCCGACAGTCGTTTGGCATTGATCGGACGAGCGATTGAGTCCTGGGAACCAGATTGGATGGCGACACAAACGGCCAGCGCTTTGCTGCAAACTGCGGAAGAAGTTTCTCGTGAAACTACGGTGTCAGATTCAATCAACGACCGCCGAGTCATCCTGATCACCGATTTTCAGCAGGGAAGTTCGCTCAGTGAACTGCGTTCCGAAAAATGGCCGGAATCCGTCAAGCTCGAACTTCGCATCGTCCAGCCGCAACAGCCTGGCAATGCCGGTTTAAGTCTCATTGAAGACAGCCGCACAGGAAGAATTCGCGTGCGTGTCACCAACTCCGGCGATGCTACGGAGACCAAATACATCCTGCAGCCCTTTGATGCGAAAGGCCTGCCGGTCGGAACTCCGATTACGGCGGAAGTCGGTGGCGGACAGAGACGGACGTTCTCGATGCCCGACGCTGTTCAAGGACAGCCACAGATTATCGGCGTAGAATTGCTCGGCGACCCGCATAGTTTTGACAACATCGTTGATTTGCCAATAGATGAGCGCGGAGTGATCCACGTCGCTCACGCAGGTAACACCGACGCCAACAACACCGAAGCCATGCGATACTATTTGCAACGTGCGCTGGATGGCAATGAAACGGATCCGATCGAAGTGAAGGACCTGCTGGGTGCAGACGGAGGTGCGGTGCCGGCTGATGCAGATGTGCGACTGGTCTTCGTGACGGAGCTAATTCCCGAAAGTCTGGCGACGTCAATGAAAAACGTATTGAAGCACGACGGCGTTGTCGTGCTGCCGCTGAAGTCGGTTGCGATGGCCGATTCCGTGAAGAGCCTGTTGCCGCCTGAGTTGTCGATCAGCGAGGCCGACGTGGAAGATTACGCGATGCTCGGACAGATCGATTTCGCGTCACCGCTCTTTTCCACGTTCGCGGACGCAAAATTCTCTGACTTCTCATCAATCCGCTTCAACCATTATCGCCAGTTGACATTAGATGAGAACCGATCCGATGCAGTACGCGTTCTTGCGAGATTCGATTCCGGGAGTCCGGCGGTGCTGGAGTACACGCATCCGTCGGGCGGACGCATCATCGTGCTGGCCAGCGGATGGCATCCGGACGACAGCCAGTGGGCGTTGTCCACACGGTTTCCGCCAATGATTCAGCGGCTCATTCAAATGGCCAACCCGCGTCGCAGAGGACATCAGTTGCTTGAAGTTGGTCATCGAATCACTCCCGCAGAACTGACTGACAATGAATCGTGGACGTTGAAGCGGCCCGAAGGCACGCCCTACGTACCTGATCCAGTCACTGTCGTTCAGGATTCAGGTGCGACAAAGACAAAAGCAGAAGCGACAGTCGCCTTAAAATCTGTGGTTCTTGATGAACCCGGCCGCTGGACACTTACCAGCGAAAACGATGGTGGCACGCATTCCGTCAGTCTCCTGGTGACAGTCGCTGCGTCCGAAAGTCGAACAGAGCCATTGCCACCAGGTCAGTTGCAGGCGTTGGGAATGTCGCCGGACATTGCGATCGTCCACGATACTTCGCAGTCTTCAGCAGATCCGGCCATCGCAGCACAACTGGACGCAACCGAGCTGGAATCCCGTCAGAAATTCTGGCGATGGCTACTGCTGGCAGGACTTTGCTGTCTCATTCTGGAAAGTATCGTTGCATACACCCTTGAAAAACGTCAGCAACCGGAACTGGCATGACGAGCGATCGAACCGTGATGCGTGATAACATTTATTCTCTGCCGCTGAATCAGATCGGTAGTTTTGACTTTGACGAACAGGTCGTCAAAGTCTTTCCGGACATGATCAGTCGATCGGTGCCGGGATATGCTTCGATCCTGTCCATGATCGAGCAACTGGCAACACGGTTTGTACGACCAGGAACCGCAGTCTGGGATCTGGGATGTTCGCTGGGTGCCGCAACGCAGCTGATCCGACGGCAGGCACCGTTGGATTGCACGATTCACGCTGTCGATAGTTCGACAGCGATGATTGAACGTCTGCGGACGATTCTGGCGGAGGGTAATGACAGCGGCTGCATCGTAATGCTGCACGAAAAAGATTTGCGTAACGTGGAGATTCACAACGCCACGTTTGTGGTTCTGAATTTGACACTCCAGTTTTTACCGCCTGCAGAACGCACGCGAGTGATTGAAAACGTCTGGCAGGGGCTACTGCCCGGCGGGGCATTATTGCTGTCGGAGAAAATCTGTTTCGATCAGCCGACGCAACAGCAATTGATGACCGATCTGCATCACGATTTCAAACGCGCTCACGGTTATAGTGATCTTGAGGTCGCTCAGAAACGCACGGCCATTGAAAATCGCCTGATCCCGGAATCCCTTGACACACATCTTAAACGCCTTAAACACGCTGGCTTCACCACGATCGCCCCGTGGTTCCAGTGCTTCAATTTCGTTTCGATCCTTGCCGTTCGCGGTGAATAGCACGATCAC
The DNA here is from genome assembly GCA_947476295.1 of Planctomycetaceae bacterium. Taxonomy (GTDB): domain Bacteria; phylum Planctomycetota; class Planctomycetia; order Planctomycetales; family Planctomycetaceae; genus SXXK01. The sequence continues at coordinate 28,939 of CANJQC010000046.1, read as the reverse complement.
GGAAGCCGTCCGCCAGGACCGGGTTGGCGACTACCATGCCGTACTCATTTTCTGACTCTAACGTTTTCACTTTGACTGCCATTTGAATCCCGGTTTTCAGATCAGTAACCACGAATTCTTTCATTGTTCGAACTATATGAAGCCGGTATGGTCGTAGGGCACCAATCGCCAGATGTATTGCCGCCCCCCTGTCTCACCAGTCAGCGGCTCACGTTTGGCAGCCTAGTGAGTCAGTACAAGATCACACCCGCAGTGTTGGACGCATGGAGTGAAATCCTGAAACGGAGCCCTGGCTCTCAGCTGGTGCTGGCGAATCGAGCGATTGAGAAAACCGCCAACCGAGACTATCTCATACGCCAATTTTTCAGCGTGGTGTCACCAGCGAACGGATAAAGTTACTGCCGCCGGCAGAACATTTCGACTTTCTGAAGTACTACGATCAAATCGACATCGCGCTGGATTCGTTTCCGTACAACGGAGGAACAACAACAACTGAGGCTATCTGGCAGGGCGTCCCAGTACTGACGTTCGATGGCGACCGCTGGGCCTCGCGTATCAGCAGAACACTGTTGATGAACTGTCATCTCAGTGAATTTGTGGCAACCGGAGTGCAGGATTACATCGACAGCGCTGTCCATTGGGCAACTGATCCGAACTCACCTCAGCGACTCAGCAGACTGAGAACCGAGATGCGAACATCTCTGTTGAATTCCTCCGTCTGTCAGACAAGTAATATGGTGCAGGCGATGGAGATGCTTTATTTGCAGCTCGTGAACAAGGCTGTAGTAGACTAAGGCAGGGGCGAAGTTCTATTCATTCGCTGCCGCGAGTCTCTTCAGGACGCTGTCGATTCGCTCATCGAACAGTCTTTGCCATTCCGGGGCGACGATGCAGTCACAGTCTTCCTGTGCGTAGCCGGAGTTGTTGCGTTGCTGTGCGGTCGGCAGGTAATAGATGTAGCCGTTCGTATAGCCGGCGACGAACGTATTGAGGGCGGGCGATCGCTTTTTGATGGCGAGACCAATCTCGACAGTCAGCTCGCCGCCGAATGTGACCATCACGAAGTCGCCGACGCGAATGCCACAGACTTCGACGTTGACCGTCGGCATCGCGGCTGCCTCGTTCTGCTTCAAGTGCATCCGAAGCAGATTCAGGTTGGTCTGCAGTCGAGTCAACTGCTCCATCGCATGAATGTTCTGGATATAGGCTTCCAGACCGGCGCGGTTTTCTGCATCCAGCCTGCTCAGGCCTTCGTGGCCCCGCATCTTGTCGTGCAAATAACGCTGGCTGTAGTAGGCCGGAAAGTCTTCAGACACTTTGTGCTGAACGTAAAGCGGAAGAAAGGTCTTCAGGTTGATATTCGTGCCGTTGAGTGACTGTACAATCTTCGCCTGTTCCATCTGAATCGATTCCATGCGGCATTCCAGGTCGGCTCCACGTGGCAGGGCGACGATCTCATTGATCACTTTCAATGTGGATGATTCACGGGGCTGAATCCCGCGAGCGGCCTGCAGAGTGCTCAAGCCGAGCTGGTTGCCGTAGTGTTCGGCATCATGTACCTGATGGATGATTTTGTACATCGCCGGGTTTATGTCTCCTGCACAGCCCTGAACAAAGAAGGCCATCACGTTTTCGCCCAGATTCTGTTCGATCGCCTTCGACGCGAAGCCGGGGAAGTCGGCGGTGTTGCCGCCTCCGGGGACTCCCTGAATCGGATGGCAGGCAAAATTGTAGAGCAGGGCCAGTGTCGTGCCGTCAGTGCGATCGAGTCGCATCAGGCCTATTTCCGGATCAACTGGTCCGACCGCTGCAACGTCTTCGTCTTTTGGCATCGAGTACGCTCGACGCATATCGACTTCGCTACCGTCCTTCATCTTCAGCCGTCGATTTTCCATGATTCGGTCTTCGTGACCGCGTCCAGTCCCGACTCGCACCGGAACCATTACTGCCACGGCTTCTTTGACGGCCTGAACAGTCAATTGATCAGTGTCACCTCGAATCACACTATGACAATGGCTGGCGTTGATCAGGATGTTCTCGGGGGCAAGGCCCTGCTTTTGTAGTTGAGCTCGCACGTTGGGCAGATACGTGTTCCCGATTCTCCCAATTTCACCAATCGCAACCGCATCGACCGTGACGATGACGGCAGTCGTGTCGCCATTGGAAATCGCCAGAGCTTTGACATACGACGGATCATTCACCGGCCCCGCAGCGTGATCCGTGATTTCGACCCGCGCGACCCCCGCGAGGAGCGGTGTAGCGGGACCTGAAGACTTCTGAGCTTTCTCGTCAAAGGCGTGCGTTGCCTGCGGCGTCATTAGTCCCAGGCTGAGTCCGAGTCCCATCGTAACGCACAACAATGATCTCATGAGTGAACTTCCGAAGCGGTCGAGGCGATGTTTTGTTCGACGCATTCTATTGTCGGGCTCGTGATTTTGCGAGCGGTGCGGCGTAAGCGCATCGGTACACAAACGATCTGATATTCATCATGAAACGTTCAGAATCCCAGCGTACCGGCAAGCTGACGCATGCCGCTCGTCGAAATAATTCCGATCCACTCGCGTGTTGAATTTCGTCCTGAACCTTGCCGCTCACTTGTTATTCAGTGCCGATGCGGAAATGATGACCGTTCCCCGACCGTCCCCACCCTCCGGAGTCTTTTGTATGAACGTCCCAAAGACCGGTCGCCGAATCAATGATCTCTGCGACTTCGGCAAACATGTTCTCTTGGCTGCATGCTGCATTTTCCGGATATCTGATTCGTCCGTTACCGCTGCTGACGATGAACGACCGGTGGTTCAGGAACTCGACGCAGCGAACTGGAACGCTCTTGTGCCACAGGGCAAGGAAGTTGATGCGATTTACGGCGACATCGTGATGCAGAATGCTTTCCTGCGAGCCGCAATTGCGAAGCCCGTGGCAACTCGTAACGCCAATATGACAGTCCGAAATGTCGGAGGCTGCCTGATTGATTTGACCACGCGGAAACATGAAAACGATCAACTCAGCGCTTTCTTCCCGGCGCGGCGAGCGTTTGCTTTTGCCGGAAATCTGTCCTCCTCAGTCTCCGAAGCATCCGCCACCATCGATGGCGTCACGGCGACGACGCATGTTGGCGGAGTTCTCGTCAGCTCTGCCGGGACAGAAAATACGCCGTCGTACGAGGTCAAGTATTGGCTGGCAGATCATAAACCATGGCTGGAAGTCGAAACGAAATGGACTAATACAACGAACGCTGATCTGACGCTGGTATTGGAAGATGATCTGCGTGCCGACGCTGGCAAAGAAGACATGCCGAAGGCACCGGATGGGACGTTCGAACTGTTCTGGTTTCATGACATTTTCTGGCAGCAGGCCTACGGCGTCTATGCCCCTGGATTCAAGATTCGCTGCAACAGCAACGCACGCGAATCAGTGCTGGTGTATGAACCAGTCGGCGGGGAGCCGGTCGTTGTTAGGCCAGGGGAATCATTTTCAATGACCCGATGGTTGTTTGTCGCTCAGGATCTCTCTGGCGTGATGGCAGATTACCTGGACGCCCGCGAACAAGGCGACAACCTTGTGGAGACGCGATTGACCGTTCACGCCAACCGACGTCCGGTCAGCGGAGCTCGGATCGCGATTCGCTGTGGCAATGAATCCTGGGGAACTGTTGTAACCGAGGACCATGGCTCCGTCGTGCGGCGGTTTCCGTTGGGGACTTGCGAAGTGACCATCTCTGTCGCGGGCCAAGACTTTGCCATGCGGAAACTTGTACTTGCAAGTGATAGTCAGCATGTTCTCGAACTGTCCGAGTATCATCCCGGCATCGCTTCTATCACAGTGACCGACGCCGAAGGTCGGGCGATTCCTGCGAAGATCGAATTCAAGGGCAACGACAGGACGCCGACACCAAATTGGGGGCCCGAAACGGCCGAACATTTTGTACGGAATCTGGCGTACACGGCGAACGGAAAAGTCCGTACTGAACTGGCTGAGGGTGTGTACGATATCACAGTCAGTCATGGCCCGGAATATAACGCGGAATTCACAAAGCTCACCGTGCAGCCTGGCAAAGCCAGTGACCTGAAAGTCGCGATCGCACGAGTAATCGAAACACCGGGCTGGGTGAGCGCCGATTTTCACAGCCACAGTTCACCGTCGGGCGACAACACCGGCAGCCAGCGAGGCCGCGTGCTGAATCTTGCGGCTGAAAATGTCGAATTCGCGCCATGCACCGAACACAATCGAATCAGCACCTATGTCGATCACATCGAGGCATTGGGATTGAAGCCGTTCCTGGCAACTGTTTCCGGCATGGAACTTACCGGAACGCCATTGCCTTTGAATCACCAGAATGTATTTCCACTGATCTATAAACCGCGGACTCAGGATGGCGGTGCTCCTGTGACGGATAGCAGCCCCGAAACCCAGATGGAACGCATCGCTGCTTGGGACAACAACAGCGTGAAACTCATTCAGCAGGATCACCCGGACATCGGCTGGCTGTTTTTTGATCGGGACGGTGATCAGGAACCAGACGAGGGATATTCGCGATCATTTGGCATCATGAACGTTGCGGAAATCCATCCGATCGATCCGCTGCTGAATCCCACGCGATACCACATCTATGGAGGCAAGGAAACCGGCAATCAAACAGCGCTGAACTGGCTGCAATTACTGAATCAGGGGTTTCGCATCTATGGTGTAGTGAATACCGATTCTCACTACAACTATCACGGGTCCGGCGGACTGCGAATCTGGGTGAAGTCCGGTACGGATAATCCGGCGATGATCAGTTCTGACGAGATGCGAGACAACGCGAGGAATGGTCAAATCGTGATGTCGAACGGACCGTATCTGGAAACCACATTTCGAGAAACCGGCAGCTCTGACAACTTGGTCATTGCCGGTCAGGATCTTGCGGCAAAATCAAAGAAGGTCACGGCTTCGATCAAGGTGCAATGTCCAAACTGGTTCGACATCGATACGGTAATAGTGCTCGTGAACGGACGCCGACAGGAAAACCTGACATACAGCCGAGACACACATCCGCACATGTTCGGCAAGGATGCAGTGAAGTTTGCACACGACATCGATATTGAACTCAGTGAGGACGCTCACCTGGTCGTCGTCACCGGCCATCGCACCCATTTGATCGGCGACGTCATGGGCCCGATGTGGGGCACCCAACACCCTGTGGCTCTCAACAATCCTGTCTTCGTCGATATCGACGGCGATGGCTTTCAGGCCAACAAAGACACACTCGACATTCCGCTGCCAGTGAAGTTCGTGGCACAAGACGAGCGGTGAAACTCACTTGCGTCGTGAACCAGTCGTAGCATCGCCTTCGATCTGAGTCATCCCCAGCGTGGAGTCGGCTGCATCGAGTTGAAACTGAAATTCACCAAGGAACGTCATTCCCAGCAGCGGTGTTGCACTGACCGCCTCTGGTCCCAATACCGCACAATCCACATCTTTCAATTCAAATGTGCCCACGCGAACAGTCGCAATTCTCTTAAGGACCCCCGTAATCGTGCTGCCGTCGGCGATTTGGATCAGGATCCGCTTGTCGCTGGGCTCCGGTTTCAGATCCATCGACAGTGCCAGTTCGTATGGCAGGCTGATCAGACTCGCGCCGGAATCGACGACCATTTCCGTCGTGTGTTTTCCGTTGATGACAACCGATGCATAAAACGTGTTTCCATCCCGTCGCAGCGAGATCTTTTCTTTGTGAACGGCTTTTTCAAGTTCTTCCAGTTTTTTCAGATGCCCCCTGAACGACGACGATAATTCCAACTTCAATTCCTTGCCGTTTTCGGCGGCAAGTGATTTCAGCCTCTCCTGCATCTCAGGAATGTTCTTCGCTGTTTCGTATCCGGTCGAAAGCTGATCGGCCAATTTGCGCATTTCGATAATGTTCTGCACGTGGGCTTCTCGCGCTTCGTTCAGCTGCGTCCGTGCCAGGTTCTCTTTCTCCTTCAGTGCCTCCAGCGTCTTTCGAGCCAGCGACATCTGGCCTTCCACCGTGTTGAGCGCACCAACCAGTCGATTGTTAGTCGCGACGTCCTGAACGTTCGCAAGTTGTGCGTTCAAAGTCACAAGTTGCTGTTCTGCCTGCACCATACCGATCTCCAGCCGGTTGATTTCCTGCTGTATCTGGCGAAGTGGTAAAGTCGCCTGTTTTACTTTTCGCTTGAGCGTGGTCGCTTCCGACATGCCTCGGGACAAATTACGCTCGCCGGTAAATACGACATTGCTTCCTGTTACTCGCAGCTCCAGTTCTGGAGCCTGTTCGATCCGTGCCTCAGTGGTGTCATTTTTCTCTTCCGGTTCGTCCGCGAAAACCCAACAAGGGCAAAAAACCAGTGTCGTGATGGCAAACAGTTTTCGCATCGCAGATCATCCTGTCAGGTTCGGAGCCTCAGATGCCAGCGCTGCACTGTGGAAGTCTGAGAAGTGCATTTTGCCCATTACACCCCGGGAACGCCACCGCAACTGGTCAGCTTTGACGGCAATACTGAGAATGAATTCGGGAACAACAGAGGCTTGATTCTGGAATCCAGCTACACTTTCCCTTATACCTCCATGAGCTCAGGGCGTCCTGTTAAAATTCCATCGCGAAATTATTGACGCGGCCCCGGCATGGTATCGGGAATCAGGATTGCTTCCACACCGGATGCCTTAGTAAAACATCCGGACTCACTCAGTTACGATCTCAGCGGCATTCCAGAATGCGAATTCATTGCTCCAGTCGTTGGCCTTGTTGAGCAGTTCGACCGTGACCGGCTGGCCGGCCAGGTTGCTGAGATCGACGGTGATGTCGCGCCATTCGAAGTTTTGGCCGTTGCGTTTGACAACCGACTGATGACGAGTTTCGCCGTTGACGTTGACGATCAGTTGCCAGTCGCCTTGTTCGTGAGCAGCCACGCTTAGGCGGAGCTTGACTTTAGCATCATTAGGCAATGTCGTTGATGTGGTGAGCCCACATGGTTCCGTGCGTGACAGAGGATGTGTTCGCAGGGCAGGGCGACCGTGATAGTCGCCAAGGACCGCGATGCCGCCTTCGCCCGATTTCGCCGTCGAATAGCCAGGCAGCAATTGTTCGATGAGCGCAGGAAACTCATCTGCTTTCATAGTTTCGCCAGGTATGATACGAGAACCGGTCAGCAACCTTGCTTCGGCGTCTTCTGGTGGTTTGTCGAGCGTGATGTAGGCAAACAAGTCCCGCATTTCCTGCGGCTGAATCTGCTTTTCGAGTCCTTCTGGCATCAGCGACAATTTGCTGGGAACCACTTCATCAATATCTGTCCGCGCGATGATTTCCTGCTTGTCTCCTTGAACTTTCAGCACGACGCGCTGCGGACTATCTTCGACCGGCAGACCGGAAACGACGCGACCTTCTCTTGTGACGACCGTGAGTCCCTGATACGACACGCCAATCACCAAGCTCGGGTCGAAGACGTTCGACAGCAGTTGCTCAAATGACGCACGGCCGTTCCGCGTAATATCCGGACCGACCTCAACTCCTTCGCCGTACATCTTGTGACACTGTCCGCAAACTCGCTTAAAGACAACACGTCCGGCGATCGCATCACCGTCGCTGGTTCGCAGTTCATTTCGCATGCGACGGATGAGTTCAACCCGAGCCGGATCGCGTTCAGTGCGAACGACGCCCCAGTGCTTAGCGACAAGTTCTGCCAATAATTTACTTTTCAGGCTGAGCATCTTATGTGCTTGATTCGCATTGATCAGTGATGGCGAAATTTTCGTGTCGCGCACAAGACTCAGCAGTCTGATCGCCGAGTCTTCTCGATCGGTCAGCGCTTCAACAACAGAGGGCTGCACGTCAGCAGGCAAGAGGGGAAGCTGCTGCAACAGAAACTCCGTGGCGGGCATTGTCCCCACCCGACCAACCGTCTGAATGGCTTTTCTCTGAACGTCGGCCGAACTGGAAGAAGCAAGGATCGATTCCGCAAGTGAAATGGCACTTTCTTCACCTGCGGTCACGAGCGCATTGATAATTCGCAACTGAGCAATTTCGTCAGGCGTCTTCGCAAAGATTTCGTGCGCCGTCTGAATCGCCTCCTCGATTTTCAGCGATGTCGCAAGTTCGACGGCTGAAAGTGTCGATGGCCGAGTCGTTTCCTGTTTCACCGCAGACAACAACTCCGCCTTGAGTTGTGTGCGAATATCCAACAACGCATCGCCCGTGATTTCTCCCGATCGGATTCGTGCCGTCAGCAATTGCAGGCACCGGTCAGCTGCGTCGTCCGTGATTTCGCTGTTCAGCAGGAGCGTCACCATGTGAGCCACAGCCCTCGTATCGGGCTTCGCCGTAGACAGAATTCTGTCAGCGGCGCGCGGGAGCAAGTCGAGGACTGCGGTCGGCATTGGCTCATCCAAGCGATCAATCTCCGCTACAAACTCAGCCGTTTGAGTTTCCAGTAGGGGATGCACATTCTGCCACACAATCCGCGGGACGAGTGGATCTTCGCCCGCCTGAGCCAGCACGGCCACGAGTATTGGAATGGTGGGGATCACAGCTTGCTTCGCCGCGGCGATTGCCACTTGCAGACGGACCTGCGGCGCCGGATCATCTTTGAGTTTTTGCACGAGCAAAGCCACGCTCTCTGAGAGCGAAGACTGCTCACCAGCGGCACGCACGGCCCATGATTTCAGGACGACGTCAGCAGAGGCCAGAAGTGCGCGATGGAATGTTTCTTCAAGTCGGTCGCTAATCAGCAGGACACCCAACGCACTCAGTTTCGGTCCACGTGAAGCCGACGACAATACCAGCGATTCAAGTTCGCGTCGCAAGTCGGCGGTTTCAGAGGAATTGAACGACAGACGTTCGGAAAGCAAACGCTGCGCGATGTCGCGTTGGTAACCGTTTGCGCTCGCCAGCATCCGCATGAGATGCGCGTTGTCTTCCGCCGCAAAGTTAAACGGTTGCGCGTACGGAGTATCCTTGTATCGCAGTCGATACAGACGCCCCTTCAGCCGGTCGATCCCGGCAGGATCTCGATTCGCATCCTGATAGCAGTGATAGCGGTCATACCAGTCAAGAATATAAAGACACCCGTCCGGCCCAGTCTTCTGCACAATCGGCATGAACCACGCATCATGAGCACTCAACAGATCCGACTCAGGGGATGCCTGATATGTGGAGAAATCTCGCGTAATCGAATCACCGTTAAGGCAACTGCCGTGGATATTCCCCATGTAGAGCTTGCGCCGGTATTGCTCCGGATACGCATCACTGTCGTACCAATGAATGCCGCAGTACGCCGCTTTTTGATGTTTATGCCCGACGATACTTTCGATCTTCCAAGTGAACGGTGGATATGGGCCTCCCTGACGATGATAGTAGCCGGTTTCCGTCAGATGCCACAGGTGATCAATCACACACGCGCTGACGAATGCATCACCTTCGTCATTAAACGCAATCCCCCATGGATTACTCGTGCCTTCGCAGAACACCTCAAACTCGTGCGTCTTCGGATGAATGCGAAACATCGCACACGTGAAATTCCACGGCAGCTGACCATCCTTGAAATTCGGATTCTGCGGTCCGTAGGTCACATGCGCTGGATTGAAAACTCCGTTCAAACCATAAAGCCAGCCGTCCGGTCCCCATGTCAGCGAATTGGGTAGTTCATGAGTGTCATCACGTCCGAAGCCGGTGACGACAACTTCCGACGTGTCTGCCTTGCCATCGCCATCGGTGTCTTGCACAAACAGAATGTCCGGTGAATTCGCAATCCAGACGCCGCCATGTCCGACGGCAATGCCGCTCGGGATATTCAGGCCTTCCATGAACACCGAAAACTTATCCGCTTTGCCATCGCCGTCAGTATCTTCCAGAATCTTGACGCGATCCTTTCCGGGCCCGGCCTCGCGTCGAGGATACTCGAACGATTCCGTGATCCAGAACCGACCACGTTCATCAATCGTCATCGACACCGGATTAACGATGTCTGGTTCTGAGGCCACGAGTTCAACACTGAACCCTTCCGGCACGACCATCTTCGCGATGGCTTCCGAAGGGCTCAAAGCCAGCCCCGGCGGTTTGTCCTGAGCATGAGGAATGCGTTCCTCCTGCGCGACACAGGATACGCATGAGGCAATGACCAGAAGCAATGGCAGGGGGAAGAACATCGGTCGCATTGTGAATCGCTCCGGGAACGGTGACGTCTTAACCGGTGTGTATCGTGGCAGGAAGAATTCTTTGTGGCAAACACCGTCAGAACGAATGGTGTTCTTTTTCACCATTCTTGCGTTAGTGTGACACTTTTTGGTGACGGCTCGGACAAGAATGTCCAAGGTACATGAAACGCAGTTCTCAATGCGTCTGAAATCTGGCACAATAGTGCAGGGAGCGCTGGCCTCTACACCAGTTCCGGCATGGGCGTCGTTTTTTCAAGCAGATATTGCGGTCGACCGCCAAGGTCGTGGAGCTTTGTGGCGTCAGGGTCGATGCCAAGGTGACGGTACAGGGCCGCGAGGACTTCGCTGAAGTGGACCGGGCGTTCGTCGATTTCAGCGCCGAGACGATCGGTGGCTCCGATGACCTGCCCCGTGCGGAAGCCGCCGCCCGCCAGTAAGCCGCCGCCGACCTGCGGCCAGTGATCTCGCCCGGCATCTGGATTGATGCGAGGCGTGCGGCCGAACTCGCCCCAGGCGATCACCGCAACGTCTTTGTCCATGCCACGTAAATGCAGATCTTCAATCAGTGCCGACAGGCCCTGATCGAATTGTGGCAGATGAGTGTTCTTCATGCCGTTGAAATTGTCGCTGTGAAAATCCCAGCGACCGAAGTTGAGTGTCACGACGCGGCAACCCGCTTCGACCAGGCGTCGCGCCATCAGGAAATGTTCGAGATTGCGGGGAGCTCCATCGCCGAAACGATTGGCGTCACCTTTGCCGTAACGTTCACGAACAGCTTCGGGTTCTTTCGAAATATCCAGTGCATCAATCAGCGCACTGCTCGTGAGGATGTTGAAAGCCTGTTGCGAGAGCGTGTCCAGTCCTTCCAATGTGCCACTGTTGTCCATATCTCTGCAAAGTCGGTCAACGCTGCTGAGCAGGGTCTGTCGATCGTTCAATCGATCGCTGCTGATGCCTTGCAATTTCATATCGGCGCTGGCAGGCCCGGATGGTCGAAACGCCGCGTTCGCGATACCCAGAAATCCCGGCAAGCCAGGCGAACCGTAGGGTGGATGCCCGCAATCCGGCGACAGACCCACAAACGGTGGCACGGCCTTATTCGTCGCGCCGAGCATCTTTGAAGCTGTAGACCCCATCGACGGCCAGCCACCGGGAGGCTGATTGCGTTTCGATCGTCCGGTGTAGCAGATAAAAGAGTCGTGATCGCCATCCGGCGACCCGTACATGCTTCGCAATGGCACACACTTGTCCATGATTGCGGCCATGCGAGGCATGTGTTCGCAGATTTCGATTCCGGGTACGTTCGTCGGGATTGGCTGGAATTCACCGCGAATTTCTGAGGGTGCTTCCATCTTCAGGTCATACATGTCCTGATGCCCAGGTGCGCCGCACATGTAAATCATGATAACGGCTTTGTGCGACTTGCGGATGCCTGCGATCTGTTCGGCGCGCAAGAGTTCGGGCAGCGTGAGCCCACCAAGCGTCAGAGCCCCCAGACGCAGAGCGTCGCGACGAGTAATTCCATCGCAGAACGAGCTTCGGCCATGACCGGGAATGGAGAGCATCAAGCAGGTCTCACGGACAATCAGAAGAACAAGGCGGGACGAAGCAGGTTCCAGAGGAGGGATTGCCGGGGCGGCGACGAACCTGTATCGGCAGAATTCTATCATAAGAATCGGCTCATCGGAACCAGTTCCAGTGGAGAATGCGGTTCTCCGGCATTTCTGTTGAAGGCACAATCCGGGAAAAGTGACTTACGCGAACCCACGAAGGCACAAAGGAAGAACCCGCTGGCAGTTGTTGTCGCTCGGTCGGGCACTTAGAATCGCCGCCCGATGCTGAGTTTTGTGTTCAGCAAGAATCGCTGAATGCATCAGTTCAGCACCTCTTTGAAAGTTGTCCAATGGCACGAGTATTCGTCAAGGAACTTAAAGACGGCGATTCCGTCAATGAAATATTTCTGCTGGCTGACAAACAGCTTCGAGCCAATCGCAACGCCAATTTGTATCTCCTGGCGACTCTCCGAGATCGCACCGGCGTCGTCAGCGGTCTGATGTGGAATGTCGTTGAAGAGACAGTGCAGCACATTTCTGCCGGGGAATACGTGCGAGTCCGAGGCAAAGTGCAGTTGTACCAGGGCGGTCTGCAGATGATCGTAACTCACATCGATCAAGTGTCGGAATCGTCCTGCGACGTGGAAGATTTTCAGGTTCAGCCTCAGGCCAACGCCGCACCGATGCTCGCGCGCTTGAAGGAACTGCTGACATCGCTCCGATGCCCGCAACTCCTAACGCTGGCTCAGTGCTTTCTGGAAGACGACGAACTGGTCACTGGACTTTGCTCCGCACCGGCTGGAGTAAAAGCACATCATGCTTATATGGGAGGATTGATCGAACATGTTGTCAGTATGTCGGAGGTCGCCGATCGTATCTGTGTCCTTTATCCGGCGCTCAATCGTGACCTGTTGCTGCTGGGCGTTTTGTTGCACGATCTGGGCAAGGTACGCGAACTCTCCTGGGATCCCACATTGGCCTACACAGACGAAGGCCAATTGCTTGGACATATCAATATCGCGATCGAGATGCTGAACGATAAGCTAAAGCTGGCTGAGTCCCGAATCGGAAAACCGATCGATAACGAAATCGTTTTGCGTCTGAAGCACATGATTTTGAGTCATCACGGTACGCGAGAATTCGGCAGTCCTACGATTCCGATGACTCCCGAAGCGATTGCCTTGCATCACATTGATAATCTTGATGCGAAACTGCATGAGTTCACTCGATCGATTGAAGACGACCTAAATGCCGAATCCGCTTGGACGCCATTTAATCCACGCAGTGATCGTCGATTGTTCAAAGGCTATGACCGCGTGAAGTGAGCGGCGCGAAGTAGGTCATTTCTGCCGGAAAGGACTTCGCAACTTGTTGCGACCTGCGACCGGACGCAGGCTGATTGGAGGACAACCCGTGGCCGTTGAGCGGACGTCGGTCCATTGGTTCGACTTCGGCGATCGCAACCGCGAGCGACGTGAGTCGGTCGATTGGTGGAAGTCGCCCGGTGTGCAACGCCGAAAACTCGGAGGGCTGACGCCCTGCCGCTCGCCGATTTTTTGGCCCCTATTATGGAACGCTACTACTTCTTACTCATCAACCTTCGGTGCAAAGCCTCTTCGCATCGTGTTTTCCGAAACATTGACGGGCACAAGGAACTGCAGCAGGTAATCGGGGCCGCCGGCTTTACTGCCGATGCCTGACATGCGGTAGCCGCCGAACGGGTGGCGCTGGACAAGTGCGCCGGTGATCTCGCGGTTCAAATACAGATTGCCCACTTCAAATTCGTTGCGGGCTCGACGCAGCGTTGTCGGGCTGCGGCTATAAACGCCACCGGTAAGTGCGTATTTAGTTCCATTGGCGATCTGAAATGCTTCATCAAGGTTCTTCGTTCTGATGACGGCCAGCACAGGGCCGAAAATTTCGTTTTGAGCCAGCGGCGATGTCGGATCAACGTCGATGAAAATATGTGGCCCGACGAACGTGCCCTGTTTAGCCAATGCACCGACATCAACAGCCAATTTTAGCACACCGCCGTGTTCAGGATCAACCTTTTTGATGGTCTCCAGAATACGGTCGCGAGCGTTCTCGTCGATCACAGGCCCAACTCTTGTTGCAGGATCTTCAGCGACACCAACCATCAGACTCTTCGTCGCATCGACCAGTCGCTGGATGAACTGATCGTATACCGCATCCAGCACGATGACTCGTGAGCATGCAGAACACTTTTGCCCCGCATAACTGAACGCACTCCTGATAACACCCACGACAGCTTCATCAAGATCCGCGTCATCATCGACGATAATCGAGTTTTTGCCGCCCATCTCCGCGATAACGCGGCGTACATTCTGCTGACGCTTGTCGGTGTCGGCTGCCGAACGATTGATTTCCAGCCCCACATTCTGCGAACCCGTGAAGGCCACCAGATCGACATCGGGATGACTTACCAGCGTCGGACCAATGTCTTCACCAATGCCAGGCAGAAAATTGACAACTCCGTCAGGCACACTGGCGTTGCGGATGATCTCCATCAGCTTCGCCGCGACGACAGACGATTGTTCGGCAGGTTTCATAATGACCGTGTTGCCGGTGACCATCGCGGCGACCGTCATACCGGTCAAAATCGCCATCGGAAAATTCCACGGCGCGATCACCACGCAGACGCCGCGCGATCGATAGGTGTAGCTGTTTTCCTCGCCCAGAAAATTGCACGGCTGAGGTACCGCAAGGCGTTTCATTTCGTGCGCATAGTACATGCAGAAGTCGATCGTTTCTGCGACGTCGGCGTCCGCTTCGGTCCACGGCTTGCCAGTTTCGAAGAGCACCCACGCCGCCAGCTCAAACCGCCGCTCGCGCATTTCGGCAGCCATCAGTTCCAGATACTCCGCGCGGGTTTCAACCGGCGTTGCGGCCCACATCGGATACGCGCGTCGAGCCGCATCGATTGCGTCCGTTGCCTGATCAGCTGTGGCAGACGCCACGCGCCCAATGATCTCAGACGATTTCGAAGGATTACGTGACACGAGTGTTGCGCGGCTGTCGCACGACTTGCCGTCGATGATTAGCCGATACTCGTTGCCAAATTCCTCACGCACAAAAGCCAGCGCTTCAGTCATCGCGGTGCGGTTTGCTTCCTGACTGAAATCCGTCAGAGGTTCGTTCGAAAAACCGGATTTCGGTACATCATAGATTGGCGGCTCTGTGGTTGCGTGGCTGGAGGGCTTCATAAGAAGTTTCTCAACGGCTATGTGTTCGGTAAAGCTTTGGCGAAGGAAGGAATCGTTGGACGTGTTTTCCAGCAGACGACGCACAAGGTACGCCATCCCAGGAATCAGTTCGCCGAACGGCGTATAAATGCGGACGCGATAACCCCGTTCCAGAAACAGTTGAGCCTGTTCATCGCCCATGCCGTAGAGCATCTGGATTTCCATGGCGCGTTCAGGAACATGCAACTCTTCAGCCAGTGCCAACCCATGCGCCAGACTGCGAAGGTTGTGACTAGCCAAGGCCGGTCGCAGCCATTCATGATTTTCCATCAGAATGCGTGTCAGGCGTTCATAACAGTCATCTGACTGCCACTTGCGACGATACACGGGAACGGGCCAGCCACGGTATTCGGCGACGATGCTTTCGTAGTCCCAATACGCGCCCTTGACAAGCCGAATCCAGATAGGTGTGCCGCGTTTTTTTGCCCAGTCGAGCATTCGATTGAGATCATTCTCCGCTGACTGAAGATAGGACTGAACCACGATGCCGCAGTCGGCGTAATCGCGGAATTCATCTTCCATCATGACGCGACGAAAAATCTCGAACGTGAGTTCTCGGAAGTCGTTCTGCTCCATGTCGATATGTACATAAGCATGATTCTCCCGAGCCGCGCGCAGCACCGGACGCAGTCGCGCGGAGACACGGCGAATTGTCCCCTCCGCATCAATAGGTGCAAACTGGCTGTCGAGTGCCGAGAGTTTGATACTCACGTTGAGGCGTGGAATGCGCCGCTCATGGTCGGAATCCAGCAACAGATCATCTGGAAATTCATCGACTTGCTGCGACATCCCGTTGATCAGATCGATGTAAGATTGCTGATATCGATCGGCTTCGCTGTCGCTGATGATCGCTTCGCCGAGCAGGTCGAGCGTAAACGCGAACCGATTCCGACGCAACTTACGGACAGACGACAGAACTTCATCGACATTGCTGCCCGCAATAAATCTTCGAGCCATTCGCGCTGCGTTTGTGCGGGCATTGAATGCGAGCGCGCGGCTGAGGATCGTATTACTGACGGACAAATCCAGTCCGACCCGAGCTGCCCAGGGAAGTTTCTCACGGACGTCTTCAAAGTACTCATCCAGATGCCGCGCGATGGAGTGGTGGTCTTTCAGCATCGGCAGGACATCGATAAAGCGAAACATCTGTACTTTGACGGCTTCGTCGCTCATGGCCCAAGACATGAGCCGATCTTCCCACCACCGACCGTGAAAGATTGATGGCGACCGATGCTGAACGCGGCCAAACAGATCGCGACCGATCTCCAGCGTTCGCTGCTCGATGCTGTCGTCGTCCACGTGCGAAGACTGAGGCTCAACTGCAGTTGGCCTGACCTGCTTATCAGCTTTGGCGATCTTTTTTGCGGATGTGAGGGAACTTCCAGCCGCAGGTACGATTTCCGGCGATGAGATCTCAGCGGTCTCCGACTTCGCTGCGGCAGCGGTTTTAGCGGCACGCATTGCTTTCGGGGAGGCCTTTGGGGCGGCCTTTGGTTTCACTGCTGATTTTTCTGCCTTTTTGGCCATAATGTCGCTAACACGATCTGACTTCGTCAAGTTTCTCCAAGCTTGGCGCGAAGTCTACGGCCAATCAGCCATTCGAAAAGGACTGCGCTACCAATTCCCTAAATCAATCCCGGATTGCCCAGTTTTTCGTGGAGTTTAGTTTGAGACGTTAGCCAAGTATCACCCGATATCTGCGATAAGCTCTCGTCAGGCGAGCCAACTTCACTCAGGCCGTCTCTCAACTAAAACGACATGTCGTTTTTAACGGCACTTTTATCGGGAATGGGATTTCAGCCGCATATGACATGCAAAAAACTTCTTTTTTTGACGAAAGAAGCCAGCCCAGAGACCTTCCCGCGAGCGACAACAACTGTCCCCCCTCTTCACGGGGAGGGGGGACAGATTTTTAAATTCGAAACCGCATCTTTCGCAGCGAATTTCAGAATTCGATATTGTAGCGCATGGTCAGTCCACGACGAACTTGGATCGTCGCAGTATCGATAAGCTCCCACCCTTGGATTTTCACCGACGTTCCGGCAGCTGCAGCGTTCGCCACGTCGTTGCCTGCGGCTGTTTCACGCGACCTTGGATTTGAATAGCTATAGTTTGCATACCCATATCCGGATCCGGATCCGTATCCATAGTTGTTCGAAATTGTGCCTTGGCTGAGGTCTCCTCTTGCTGCAACACCAGCCTGCAAGCGGTCGTTCTTGCGAGCCCCAGACATAGACTCCAATGTTTCAGAGAGTTTCTCACCATAGTCCAGCAAGTCATTATCGACATGCAAAATGGGCAGGCTGTCAATCTTTTTCACGTAACGGTCCATCCAGTACGAGTCAGAGTTATAAGATCCGGCGTGTTTCCGCAGATCCTTAATCAGGGACTGCGTTGCATGGAAATAAGCAAGTGAATTTTGGGCAATGTCGTCACCAGATGGTTTTTCAACATTCACATTCTTCAAGCTGCTAAATTTTGTGCTCGGGGGCTCCATCAGACTTAATATTCGACGCAGTGAATCCAAGAGAAGGTCACTCTCCACAATAATGGATTTATCCACAACAGAAAACGTGAATGAATCGCTCCCTGGTAGCGACATGTGCTTTGATTCAAGGGTCGCCAGCACGAGAGCCTTAGCGACTGTCTTGTTGAACGGGACAGTCTGAGCGAAGTCAATCCTAGCCATCGCGGTGGCTTTGTCAGTGAACGTGATCTCAATCACAATTCCTTGCAAGCTGGTGATGAGGTCCGCTACCTGATCAAGTTTAAGACTGTGTTTCTCCAGAAAACCTGATTGCTGAAGATTTTCCTCTACACGATGCCTCTGGATCGCGTTACTGGTGTCCAGTGCCATCACGACGTGAGGTTGACTTTTGATTGCGGCTAAGGCAGGGCCCAAATAATCGGACATCTGCATCGTGGCAAGACCACTCTTTTGACTACTGATCCATCTAGCCACCGCTTGGCGATCTGCGGGTGCCTGCATCATGAGTGTCGTTTCTCCAGCTTTCAGCACGTACGCGTCACTCGGTAACCAAGCCACTTCGACGTCTTCAATTTTATCGACATAGCCACCCTCAGCACGGGCTACCAACCCCAGAGGCATAGACTCCAACAGCCCAAACAGACTCACCTCCCAGCTTCTATTCAAGTCACGAGTGATATCAATCTGAGCTGCAGCCACAAGTTTATCAGCTTCCGGCGGAAGGTAGAGCGGGCGATCTGCACTACCTTCATGAATCGCCTTATCCCAGCCGTTCATTTTGGCAAATGGTGTTTCAAGAGTCTTCGTAACATCGACTGCCATCACGGCATTTGCCCCTTGCGGAGCTTTTTCAATCAATTCGTTGAAGTCTGAGGCTCTACATGTTTCTGATAAAACCAAGATAGACAAAAGTGAAATCGATAATCGCATAATCTTCTCCTTTAACAAGCGGGGCCGATTAACCAAACATGGTAAAATACTCTTTTTAAAGCAGAGACAACCCTGCTCCGGAACAGGTCTCAGTAGTTCATTTGTCGTATCGCTCCGGGAATAAAGCCGGGATATTTTTCAGCAGCCATCGCGGAGGCCTGAACACTGTTGAATGCCGGCACTACGACAACCATAGATCGAGCCCGAACACCAGACCGCGGAACCATCTGCACCTGCCATACGTTTGTGACGCCAGCATTCACCGCCATCAACCCCAATTGCATTAACTGGATCTGCTGATTGGTTTTTACTTCCGCTTCGCGATTTCTTTGATATTCAGCGGCTGAGGCTGCTGCCAGAAAACTTTCCCGTTTTTGCTCATCTTCCTTTGTGGCTTTTGCTTTCCAAGTATCCCAACCGGCTTCAAGCACAATCCGTTCTTCATCAGAAAATAAGAACAACGGAAAAGCGATCTTTTCCCCATCCTCCAGTCGCATCATAACGCCATCTACAGTGAATGACTTTTCCTTCCCGAGTAGTTTGCGTCCCCAAGCACTCAGATCTTTTTCAGACTTGACAGACTTGTCATCGAATTCAGCGATGATCTTCGGAATCATCTTTTGGTATATCTCGTCGATTTCACTAATCGGCTTCTGATTGACTCTGATCCTTGCCAGTTCGTAGGTGACGGACACAACTTGAGAGCCATACCCAATTACACGTCCACGAAAACTGAAACCATCACGTCCCATCCATGTGTGCATCTTCTCCGGAACGATCTCTCCCTGCTTCAATTCGATGTATTCCTTAACGAACGTCTGATCCGCCTGACTGAGTTCTTTGACGACGTATGCTTGCAATTTGTGGGGTTTGCCTCGTAAGAGAACCGTGTCTGGACTCGCGGCAATCAACTCTCCCTCAAATTTGTGTCTGCCCGTCGCATCCATCCAATCCCGAGCACTTGCAAGTTGCAATTGTAAGCAAACCAACAGAAATAAAATTGGTGACGCGTACCTGAATTTCATCAATGTTTCCCATTTGCACGGCAAATCAAAGAACTTGGTCCCGTCCCGGGATCGACGATGCTGCGACACACAATACGCCGCTTGGCTCTCTATTTTCAGCAGGAAACCACTGTTTGCAAGCGACAGGGCGAGAATTGCCCCAAATGTTTATCGTTGTGGCCTGCCTCGGTCGAGTCAGTCAGCGTGTCAATTCGCGATAGGAGCGATCCTCGCCCGGAATCGAACAAAACCTAGCCAACGCAATTAGTGTTCAAGCGAACAGACAAGACGATAGCCGAGCGCAGCCCGCAACTCAGAGTAAGTTCGGTCGGGATCGGGGCGTTCTTCAAAATCCCGAGTCGTTCCACGGATTCTTCTGGTCTGCGCCGTATGATCGGATTCATACTTGGATGCCTTCGAAGACTTAGGTGATTGCTGCATCCGTCTGAGCGGGTCTCCAACATTTCTTGAAATCCGGACGTCTGTGGCATCCTATGAACCTGCTTTCATTGTTCCGCCGTCGCAAAGGAGTGACCAGCCAGTCTCAACCGATATCGACAAGGTCTTGCTCAGCTGTCTCGAAAAGCTGCGTGCACGCCGACCTCAGTCGGCCCGTGACCTTGCGCACCAACTCTGCCAGATCCCTGTATTAAGCGACTGGTCGATGGAGGCCATCGACGTTTGGTGGGACCGCCACCACAGTGGCCTGCCACCGGTCTTATCTCCGGCTCGGAATGTGTCCGAGGATTCGCCGTACAATCTTACCGTATTAGCGAATTCGGAGACACAGCCGCTGGGCTGAGTCTCGACCCGCGAACCACAGCCCAGTTTCAATTTACGATCTGAATGGCAACCTTGTCTTCCGCTTTTGCCTGCCACATTCACAGAAGTTCGCGATGGACGCAGAGTCGGTAAACTGGCGAATCGTTGCCTGCTTGACAATGTGTTGAAAGCCGCACAGGATGGGTTCGGTTGGTAGCACTACAATTGGTTGTTGAAAGATTCCAGGAATGTTTAAAGAGATTGCAGGAAACCTGCGTGCCTGCGGAAAGACACTGATTGTCAGTGACCTGTTATTCAAAGCCATCACGCTTCTTCTCCTGACGCCGATGGTTAGCCTGTTGTTTCGCCTGTTTCTCGTGGCGTCTGGGCGAACCGTATTGGCCGACGCGGATATCGCTCGATTTTTGCTGCATCCGCTTGGCTGGATTGCCTTCGTGCTTGTTGGCGGTACCGTCGTGTGCATCTTTGCCCTCGAGATGGCTGTCTTAATGACGGTTTGCATTGGAGCCGAACAGCAAAAGCAGTTTCAGCCCAGAAGCGTTTTAGTGTTCGTGGCCGCTAACTCAGCACAGATCCTGCGGCTGACCAGTCGCGTCGTCGCTCGTCTCGCGGTTGTGGCAATTCCCTTTCTCGCGGCATGTGGCGGCCTGTTCTGGCTGCTGCTGACTGACCACGACATCAACTTCTACTTGACAGACAAACCGCCAAGATTTTGGCTTGCAGTCTCGCTCATCAGCATGATCTTACTGGTGATGGCAGGCTTGATGCTGCAAAAGATCACAGGCTGGGCGTTTGCCACTCAATTGCTGCTGTACGAGAAACTCAGCCCCGGCAACGCATTGAAGGAAAGCCAACAACGAGCGCTGGGTCACCGACTGACAATTTCCAAAGCCTTCATTTCATGGGCAGTTTTCAACATCACGGTTGGATTCATTGTTTCGGTGGTTGTTGTAAAATTTGGACAATTGATCGTTCCGCTGGCAACGGGTTCGCTCCGGGCGCTGATACTTACCGTTGGTCTGGTGATGGTGATTGCCGCGATCACGAATCTGGTGACGACTCTGTTAAGTAACGCCACATGCGCTTCGTTGCTGGGTTTGCTTTACCTCAAGCTCGCTGCACATGGTGAAGTTTCCCTGCCTGAAATTTCTGAACAGACGACTCGCCTGCTGCCCGGGAATCTTACGCGCGGACGAATGCTTGTCATCAGTGTGATTGTTGCGTTAATTGCGGGTGTAGTTGGAGTTTCGGCGATTCACACTATGCACCTGGAAGATCGTGTCGAGATCACCGCACATCGAGGCGGAGCCGGGGCGGCTCCCGAAAACACGCTTGCTGCGATTCGTCAAGCGATCGAAGACGGAACGGATTGGATCGAGATTGATGTGCAGGAATCTAAAGACGGTGTTGTGGTTGTCGCACACGACAGTGATCTGGCCAAGGTAGCCGGCAATCCGGTTAAGATCTGGGCGGCAACGGCGGACGAACTGCGGTCGATTGATATTGGAAGTTACTTTGATCCGAGATTCAAAGACGAAAGAGTACCGACGCTCGAAGAAGTTCTGCAAACCTGCAAGGGAAATGTTCAGATCAACATTGAGCTAAAGTACTACGGCCATACTCAGGATCTGGAGAATCGTGTAATTGAACTTGTCGAGCGCTTTGAAATGGAGTCTGAGATTGTGGTGATGTCGCTTGAGTCCAAAGGAATCGAAAAGGTGAAGGCGCTCCGTCCTGAGTGGACCGTTGGGCTGCTGACTGCCGTCGTAGCTGGTGACCTGACTCGCGCGAAAGCAGATTTTCTCGCCGTCAAAAGTTCCATTGCCTCGCGTGCGTTTATACAGGCAGCCCACAATCGCAACAAAACGGTTTCCGCCTGGACCGTCAACGAGGGATATGCCATGTCGGCCATGATCAGTCGCGGCGTTGATAACCTGATCACCGATTACCCCGATGTCGCACGACGAGTCCTTGCCGAACGTCAGGAAATGAGTCCGCTGGAAAGATTGATGGTTGAATTGGCGTTTTATCTCGGAGTCAAACCTCCAGCGGGCGGGACTCAGTGATCTGCAGGAAAACGATCGCTGGTACGGTTTGAGAGGAAATCCACAGCGGATCCCCTCGAATCAGGGCCATCCGCGTATTTCCGTGCGTGACGGGAATCGTTGCGTTAGTTTTGCGATTAGAGTAGCCGTCTCGCTCCGCCGAGAAGAGCCTTGATCCATTCCACATGATCAACGTTTTGCGTCCGATTCGTTCGCAGCCTGTGCAGAAGGTGGCTGCTGATTGACGGTGTCGATTTCAAAGTGCTACAGTTCTCTTCGAAGCGCAGTTGAAATCGATTCAGCCGCAAGTGCAGCAAGTTTTTCCGGCTGAGGAATCCCAGCATGTGCAGGCAGTCGTACCTGATTGCGATCCTATTGATCTTTGGCTGGACGGCTGGTGCGGGCGCTGCCGAACCGATCGACATCGGTTCCCGGCGGGAACTTTTTGTCGATCAGGCGTTGATCGAGCGACTCGACGGACGAGCCGAATTGAAACTGCATCATCCGGAACCGCGCGAGATTGCCTTCACGTTTGAGAAGCCCTGGGAAGGAAATGCCAGCGGATACCCGACGGTGTTCCAGGATGGTGATTTGTATCGGATGTACTACCGCGGCCATCGCTACATCATCGACCCTCCTCCACTGCGGCAGGCTCAATCAGAAGTGGTGTGTTACGCCGAAAGTCGCGATGGAATTCACTGGAAGAAGCCAACCCTCGGTCTTTTTGACTGGCCTGCGACTCAGGACAATAGCGGCACGAAAGAAAACAACATCATTTGGCGAGGTGGCTACGAGACTCATAACTTCGCGCCATTCAAAGACGCGAACCCAGCCTGCCCTTCGGACCAGCGTTACAAGGCCGTGGGAGGAACGACCAGCAGCAACGGACTGTTGACGTTCAAATCAGCGGACGGAATTCACTGGTCCGCACTGAGCGAAACTCCGGTCGTCACGACAGGGGCATTCGATTCGCACAATACGGTGTTCTGGGATTCAGATCGCCAGCGGTATTCCATGTATGTTCGTTATTTCAGTGAGGCCGAATTCAAGGGATTGAGATCCATCGGTATGTCTTATTCGACTGATTTCAAGACATGGTCTGAACCCGTCGCGTTGACATACCCGGATTCGCCGCCTCAGCAGATGTACACAAATCAGATCGCACCGTACTATCGAGCGCCGCACATTCTGCTGGGCTTTCCGACTCGCTACGTATCACGACCGCTGACTGAGCACGCAAAGCGTCTGGAGCCCACGGTCACCAGAGCACAATTCGCGGCGTCTGTCAGTGACAGCGGTGCCTACACTGGAGCTGAAGTGACAGACGGACTGTTCATGGCCAGTCGCAACGGACTGACATTTCACCGCTGGGACGAGGCATTCCTGAGACCCGGACCTGAGGCCGAAGGGCGATGGATCTACGGCGACAACTATCAGAGCTACGGGCTCTTCGAAACGAAAGCTGACGTGGCGGGCCTGGCGAATGAAATCTCGCTGCATTTCAACGAAGGTTCGTGGCGAGACGAAATGCACCGCCTGCGACGCTACACCATCCGGCTCGACGGCTTTGTCTCGCTGAACGCTCCACTGAGTGGTGGTGAAATCACCACGAAGCCGCTGACGTTCGCTGGCCGACGTCTCTCACTGAACTACGCCACGTCAGCCGCCGGTAGCCTGCGAGTCGAAATCCAGGATGCCGCTGGCAACCCGCTCCCCGGATTCTCGCTTGGAGACTCGGAGGAATTGTTCGGTGATTCGATCGACCAAAGCGTCTGGTGGAAGAAGAGCACCGACGTCAGCAGGCTTGTCGGTCAGGAAATACGACTCCGCTTCGTACTCCACGACGCCGACTTGTTCTCGTTACGGTTTACTGATTGACTGTGTGCCCGCTGGACTGCACCATGAAGGATTGTTTTGAGTGACAGCAATCAATCCCGCCTCGGCGACCAACTGCGAGCGATGGGCTTTCGAAGAAGCAATCTCTGCTGACGGGCTCCCGCGTCCTGCCAATTCGCCGCTGTTGATCAGCCGTTAGACTCTGACTCAGTCGTCGATTCGAATCGCACGTTGCGGTACAGTTCCGAAAGCGTCACGGAAATTCTCAGCGACGGAAGTTCGAAACTCGCGGTCAGATTCTTTTCTTCATGAAACAGCCAACCGCCGTCTGGTCGGCGAGTGAATCGCTCGATATGGGGATGATCCTGGGCGATCAGAACCAGTTCCTTCAACGACGCAATTTGCCGATAGTGGTCGGCCTTTCGTCCGCGATCGTACTTTTCTGTGGAGTCGGACAGCACTTCGACGATCACAGTTGGATTGGTGATTGTGTCGTGTTGTTCGTCATCAAACTCCAGTTCACCGCACACAATCGCCGCATCCGGATAGGTGTAGTGAAAGCGAAGAATCGCGGCCACCAGACTTTGCATCGCTGCTTCAGACACAACGCGCCGACGTTGGGTGGCGTACATTCCTGGGCGACTCGCCTTATGGCGAAAATCCACTCCGGCAGTCTGGACCTGCAGCCGCGATCTTCCGTCGCAGGCTCAATTGCGTTAATGGCATGCTTGCCGACTGATTACTCACAACCACCGCTCCGCTCGTTCCAGTCTGGCACGAGTGCCTTCAAGCAGCTTTTGACGCTAGGCTGATTCACTATGGATCGATTGAAGGACCAGCAAACGCGCGGCGATTTTCGTCCGAACCCGGAAGTTCAATCGTTCCTGAAAGCCAATCGACAAGTCGAGAATACCAGAGAGTCACGCCTCCGGCGTCTTCGATCAATCACGTAGACTCGACTGGATTTTTCAGATCGTATGTATTCGGCAATGTTTGGCAACATCACGCCGGGTGCCACTGTCAAAAAAACTCTTCAGATGAAGTTCAGTGTCGCGGCAAGCTTGAGGACAGGCTGGAAATCCTTCGCATCAGAGATGTTGCCGTGTACTGGCCCTTCGATTTTATTATGGCTGGCCCCGGCGTTCCTAGAAAAACGGACACACTGTTCGCCATTGCGAAGTTCGATTTATCAGCAATGTGATCTCGCGATCCCATTGCGCTACCTGATTCATGGCAGCCTGGCACCGACTGATCTTCACAGGCACTCCTTCCTGTTGAATATGGGCATGCAGTCCGTTGATCAGAACTCTCCGTCCTCTGCCTATTATCGAATCGTCTCATTAAGCCAATGGCGCGGTTTGAATTCATTTACTGCGAAATTTGCGTTCAGAGATCTTCTTAAATGCCCGCATTGATCTGTGGCGGCACCAAAGCGGGCTGCTGTATCTGCTGATCGTCCGACATCCGGGGTGCGGTCTGCTCAAAGGCTTCACTCGTTGACAGGCCTTCGACATCATGCGCCCGCCGTGAGCGGCGGTTCGGCCGTCGAACATGCGTTGAAGCTGGGTCTGCTTGCACAATCTCCGAAGTCGTTCATCGTGGCACTCAAGGGCGGATTTGGCGGCAAGACTCTTCTGGCTCTGTCGGGCACATCGAAGCCTTCGTACAAGCAAGGGCTGGATCCACTTTACCCGGACGTGTTGTACGTTGATCCGTTCGCGGCGGATGCGATCCAGCAACTCAGGCAGATTGTGCAGACGGTTCCGGTCGCAGTGATTCAACTGGAGCTCATTCAAGGCGTCGGCGGAGTGCGAGAGATTCCTCCGGATCTGCTGGAGTACCTGCAGATTGCTCGGCGCGAAGCAGGCGTTCTGCTGTTTGTCGATGAGATCCAGACTGGTATGTTCCGCACGGGTCCCTTCGTACGCTCGTCGGAACTGTCAATCGGCCCCGATCTGATGACGATCGGCAAAGGGACAAGCGACATGATGTTTCCGTTTGCGATGACTCTGTATTCGGACCGGGTCAACTATCTGCTGAACTCTCGCAACGCTGTCCTGCCATCGCGACTTCACGGGCGTTATGGCTACGAGATCGGCTACCGGTCAGTCCTGAATACGTTGGAACGTAAAGATGCTGACGACTTTCGCGCCAACGTCATTGAAACCGGTCAGATGTTTCGGGACTGCCTGCAGCAGTCGCTTGCGGGAATTCGTGTCGTCAAAGAAGTCCGCAGCTTCGGACTGCTGATTGGTATCGAGCTTGATCTTCGCAAAACCCTGATTCAGCGATTTGGCCTGAACGCAACTCAACTGTATCTGCTGCTGATGATGCAGCATCACGGATGCCCGTTGCTGATGGGTTTTTGCCAGTATGAGCCCAACGTTCTGAAATTCACACCGCCATTGACAACAACAAAAGACGAAGTGGAGAAAATCACGCGGACGATTTCGGACGCTCTTCGCAGTTCAACATTGAGCCTGCTGACGACAGGCATTCGTGCACAGTTGCGAGTACGAAAATGAACATCCTTCGAATTAATTTCTACGAGCTTTATCAGCGGCATCTGTGCCGACACTCGCAGTTCGGCCTCAATCTGTGGCATGTGCTCTCCGTCTACGGCGTCTATTTCTCAATCTACTCGCTGGTCGCGTTTTTGATCCGAACACTGCTGCCGGAATTCACGCCGACTGAACTCGCGGAAGCATACCGCACATCGACTGATCGTCAGCTATCACGAGCGATGGGAAGAAGAGCTGTCAATTGGCGAATTCAAGACTCCCCAACGCGAACGTCCGGTGCTGCGAAGCGAAAACGGAGGCGACGAACGTGCTGTTCCCAAACACCTGCTGCAGTTGTGCAGGAGATCTATGGTTTGTTGCCGGGCCATTATGTGATTCGTAAGCTGATGTGCGAAACTGCCGTGATCGCGGTCTGTGAGCCACGTGATCTGTCCTTTGTGAACACGCTGAAGATCCTCCGTTGCCACTTATCGGAAGTGCCACGATCAGCGAACGGAATTCGACTCTGGTACGCGACATTTTGTAAAAAAAACGCGAACACAAGTTACGCCGCGCACTTCATTGTTGTTGAACCACAAGTTCTTCGGATTACGACAGATTTGCAAGAAAAATGTCGGGGTGGTTCCCCTCATCGGTTCCACGCAATTTGCATTTAGATGCTAAATATGATCATTCATTCTAGCATCAGGTCTAAGGTGCTGGGATAAGTGAACGGTCCGTGGTCGTAACTGTGCCGTGTGGTTGCTGCAGCAAGGCGACATACATTGTGGTAATGATTCCAAGGCACCACTAAGTCAAACTTTAAATGAGAAACACATGGCTATCACAACTGCACAACTGACGAACGCCCTGGAAAAGTCGGGACTGCTGACGGCGGATCGAATTACGGATTGCTTTGAAAAGGCAGCGATTCCACTGGAAACGACGTTGCCCGAGGCGGTCGCAAAACAACTTGTGCGCAGTGGCCATCTGACTCAGTTTCAAGCTCAACTGGCATTAAGTGGTAAAGCCAGCAGTCTGGTCATTGGAAGTTACATGGTCCTAGAAAAAATCGGCCAGGGGGGCATGGGGCAGGTCTACAAGGTTCGCCATAAAACAATGAAGCGAGAAGTCGCTCTGAAGGTTATCCCCGTCAAGGACGAAACCAGCCGACGACGATTTCAACGCGAGGTTGAGGCCGCGGCCCAGCTGAATCATCCCAACATTGTCACGGCCTATGATGCCGGTGAATTCAAGGGAACTCATTATCTGGTGATGGAATACATCACGGGGACCGACCTTTCCTCACTGGTGAAAACTGAGGGACCTTTCAGTCTGAAATCTGCGGTGGGATACATCCTGCAAGTGGCACAAGGATTGTCGTTTGCCCATAGTCAGGGCATTGTGCATCGCGATATCAAGCCGGCGAATCTGCTGCTGGCCGACTCGGGCCTTGTAAAAATTCTGGATATGGGGATCGCTCGATTTGATGATAGCAACAATGCCATGAACACCGACGCGGCGTTAACCGGGACTGGCATCTTGATGGGAACCATCGATTACATGTCTCCCGAACAGGCGATGGATTCCAAAAATGCAGATGCACGCAGCGATATCTACAGCCTCGGCTGCACGCTGTATTTCCTGACCACTGGCAGGGCCATGTTTGAGACCGATACGATCGTCAAACGTTTGATGGCTCATCAGTCGGCGATCATCCCACGGATCAGTCACGCGGATCTGGGGCTGCAGCAGATTCTGGAGAAGATGACAGCCAAGCAGCCAGAGCAGCGATACGCCTCCTGCGAACAGTTAATCGCCGAATTGCAGGTATGGATAAATAACAACACGGTCGCCGGGGCTCCCCAGCGGTCCGCGGTTTCGCTGGGCACCGGCTCGCGAATGTCGACGCCTGACCTTTGTCCTGTGAGCGACAATGTCGCTTCCGATTCTTCTGATGCAACCATGGACACGTTTGTGTTTGCTGCACCTTTTCAGTGTAATCTGGTTTGAGTGAGTCATCGGCCATGAAAACTAAGTCTTCGTTGTCGCCACGGGGTTCCTTCATTCTGCCAATTCCCAGCCGCTGAAGCCAGTTTCGAATCGATGTTCGCGACGGAGTCTTTTGACGAAGACCGAGCCATTCAAAAAATTTTTGCGCACACGTTCCGCGCCTCGCAATCCAACTGCCCGCGCCAGGTTGACAGCGACCGTAATCATGCGAACACCATACCCATGCGTTCCAATCGGTTGATCGGGAGGCAAATTCACAGATTGCGTCGCGAGGTCGCATTGTTGTCCAAGCTCATCACAGAGCTGCTTCATCGAATCGATTTGCTTTTGTTGTTCTGCGGCAAGCCGCTCCTGTTGCTCGAGTTGCGACTTGA